>DATCGA010000434.1:0-13471 GCA_036509215.1 Trebonia sp.
GAGCCGCGAAACCTGGGAGAACTGCGCGGCGCTGCCCTCGGCGTCCGCCACCCGCAGCCCGCCGAAGATCACGCCCATCAGCAGCGCGGCCACGATAACCGCGAACAGCCGGCGCGCCACCGGCCAGCCGGATAGGTTCAGTGGCCGTCGCCTGGTAAGATTGACGAAAGTCGATGAAACGGCATTGCTGCCGGGCGGGAGGGCACGCACTCGCGTGCCCGTAGCACCATGGGTTCCCATTAGTCAGTGTCCTCGCTGGAAAGCGAACCTCTTGCGCGTCGCTGTATTTACTGCCGAGCCGGATGCGACCGAGACCCAGCGCCATACCGCCCCCCGCGACATCATTCGGGCGGTGTTGGAGTAACTCTAGTGCCGCTATCGGTGAAATATCGGTCTTATACCGACTAGTGATCATAGAGTTGCCATTCGCTGACAGGCGGGCTGCTCTAATAGCGCGGGGCGCCGTACTAGATTGGTGCCATGACACGGCGCAGCGAGCAGATCAGCCTCCACCTCAACGCGTACCTGACCGCGCACTCCACCCCGCCCGACGCTGTGCTGCGGGAACTGGCCACGGAGACGGCGGATCGGTACCCGAACGAGGTCGGCCTGCAGGTCGCGCCGGAGCTCGGCACCTTGCTGACGCTGCTGACCCGGCTCGCCCGCGCCCGGACCGCGATCGAGGTGGGCACGTTCACCGGCTACTCGTCGATCTGCCTCGCCCGCGGCCTGGCCGACGGCGGCAGCCTGCTGTGCTGCGACGTCAGCCAGGAGTGGACCTCGGTCGCCCGCAAGTACTGGGAGAAGGCCGGGCTCACCGACCGGATCGAGCTGCGCCTCGGCGGTGCGCTCGACACGATCCGGGCGCTGCCCGCGCAGGAACAGTTCGACGTCGCGTTCATCGACGCGGACAAGCTGTCCTATCCGAAGTACTGGACCGAGCTGGTGCCGCGGGTCCGGCCGGGCGGCGTGATCATGGCGGACAACACGTTCTCGCACGGCCGCGTGCTCGACGCGGGCAACGACAACCCCTCGGTGATCGCGGTGCGGGCGATGAACGATCTGGCCGCCGCCGACGACCGGGTGGAGCTCGTCATGCTCCCGATCGGCGACGGCCTGACGGTGGCGCTGCGCCACTGAGGCTCGGCTACTGCCTCTTGACCGCGCCGCCGAGGTAGAGCTCGCCGATCTCCGGGTGCTCGAGCACCTCGCGGCCGGTGCCGGCCAGCCGCACGGTGCCGTTCTCCATGACGACCCCGTGCTGCGCGAGCTTCAGCCCGGCGCGGGCGTTCTGCTCGACCAGCAGCACGGTCGCGCCGTTGGCGTTCATCTGCCTGGCGGCGTCGAACACCGACCTGAGCACCATCGGGGACAACCCCATCGACGGCTCGTCGAGCAGGATGAGCACCGGGTCGAGCATCAGCGCGCGGGCGAACTCGACCAGCCGCTGCTGGCCGCCGGAGAGCGACCCGGCCTTCATCTGCGCCCACCCCTTGACCTGAGGGAACAGGTCGTAGACGGCATCGATCCGCTTGGCCACCGCCGCCCGGTCCGAGATCATGTACCCGCCGAGGTCGATGTTCTCCCTGACGGTCATGTCCTTGAACAGGCTGTGGTTCTGCGGGACCTGCACGACGCCCATCTTGAGTATCTGCCTGGGCGACTTGCCGTTCAGCTTCTCCCCGCGCAGCGTCACCGTGCCAAGACGGGGCCTGAGCAGGCCGCTGATCACCCGCATCACCGTTGACTTGCCCGCGCCGTTGGGCCCCACCACGCAGGTGATGGCGCCCGCCGGCACCGTGAACGAGAGGTCGCGGAGCACGTCGCCACCGCCGTACCCGGCGGTGACTCCCTCCATGACGAGGGACGGCTCGGTTGCCGGAGTGGTCATCGGGGCTCCTCCTCCAAGTCCACGCCGAGATAGGCGTCGAGCACGCGCTTGTCGGTCCGGACGATGTCCGGCGGGCCGCTCACGACGTCCGTGCCCGATTCGAGCACGGTGATGGTCGAGCAGAGCCCCATGACGAACTCCATGTTGTGCTCGACCAGCAGGAACGTCGTGCCCTGCTCGGCGTTGAGCTGGCGGATGCGGTCCGCGATGTGGTTGATCAGCGTCGGGTTCACCCCGCCGGCCGGCTCGTCGAGCAGGATGACCGCCGGGTCGGCGACGAGCACGTAGGCAAGCTCGAGCAGCTTACGCTGACCGTAGGAGAGCGAGCCCGCGAGGACGCTCGCGTGCTGCTCGATGCCGACGAACTCGAGCAGCTCCTGCGCGCGCCGCCGCTGGTGGGTCCAGGCGTCAAGGCCGAACCGCGCCAGCAGGTTCTTCGGCTTCTCCTTGACCTGCGCCGCGACCAGCATGTTCTCGAGCACGGTGAGCCGGGCGAAGATCCGCGTGAGCTGGAAGGTCCGGCCGATGCCAGCGGCGAACACCTTGTCGGGGGCGAGGTTGGTGATCGCCCTGTTGCCGAACCAGACCTCGCCCGCGTCGGGCTGCTGGTAGCCGGTGATCACGTTGAACAGCGAGGTCTTGCCCGAGCCGTTCGGCCCGATCAGGCCGGCCACGGTCCCCTCGTCGACCGAGATCGACGCGCCGTTCAGCGCCTGGACGCCACCGTAGGCCTTCATAATGCCGTCTGTGCGCAGCAGCGCGGTCACCGGGCACCTCCTGGGCTGACGGACCTCGAAGCGGGCGGGGCGCCGGCCGGGGGGCCGGTGGTCGTAGTCGCGGGGACGATCGCGGCCCTGCCTCGGGTGCGGATCTTCGTGATCAGCTCGCCGCCAGTCGGGATGATGCCGCGCGGCATGAAGAGCACCACAATGAGGAAGATCGCGCCGAGCAGGATCTCGGCCCACGCGCCGCCGCTGAACTGCGGCTGGGTGTTCAGCCAGAGCGTCAGCGGCTCGATGATCAGCGCGCCGAGCACCGGCCCCGAGATCGACCCGTAGCCGCCGAGGAACGCCATCAGCACCAGGGTGAGGTCGAAGATCGGGTCGTACCCGGTCTGCGGCTCGACCTGGTTGAGGTAGAAGAACCAGACCGCGCCGATCCCGGCGGTAATCGCGCCGGAAATCACGAACGCGGACAGCTTCACCTTCATGGCCTTGACGCCGAGGCCCCGCGCCCGGTCCTCGTCGTCCCTGATCGCACGGAGCTGGAGGCCGAACCGCGACCGCCTGACCGCCCAGGCGATGGCGATCGACCCGGCCGCGAAGGCAAGCGCGATGTAGTAGAAGGGCGTGTTGTAGGTCTGCCCGGGCCAGTTCAGGAACGGGGAGCCAAGGCCGCTCGACCCGCCGGTGACGGAGGCGAGGTTGAACGCGATGAGCTGGAAGATGAAGAATACGGCGATCGTGACCACGATGAACGTGTGCCGCCTGACCCGGAGGGCGATCAGCCCGAACGGGACCGCGATGGCCGCCCCCACCGCCATGGAGAGCGGGAGCAGGGCGAAGACCGTGGTGCCGGCGAGGTGCCAGTCACGCGCCGCGATGCCCATCGTGTAGGCGCCGCTGCCGAAGAACACCGCCTGGCCGAGCGAGATGTAGCCGCTGTTGCCGGAGAAGATGTTCCATGCGGTCGCCGCGGTGACGAAGATCATCGCCAGCACGCCGTAGTTGGTGACCGCGGGGTTGGTGAGGACCTGCGGGAAGGCGATCGCGATCGCGATCAGGGCCAGCAGCGCGCCGACCTTGGGCACGCTTCCCAGCTCCAGCGCGGCACCCTGCCGCCTGCGTTCCTTGCTCACTGCGCGCGCACCTCCTTCCGACCGAAGAAGCCGGTCGGCTTGACCAGCAGGACCACGACGAGCGCGGCGTAGAAGACGACGATCGCCCAGGTCGGGTACCAGATGGTCACGACTGACTCCACGGTGATCATGAATATCGACGCGAACATCGCCCCGCCGACGCTGCCCAAGCCGCCGAGGATGATGATGGCCAGCAGCCGCGAGATCAGGTCGTAGCCGCTGTTGCTATTGAACGCGTTGGTCGCGCCGTACACCATGCCGCCCGCAGCGGTCACCGCCACGCCGATCCCGAAGGTCAGCGCCGCCACCCGGTTCACATCGATGCCGATGAGCCGGGCGGCGGTCTCATCCTGCATGGTGGCCCGTACGCTTCGCCCGAACTTGGAGCGGTAGAGCAGCAGGTAAATCGCCGCCACCAGGCCGATCGCGAGGATAAACCCGTAGATGTAGATCCACGGCAGGTAGAAGCCGAAGATGTGCACGCTCGTCGCCGTGTAGGAGGCGTTGAGCGCCAGGTTGTCGGCGCCGTAGATCTTGTAGAGGATGCCCTCGATGATCAGCGCGACCGCGTAGGTGACGAGCAGCGTCATCGCGGTCCTCTCGGTGCCGCGCAGCCGTCTGATGAACGCCCAGTGGATCACCACGCCGATGATGAACATCAACGGGATCGTGATCAACAGCCCCACGAACAGGTCGATGTGCGCCTTGGTGGACAGCGCGTAGCTGAGGTAGGCGCCCAGGATGACCAGGACACCCTGGGCGATGTTGATGATGTCGAGCACGCCGAAGATCAGGGTAAGGCCTACCGCCATCAGGGCGTAGACGCCGCCCACGAGTATACCGGTGATGACGGCCTGCAATATCTCCTGCGCCATAAACCACTCCGTCCTGGTCGGGTTGAACGTCCCAGCGCTAACTGGGATTTAGAAGGATCAGCCGGCTGGTCAGCCGACCGGGCCGGACCATGCCGGCTTGGTTGCGATGATCGGCTGGGTCCCCGGCTTGCCGACGGGCAGCACCTGGACGAAGTTCGTCCCGGTCGCGTCCCACTGGAAGGTGAAGGCGTCGGCCGACGTGTTCTCGCCGAGGGAGTTGAACAGCACGTTGCCCTGCACGGTGGGGATGGTAACGCCGCTGTGCAGGTACTTGATGATCGAGGCGTTGTCGACGACGCCGTTGTTGTTGACGATGGCCGCCGCGGCGACCTGGCCGACCGCGTACGCCTCGGCCACGTCCGCGTTGACGCTGGAGGCGTTGCCGCCGTACTGCGCGACGTACTCGGCGACCATCTTCTTGCTGGCCGCGTCGTTGAACCCCGGGTACCAGCCGTTGGGCACCATCATCCCGGCGGCGTTGCCCGCGCCGACCGCCTTGGTGAACGCCGCGCCCTGGTCGGGGCCAGATGCCGCGATGAACAGCTTCGGCGTGTAGTTCTGCTGCTGGAACACCTTCATGAACGCCTGCACGGTGGGGACGTCGGTGGAGCCGAGGACCACGATGGACGCGTGCTTCCCGGCCACGATGCCCGCCTGCGACTGATAGTCCGACGGCTCAGCCGGGAAGACGTTCGAGTAGACCGTCTTCACCCCGGCGGCAGCCAGCTCGGACTGGGCGAGCTGCACCGGCGGGTCGGCGAACGGGTCCTGGGCCATCGGGTAGGAGGCCGTCAGGCCCTTCAGCTCGCTGGCAGGCAGCGACTTGATGTAGTTGATGAACGGCAGCATCTCGTCCGCGATCGGCAGCGACACGTCGAAAGTGTTGTGGTCTGCCTGGTTGGACTGCGTGTCGAAGACGGTCGGCGCGCCACCGGCGCCCTCGATGAACGCGTACCCGTAGCGGGCCGCCACCGCCGACGCCGGAGTCGTCAGCAGCGACGAGAACGGGCCGAAGGTCAGGTCCACGTGATCGGCGCTGATCAGCGTGTCGTAGTTGGTGACCACCTGGGTCGCCGAGCTGTTGTCGTTCAGGACGACCAGGTCGACCGGCCGGCCCATGATGCCGCCGGCCGCGTTCACGTCCTTGGCCCAGAGCTTGTAGCCCTGATCGAACGCCACACCGTCGGCCTGGAAGTCGCCGGTGAGGGAGAGCGAGATGCCGACCTTGATCGGCGTCTTCGACCCGGCGCTCGCCGCCGTTGAAGCGCTCGCGGTGGAGCTACTGCTCGTGGTGGTGCTGCTGCCATTGCCGCTGCATGCGGCAAGAACGCCGACGGAGAGCGCGGCTACGGCGCCTAGCGTGACAGCGTTCTTGGAGAACCAGGGGAGGTTGGCGCTCACGCCCGGTTCCTCCTTCCTCATCGCTCAGGATTCTTCGGAAAATCTTCGGAAACGAGCACATGGATAACTCCGCGTGCCCACCTTTAGGGGTATACCGGCGGTTTCCGCGTCGCGTCCGATAAATGCCACCATCTGTACGGCACCGTGACCAGAGGTCGAAATGACCACCAGACCCCGATCGCCACCGGAGCACCGCCCGCAACGCTGCGGCACGCCAGGACAACAATCGTTTGCACAAGAGATTGCACCAGCTCGGAGGGGTTTGTACAGGGGATGTCCAATTCGTTACTTAAGGACCGTAGCCGAGCAGATGTGACTGCTGATGCAGACGGTGACTAAGTTTCCAAACATCAATGAACAAGTCTCCAGGTCAGCTGTGATCCCGCTGGTCATGCTGGTGACTGTGTGCAGTGTTTACAAATGTCTGATTAATGGCTGCGGCGTCGCGCGGCGGGACGGAGCGGGACCGCGCCGGACCGCTCGAGGGCGGCCGTCGAGCCCCGGGCAACCAGCTCGGGCGCGAGGAAGAGGATTTTCACCGGGCCCTCGCCGCCCTCGATCCGCTCGATCAGCAGCCGCGCGGCCTCGGTGCCGACCTGGTAGTGCGGGAACCGGACGGTGGACAGCGGCGGGCGTAGCCGGTCGACGAACCGCATGTCGTTGAAGCCGATCACCGACACGTCATCCGGGCAGCGCAGCGCGAGCTGGTCGAGCGCGCCGTAGCAGCCGATCGCGAGCATGTCGTTGGCCGCCACCAGCGCGGTCAGGTCGCCGCCGCCCTCGAGCAGCTCCCGGCCGCAGCGCAGCCCCTCCTCGACGGTGTAGCCGGACGCGTAGGCGATGTCGGCCTCGGCGGCCGCGAGCCCATGCGCGCTCATCCCCTCCTGGAAACCGCGGAGGCGGGCCGCGCCGGTGGAGACGTCCTGCGGGCCGGCGATGTGGCCGATCCGCGTGTGCCCGAGCGAGAACAGGTGCGCGACGGCCGCGCGCACGCCCTGCTCGTTATCGACCGAGACAGAGGAGAACGGATAGTCCTGTGCGATTCTGTTCATTAGCACCACCGGCAGCTCGGCCTCGGCCGCCTCGGCCAGGATCGGGCTGTTCAGCGTCGCGGTGGCGAGCACGAACCCGTCCACGTGCCGGGCCCGCATCTGGTCGAAAACCAGCCGCTCCTTGCCCGGGTCGGCGTCGGTGTTGCCGATCAGCGCGACGTAGCCGTGCGCGGCCAGCCGGTCCTCGATGCCGCGGATGATCGGCGGGAACAGCGGGTTGTTGAGGTCGGGGATGAGTACCCCGATCGTGTGCGAGCGCCGGGTGCGCAGCGACCGCGCCACCGAGTTGGGCCGGTAGCCGAGCCGCTCGGCGGCCTCGGTCACCCGCTGCGCGGTCTCCTCGCTGACCAGAAGCCTGGTCCCCAGGTTGAGCGCGCGCGAGGCGGTAGCCGGGTGCACCCCGGCCGCCGAGGCCACATCCCGCAGCGTTGCGGGCCGGTCTTTGTGGGCCATCGTGCTCCAGGTGCTCGCGTGGATCCGAGGGAGTCCTACCTGGGCGCGCACCTGGTGGAACGTAGTCCGCGCCCTAACTCACAGTATCCACCCTGCGGCCGGCCGGGGCGGGTCTCCGAAGATGACGATTGCCTGCGAGGCCCGGGGGCCGGCGTCGGTCAGTCCCGCGGCGGCCAGACCGGAACCGGCTCCCTGCCCGAGGGATACCGGATGTTCTTCGCGCGGACGAACTCGCGCAGCGTCTCGGCCGCGTTCTCGCGCCCGAAGCCGCTGCCCTTGACGCCGCCGAACGGCGTGCCCAGGAAGGCACGGCGCATGTAGTTGTTGACGAAGACCATGCCTGCCTCAAGCCGGTCGGCCAGGCGGCTCGCACGGAAGTGGTCCTGGGTGATGAGCGCGCAGGTCAGCCCGTAGGCGGTGCCGTTCGCGATGGCGACCGCCTCGTCCTCGGTGTCGTACCTCATGACGCAGGCGACTGGCCCGAAGATCTCCTCCTGCGCGACCGTCATGCCTGGGGTTACGCCCGCGAGGACGGTCGGCGGGACGAAGAACCCGCCGGCCAGCCGCGGATCGTCCGGCAGGCGTCCCTGGGCGGCGAGGCGGGCGCCCTCATCGAGGCCGCGGCGCAGATAGCCGAGCACGCGCTCCTGCTGCTTGGAGTCGACCATGGCGCCGATGTCGGTCCGCGGATCCAGGCCGTCGCCGACGACGAGGCTCTCGGCGGCGGCGCAGAATCGGGCCAGGAACTCGTCGTGCCTGGAGCTGTGCACGAGCAGCCGGGCCGTCGACGTGCACGCCTCTCCCTGGTTGTAGAACATGCCCTCGATCGCGACGCTGACCGCGGTGTCCATGTCCGCGTCGTCGAGCACGATGAGCGCGTTCTTGCCGCCGAGTTCCATGGTCGCGTAGGTGAGGTTCTCGGCCGCCGCGCGCAGCACCGCTCGGCCGGTGCTCGTCGCGCCGGTGAACGTGATCCGCTCCACCATCGGGTTCGCGGTCAAGGCGGGCCCGGCGGCCGGCCCGGTCACCGCGTTCACCACGCCGGGCGGTAGGACCTCGCTGACCAGCTCCACCAGCCGCAGCACGGCCAGCGGGGCCTGCTCGCCCGGCTTGATCACGACCGTGTTGCCCGCGGCGATGGCCGGGGCGGTCTTCTTGCTGAAGTGCAGCGGAGGCCAGTTGAAGGGCAGGATCGCGGCGACCACCCCGTAGGGCTCGTACTTGACCCGCGCCTCGATCGGCCCGGAATCGATGACCTCGCCGTGCAGCGTCTCGGCCAGGCCGGCGTAATAGTCGAACGCCGATGAAGCGTAGGAAACGTCAAACCGCAGCGCGTCCCGCCGCGGCTTGCCGACCTCACGCGCTTCAAGCTCGGCCAGCTCCTCCGCGTGGTCGCGGATCACCGCCGCCACCGCCCGCAGGTAGGCCGACCGCTCCCGTGGCGTGGTCCGCCGCCACTCCTGCTCGTAGGCACGCCGCGCGTCCGCGACCGCCGCCGCGGTGACCGCCGCGTCCGAGGCCGCCACGACAGCAAGCGGCGCGCCGGTGGCTGGTTCATCGACGATGAACGAGTCCCCGGTTTCCGACCGGCCCGCCCAGGACCCGCCGATAAAGGCCGACCAAACCCGGCCCGCCGCCGATGCCCCCTCGGCGGCAGCTATCACATTGCTTTCCGTCATGCCCTGGCCCTCCGATGCCCATCGAATCCTCGGCCACGCCGCGGCGGCTGCGAACGATTGCATCGTACGCGGGCAAGCGGCGCCCGGCCCCGGAATGGGTCACGAGCGCGGTCAGCGGGAGCGGGTCCCGGAGATGACGATGGCCCAGGAGGTGCGGGGGCGGCCGCCCTCGGACAGCGCCAGGCTGACCCGGCTCCAGCTGACGTGATAGCCGGGGGCGAGGCGGCGGCGCGAGCGCTGCCGGGGGATCGCGATCGCCGCCGCGCGGTGCGCGTCGGCCTGGGCGGCGAGCTCGCGGGTGTGCTCGGCGACCAGGCTGTTGGTCAGTTCCGGGTTCATGATGATCGCTCCTTGTGGTGGTACCGGGTACTGGGTACTTAAGATGTATCGCGTCTTGATGATCGGGTCAAGATATATCTTGAGATGGTGCGGCGGTGGGGTCGCCGTTGTCGTTGCCGTCCGCTGCCAGCTCGGCGGCCAGGTCTTGGCGGGGGTAGGCGAAGGAGACGATTTCGACCGGCATCGCGCCGGCCGGCCGCTTGGACGGGTCCAGCCGGCGCTCGTCGAGATGCCGGCTGATGATCACGTCGATCTCGTCCCGCACCCCGCGCAGTTCCTCCGGCGTGAGGAAGGTCAGGGTCTGCGACGACCCGGCCGCGCCCTCCCACTCGGAGGACCAGCGCCGGTTCACGAAGACCGTCCTAATCCGGGCGAACCAGCGGTCGTACCAGACCTGCTCGAGCGCGCCCGCCGCCACCCGCGCCTGCTCGCTTTCCAGGTCCGACGACCGGAGCCTGATGCGAAGGGACCTGGTCGAGGCCCGCCACGGCCGCTCCCGGCCGCGCCCGCCGCCCGCCTCCTCGACGAAGCCGTACTTGGCCAGCGTCCGCAGGTGGAACGCGCAGTTCGCGGGCGACTCGCCGAGCGCCTCGCTGGCCTGGGTCGCGGTCAGCGTGGGGCGCACGCCCAAGAGCTCGATCAGCGCCATCCGGACCGGGTGCGCGAGGGCCCGCATCACGGTCGGGTCGGTGATGCTCACCCCCTCGCGCTGGTCCGTCTCGGACGGCGGGGCCGGCTGGTTCGTTGGTTCGGAAGTCACGTTTCGAAACACTACGCTCGAAACGGTTCTTTTGACAAGTTCCTCGGAAGGCTCATTTCGGAAGGAGTCTTCCGAGGAGTTCGCGGCCACCGCCGACAGATTCGTTTCGTGCGGATGACCTAGCTGTGCGGGCGAGCGGGCGGGGGGTCGTGGGACGATGGGGGTATGCGGATCACTGAGGTCGAATCGACCGATTTGTTCACCGGGACCACCGCCCGGCCACTGCAGGTCGTGCGGGTCGGCGTGGCGGCGACCGAGGCGGGAGAGGCCGGCGCGACGGTCTCGGTGCGGGTGGCCGGCGGGTCGGTTGAGACGGCGACGCCGACCGAGGTGACCCTGGGCGAGCCGGGGGAAAGCCGCCGCTGCGACGTGAGCGTGGCCGTAACCGGGCCGGCCGGGGTCACGCTGCCGGTCACCGTGATCTGCGAGACGGCCGGGGGGCGAGTCGCCTCCGACGCGACCATCACCGCGGCCGAGACGGGGTGGACGATGTGGATGGTGTCGCACTTCCACTACGACCCGGTCTGGTGGAACACCCAGGGGCAGTTCACCGAGGCGCGGCTGGTGCTGCCGGACGAGGACGGGGCGCTGCCGGATGTGCGGACCGCGTTCGAGCTGGTCCGGCTGCACCTGGAGAAGGCGCGCAGGGATCCGGACTACAAGTTCGTGCTGGCCGAGGTCGACTACCTGAAGCCGCACTTCGACGCGTTCCCACAGGACCGCGCGTACCTGCGGTCGCTGCTGGCCGACGGGCGGGTGGAGCTCGTCGGGGGTACCTACAACGAGCCGAACACCAACCTGACCGGCGCGGAGACGACGATCAGGAACGCGGTCTACGGGATGGGGTTCCAGCGCGGGGTGCTCGGCGCTGAGGTCGGGTCGGCCTGGATGCTGGACGCGTTCGGCTTCGATCCGGGGTTCCCCGGGCTGATGGCGGGGGCGGGGCTGACCTCGTCGTCGTGGGCGCGCGGCCCGTTCCACCAGTGGGGCCCGGACGAGAACACCCGGATGCAGTTCCCGGCCGAGTTCGAGTGGCTCTCCCCCGATGGGTCGGGGCTGCTGACCGCCTACATGGCCAACCACTACGGCGCCGGCTGGACCCTGCACACCGCGGCCGACCTGGAGGCCGCCCTGGCGGCGGCGCACACCCAGTTCAGCTCGCTGGCGACGATGGCGGCGACGCCGAACGTGATGCTGCCGGTGGGGTCCGACCACGTGATCCCGGCCCGGTGGGTGACCGACGTGGGGCGCGAGTGGGCCAAGCGGTACGTGTGGCCGCGCTTCGTCCCGGCCGTGCCTCGGGAGTTCTTCGGGGCGGTGCGCGCGGCTTCCGAGGCGGCGCCGTCGCGGTACTGGATCATGCCGCAGACCCGGGACATGAACCCGGTGTACACCGGCAAGGACGTCTCCTACGCCGACACCAAGCTGGCCGCGCGGGCGGGCGAGACCGCGGTCCTCGAGGGCGAGCGGCTGTCGACCCTGGCCTGGCTGGCCGGCGCGCCCTACCCGGCCGAATCGCTCGACAAGGCGTGGCGGCAGCTCGCCTACGGCGCGCACCACGACGCGATCACCGGCACCGAGTCCGACCAGGTGTACCTGGACCTGCTAGCGGGGTGGCGGGAGGCCTGGCAGCGCGGCGACGAGGCGCGCCGGGGCGCGATCGCGTTCCTGACCGCAACGTCCACCGACGGGGCTGCCGACGGCGCCGGACTGGCGGTGACGGTGGCCAACGGGCTGGCCCGGCCGCGGGACGGGATGGCGACGGTCACCGTCCCGCTCGACGCGCCAGGCACGCTGTGGCTGACGGTCCTCGACGCGGTCTCCGGCCGTCCGCTGCCCGCGCTGGCCGAGGGGACCCGGTGGCACGACGACGGGTCGCTGGCCGAGGTGACGCTGACGTTCCGGGCGGCCGGCCTGCCCCCGCTCGGGTTCCTGCGCTACCCGCTGCGCGCCACGCCGATGCCGGACGAGAACGACGAGGAGCCCGCCAGCCCCGCGCCGCCCGCGACGGCAGCGGCCACGGCCGGCCGCGTCACCGCCACCGCGGGCGTCAGCGACGCCGACGGCGACGGCGACGGGGCGGAGCTGGCCCGGGTTTGCGACTGGGAGCAGTCCGACGGGCTCACGATCTCCAACGACGCGTTCTCGGTGACCGCCGATCCGGCCTGCGGCGGCTCGCTGACGTCGGTCATCGACCGGCGCACGGGCCGCAACCTGCTCGGCGGGCCCGGCAACGACCTGGTGCTGCAGGAGGAGTACGAGCAGCATCCGCGCTGGGGCGAAGGCCCGTGGCACCTGTCGCCGAAGGGCCCCGGCGTCAGCTCGTCGTCGGTCGCCGCGCGGGTAACGGCGGAGCGCTCCCCCGTCGGGTCCCGGCTGGTCGCCCGGTACCAGCTCGGCGATCTGACGATCACGGCCGAGACGCTTCTGTGGGACGGGGCGGACCGGGTCGAGTTCCGCACCCACGTGTCCGGCTCGATCGGCCGGGACCACCTGCTCCGGGTGCGGTTCCCCGCCCAGGTGCCCGGCGGGCTGCCGGTCTACCAGACGGCGACGGCGGTAATCGGGCGGCCGTTCGGCGCGCCCGAGGCCGATGTCGCGCAGCACTGGTGGACGCTCGACAACCCGGCCAATCACTGGTTCGGGCTCGGCGCGGTCGCCCGGGCGGTGCTCGACGCGTCGTCGGGCGAGGTACCGGTGGCGCTCGGGGTGGCCGAGGTGATCACCCCCGACGTGGTGCCGGACGAACGGCGGCCGATCGTGAGGGACCTCGTCTCCCGGCTGGCGGGGGCGGGCGTCACCGCGACGACCTCGCGCGCGTCTGGTCCCCGCTACGGGTCGGTGGACGTGGACTCCAACCTGCCCGACTTCCGGATCGCGCTCGGCGGCCCGGAGGAGAACGCCTTCACCTCGGAGCTGCTCACGGCGTGCGACCCGGCGGTGGCCAAGCGCCTGGACGCGCTGCTGGCCGACGGGAACTCGGCCCGGCTGTGGGTGCCAGCAGCCAAGTCACGGGCGGAGACCTTCGCGCCCAGCGCGGACCTGCGCGGCGTACGCGACCTGCCGGTGCTGATCGTCGCGGCCGCGGAAGACGGCGGCCTGGACCAGGCGCTCGCGGAACTGGGCGGTGAGCTGGCCGGGGGGTCGGTCCGGGCGGACGTGG
>DATCGA010000435.1:0-4215 GCA_036509215.1 Trebonia sp.
ATGGAGTTCGTGAGACCGGCTTTGAGGTGAGCTGGGGTCGGGGGGTGGGGGGTGGGGTCGGGGGGTGGGGTGCCGTCTCCCCGGAAGGTAAAGGTGCGGGCGAAGGGACTTGAACCCCCACGGTGTCTCCACCAACAGGACCTAAACCTGCCGCGTCTGCCATTTCGCCACGCCCGCGCGCTGCTTTTCTATACTCCCAGATCCTTGCGGAGCCGGTCGACATGGCCGGTCGCCTTGACGGCGTAGAGGGCCTTCTCGATCTTGCCGTCGGCGTCGACGACGAAGGTGGAGCGGATCACGCCCATGATCGTCTTGCCGTAGTTCATCTTCTCGCCGTAGGCGCCGTACGCGGTCAGCACCGACTTGTCCTGGTCGGACAGGAGCGGGAAGGTGATCTGCTCCTTCTCCCGGAACTTGGCCAGCTTGGCCGGGGCGTCCGGGGAGATGCCGAGCACCGCCAGCCCGAGCTTGCCGAAGTCGGGCATCGCGGCGGTGAAGTCGCACGCCTGCTTGGTGCAGCCGGGGGTGAGCGCGGCCGGGTAGAAGTAGACGATCACCCGCTGCCCGCGCAGCGACGACAGCGAGACCGGGTTGCCGTCGGCGTCCGGCAGCGTGAAGTCGGGTGCCTGGTCGCCTGGCTCAAGCCGTGCTCCGGCCACTGGGCCTCCCTCCCATCGTGGGTTTCCGCCCATACGCTATCGCATGACGGCGGGCTCGTTTCTATGCAATGTTTTGCGACGCCGAATAGGGTAGCGGTGGGCGACGGGGTCGCGTGACTGGGTCGGACTGTGGAGGCTTTGATGCGTGCACGCACTGCTCGAACACCGCTTTACGCAGCCGGGCTCACGGCAATCGCGGCGGCGGCCCTGGCCGGCTGCGCCGCGGCCGGCTCGGGGACCGCCGCGACGGGAACGGGCCCTAGCGCGGCGGCCGCGTCCAGCCCCCTGGACGCCGTTCAGCTGGCCGCCAAGACCACCGGCGGCGCGAGCTCCTTCACCGGGACCATGAGCCTGCGGGTGACCGCCAAGCCCGGCGCGGCCAGCAGCGGGAACGTCTCCATGACGGCGGCGATGGCCGAGCGGTTGCGCCCCTCGCTGCTGGCCGAGGTGCAGATCGGCACGCTCAGCGCGGCCGGCCAGTCGCTGCCGGGCGGCCTGGCCGAGGTCGTCACGCCGAGCAATATCTACCTGAAGTGGTCGCTCCTCAGCCAGGAGCTGCACACGGGCAAGCCCTGGCTGGTCGTCCCGGTCTCGGCCGTGAGCAAGAGCAGCGGGATCAACCTCGGCCAGCTCTTCAGCCAGGCGACGAGCAGCAGCCCGCTCAACGAGTCCCAGCTGCTCACCGGCGCGACCGGGGTGCGCAAGGTCGGGACCGGGACCATCGACGGCGCCGCGGTGACCGAGTACACCGGGACCGTCTCCCTCAGCAAGGGAATGCAGTACCTCACCGGCAGCGCCAGGTCCGCGATGCAGAAGGAGATCACCGCGGCCGGCCTGACCACCGCGACGTTCACCGTCTGGGTGGACGGGCAGCGGGTGATGCGGAAGGCCGTCATGACCGAGAGCGGCACCGCCGTGACCGAGGTCATCACGGTCTCGATCAGCTCACTCAACCAGCCGGTTAGCATCCAGGTGCCGGCCGCCGACCAGACCGCTCCGCTGCCGAGCGACGCGCTCGGCAGCGTCGGCTAGCCCGGCCGCCGGCCCCGGCCGCTAGGCGCGGGCGGCGATGAGCGGGGCGATGGCGCGGAAGGCGCGGCCGCGGTGGCTGATCGCGTCCTTCTCGGCCGGCGCGAGCTCGGCCGTCGTGACCGGCAGCCCCTCGGGGACGAAGATCGGGTCGTAGCCAAAGCCGTTGCTCCCGCGCTTGGCGCGGGTCAGGGTCCCGGCCAGCACGCCCGTCGCGCTCCACTCCCCGCTGCCGCCCGGGAGGACCAGCGCGGCGACGCAGACGAAGGCGGCGCCGCGCTCGCTCACGTCCGCGAGCTGGCCGAGCAGCAGCTCCAGGTTGGCGACGTCGTCGCCGTGCTTGCCCGCCCAGCGGGCCGAGAGCACGCCGGGCATGCCGTGCAGCGCGTCGGCGGCCAGGCCGGAGTCGTCGGCGACGGCCGGCAGCCCGGTGCAGTCGGCGATCGCGCGCGCCTTCAGCAGCGCGTTGTCGGCGAACGTGAGGCCGGTCTCTGGCACGTCGGGCGCGTCGGGGAATGACTCGAGGCCGACGATCTCGACCCCGCCGCCGACGTCGGCCAGGATGCGGCTGAGCTCCGCGATCTTGCCCGCGTTCCGCGTCGCCAGCACGACCCGCCGGGTGCCGTCAGCCACTGGTCTTGCCGCGGCCGACCGGGTCGCCGCCCAGGGCCTCGACTTGCAGCCGGGTCAGCTCGGCGCAGCCGGCCGTCCCGAGGTCGAGCAGGCTGCCGAGCATCGCGCGGGAGAACGGCTCGCGCTCGGCCGTGCCCTGGATCTCGACGAAGTCCCCGGTGCCGGTGCAGACCACGTTCATGTCGGTCTCCGCCGCCGAGTCCTCCTCGTAGCACAGGTCGAGCCGGGGCTCTCCGGCCACGATCCCGACCGAGACCGCCGCGACCGAGGCGACCAGCGGGCTGCCCTTCAGCTTGCCGCGCTTGCGGAGCCAGTCGATCGCGTCCGCGAGGGCCACGTACCCGCCGGTGACGGCGGCCGTCCTGGTGCCGCCGTCGGCCTGCAGCACGTCGCAGTCGATGACGATCGTGTTCTCGCCGAGCGCCTTGTAGTCAACCGCCGCGCGCAGCGACCGGCCGACCAGCCGGGAGATCTCGTGCGTGCGGCCGCCCAGGCGCCCCTTGACCGACTCCCGGTCGTTCCTGGTGTTGGTCGCGCGCGGCAGCATCGCGTACTCCGCCGTCACCCAGCCGAGGCCGCTCCCCCGCCGCCACCTCGGCACCTCCTCGGTGACGCTGGCGGCGCAGAGCACCCGCGTCTTGCCGAACTCCACGAGCACCGAGCCTTCGGCGTGGTCGAGCCATCCCCGGGTAATCCGCACCGGCCGCAGCGCATCCGCGGCCCTTCCGTCTGGACGTGTCATGAGCCAACCCTACCGGGGGCGCGGCTGAGCCCGCCCGAGGCAACCGCGGGCCCGGACAGGTCGATAACCTGTCCGCTGACGGCCACGTCGACGGGCCCGTCGAAGGACGCCGCCGCCTCCTCGCGGGCCGCGTCCGGGTCGTTCCACGGCGGCAGGTGGGTGAGGACCAGCCGCCCCGCGCCGGCCCGGGAGGCGTAGCCGGCCGCCTGGCGGGCGGTCAGGTGAATGCCGGGAGGCACCCGGGGCCCGTCGACGAACGCCGCCTCGGACAGGAACACGTCGGCGCCGCCGGCCAGCCCGGCCACCGCGTCCGTCTCCCCGGTGTCGCCGGTGTAGGCGAGCGTCCGGCCGCCGTGCGCGAACCGGAAGCCGAACGTCTCGACCGGGTGGTTCACGTGGGCCAGGGTCACGTCGAACGGCCCGATCCGCATCGAGCCGGGCGCCAGCGTCTCGAACGTGAACCGCTTGGTCAGCCCCTCGTCCCCGTCGGGCGCGTGGATGAGGCCGATCCGCTCGCGGGTGCCGGCCGGCCCGTAGACCGGGATCGGCGGCTGCGGCCCGGCCGGGGCGTAGGTCCGGGCGACCGCGTAGGAGTACAGGTCGACGCAGTGGTCGGCGTGCAGGTGGCTCAGCGCGACGGCGTCCACGCCGAACAGCGGCGCGTGCCTCTGCAACGCGCCCAGCGAGCCGTTGCCCATGTCGACGACCAGCCGGAATCCGTCCGCCTCAAGCAGGTAGCAGGACGCCGCGCTCTCGGGGCCTGGGATGGTCCCGGAACAGCCCACCACAGTAAGGCGCATGAAACACAGTGTGCCTCATGAGAGAAATTCAGGCCCAGAGCTGGCCTTCGAGCTTCTGCTCGGCATCGCCCAGGGTGCCGCTGTAGGCGCCGGTGGACAGGTACTTCCAGCCGCCGTCGGCGACCAGCACGACGATGTCGGCCCGCTCCTTCGCCTTGACCGCCTGGGCCGCCATCGCCAGCCCGGCGTGCAGCGCGCACCCGGCCGAGATGCCGGCGAAGATGCCCTCCTTGGACAGGAAGTCCCTGGTCCGGCGGAGCGCGTCGGCCGAGGAGACCGAGAACCTGGTGGTCAGCACCGAGGCGTCGTAGAGCTCGGGAACGAAGCCCTCGTCCACGTTCCGCAGGCCGTA
>DATCGA010000436.1:0-8694 GCA_036509215.1 Trebonia sp.
GTGAAATGCCTGGTAGCGGGTGGGTTGTCCGCCTGCCTTGCCGTGAGCGTAGGCCGGGTGAAACAGTGGTGTCAAGTATTAATTCACGTGTAACCACACTTAACACCTGGGGCCGATACACAGTGGCGGCATGGCAAATAACAGCGTCGGCACCCTTTACCGGAAATGCCGCGCGGCCGGCCTACTCGTCAGGCGCGGTGCAGGTTCGGGCCCGGTCTGGTCATGACGATGGCGGGCACCGCCGCCCAGCGGGACAGGCGGGTGAGCGACAGGGTGAGCTCGGCGATGTCGGATGTTTTCATCATCTGGTCGGGCGGGATCGATTCGTGCACCCAGGCGGCCATGTCGGTGTCGACGTAGCCGGGCGCGATCGCGGTTGCGAGCACCCCG
Source organism: Trebonia sp. (assembly GCA_036509215.1). Lineage (GTDB taxonomy): Bacteria > Actinomycetota > Actinomycetes > Streptosporangiales > Streptosporangiaceae > Trebonia. Next base: position 391 of record DATCGA010000436.1, read on the forward strand.
TTCACGCCCTCCTCGCTGGTGATGGTCTCGCACAGCAGCGTCAGGGCCGCCTTGGTGGCGCCGTAGGCGGCCAGGCCCGGCTCGGCCGCCTGCCCGGTGATCGAGCTCATGGCGACAATGCGCGCGCCGACTTCCGGGTTGCGCTCCGCCGCTTTCCGCAACGCGGGAAGCAGCAGCGACACCAGGTGGAAGGGCGCCCTCACGTTGACCGCGAACTGCAGGTCAAGCCGGTTCAGCGGGTATCCCTCGATGCAGCCGCCGGAGCCGACGCCGGCCGCGAGCACCAGCAGGTCGAGTTCGCCGCGACCGTCGTACTGCGCCCGGGCGAGCGCCTCAAGGTCGGCCGGGTTGCTCATGTCGGCGGCCAGGCCGCGGACGCCGGCCGCGGGCGAATCCGCCAGCGCGGCCACCGCATCGTCCAGGCCGGGCCCCTCGCGGGCCGACACCAGCAGGTCCCAGCCCTCGGCCGCCAGTCGCCCGGCAATCGCCCGGCCAATGCCGCGGCTGGCCCCGGTGACCATGGCGGTGCGGGTCATCTGATCAGTCACCTCACAGTCGCCAGCCGTCATCGGCTATCGGTCGTTAGCCACCCTAGAGACGGGGGCCGAGGACGTCAAGCACCGGCCGCCGCCAGTAGTCTGCTAGGCGTGACGAGCGCGCACCGGGTCCCCGGCGAAACGCCGGCCGGCCGCGAGCCGCGTCGGCTGCCGGTGAACCGCGCGACGGTCAGGGCGGCCGCGCTGCACCTGTTCGCCGAGCGCGGCTACCAGCTGACGACGATGATGGACATCGGCGCCGCCCTCGGGATCCGCGGCCCGAGCCTGTACAAGCACGTCGCCTCCAAGCAGGAGCTGCTGGCCGAGATCATGGTGGAGACGATGACGTCGCTGATCGCGCGCCAGCGGGCGGCGGTGGCGGCCGGCGGCTCGCCCGATGTCCAGCTCCGCCGGGCGGTCGAGGCCCACGTGCGCTACCACGCGACCCACCGCGAGGACGCGCTGGTCGGCAACCGCGAGATCGAGAGCCTCGACCAGCCTGCCCGCACCCAGGTGGTCGAGCTGCGCCGGACGTACGAGCACGGGCTGCGGGCGATCATCGAAGGCGGCTGCGCGGCGGGCGACTTCGCCACCGTGCACGCCCGGCTGGTGTCGTACGCGATCCTGGACATGGGCATGGGGCTGGCGTCGTGGTACCGCCCCGACGGCGAGTACGACATCGACGCGCTCGCCTACGCCTACGCCAACCTCGCCGCGCAGATGGTCGGCGGCCCCCCGACTGTGTAGGCTAACGATCATTAGCCAAGTGGAGGCGGGATGACCAGCACGGCGGGCGACGCTAGGTCGCTGACCCGGACCGAGGCGCTCGGCCCGCTGCTGAGCCGGGCGACCGGGGACGACCGGTGGCGGCAGGTCGAGGCCGAGCTGATCACCGGCGGCAAGTCCAACCTGACCTACCTGCTGCGCAGCCCGGCGGGCGAGCTGATCCTGCGGCGGCCGCCGAGCGGGTCCGTGCTGGCGACCGCGCACGACATGAACCGCGAGGTCCGGGTCCAGCGGGCGCTCGCTCAGACGGTCGTGCCCGTCCCCGACGTCATCCTGTACGACGACGGCGACCTGCTGGGCGTCCCCTGTTACGTCATGGCCAAGGTGGACGGGCTGGTCCTGCGGGGGAGCGCCCTGCCGGCCGGGTTCGCCGCCGCCGGGGTCGAGCGCAAGGCGCTGGGCCACGCGCTCGCCGACTGCCTGGCCGAACTGCACGCGATCGACCCGGCGGCGGTCGGCCTATCCGATTTCGGTCGTCCCAACGGCTTCGTCGAACGGCAGATCCGCCGCTGGCGCGCTCAGTGGGAAGCGAGCTCGGACGTGCCTGCGCCCGCCGTCGACGAACTCGCGAGCCGGCTGGCGGCGAACATCCCGGCCGGTCCGGCAGCGGCAATCGCCCACGGCGACTACCGGATCGACAACTGCATCGTTGACGCCAGCGACCCTGGCCGGCTGGCCGCGGTGCTCGACTGGGAGCTGTCGTCCCTCGGTGACCCGCTCACCGATCTCGGCCTGTTCCTGTTCTACTGGGAGTCGGGCTCGCGGCTCGCGCCGGCGATCGTATCGTCGATCCCCGGCCTGCCCGGGTTCCCGAGCGGCACCGAAATCGCGCAGCGGTGGTCGGACCGCACCGGGATCCCCCTCGACGACCTCGCCTGGTTCCGCGCGTTCGCGCACTTCAAGTTCGCGGTGATCATGCAGGGCATCAAGGCGCGGGTCAACGCCGACGCCATGGGCGGCCAGGACTTCGGCGACCTGACCAGCGCCGTGAGCGACACCGCCGAAGCGGGGCTCGGCTGGCACCGGACCTGGCAGTCACCGCGCCGGGCCGCGCCCGCAGAAAGGAACACCTGATGGACTTCTCTCTCTCCCCGGCCGCGCAGGACGCCTGCGACCGGATGTGGGACTTCATGCGGACCTGCGTGCTGCCGGCCGAGCCGGTCTACCAGCAGTGGCGGGCCGCCCACGGCGAGCACGAGTACCCGCCGGTGCTGGACGACCTCAAGGCCGAGGCCAGGCGGCGCGGCCTCTGGAACCTGTTCCTGCCGTCGGTGTCCGGGCTGGCCAACGTCGACTACGCCTCGGTCGCGGAGATCTCCGGCTGGTCCCCGGTGATCGCGCCGGAGGCGATCAACTGCCAGGCCCCCGACACCGGGAACATGGAGACGCTGCACCTGTTCGCGACGCCGCAGCAGCAGGAGCAGTGGCTCGAGCCGCTGCTCGAGGGCACCATCAGGTCGGCCTTCGCGATGACAGAACCCGAGGTGGCGAGCTCGGACGCGACCAACATCGCCACCCGCATCGAGCGCGACGGCGACCACTACGTCGTCAACGGGCGGAAGTGGTGGATCTCCGGGGCGGCCGACGAGCGATGCCGGGTGTTCATCGTGATGGGCAAGACCGACCCGGACGCGCCTCCGCACCGCCAGCAGTCGATGATCCTGGTCCCCAGGGACGCCCCCGGGCTGACCATCGTCCGCCACCTGCCCATCTTCGGCTACCAGGACCAGCACGGCCACTCCGAGCTCGCCTTCGACAACGTGCGGGTACCGGTGACGAGTCTGCTCGCGGGGGAGGGCGACGGGTTCATGATCGCCCAGGCCAGGCTCGGGCCCGGCCGCATCCACCACGCGATGCGCGCAATCGGCATGGCCGAGCGGGCGCTGTCCCTGATGGTCGAGCGGGCGAAGTCGCGGGTCGCGTTCGGCCAGCCGCTCATCGACCAGGGCGGCGTGCAGGATCTCATCGCCCAGTCGCGCATCGAGATCGAACAGGCCCGCCTGCTCGTGCTCAAGACCGCCTGGCTGATCGACGCCCACGGCGCCAAGGGCGCGCGGACCGAGATCGCGGCGATCAAGGTCGCCGCCCCCGCCGTCGCCACCGCCGTGATCGACCGGGCCATCGAGGTGTTCGGCGGCGCGGGCGTCAGCGACGACTTCCCCCTGGCCTACTTCTACGCGTGGGCGCGGGTGCTGCGGATCGTCGACGGCCCCGACGCGGTCCACCGGCGCTCGGTCGCCCGGGAGGAAGCCAAGCGGGTCAGCCCCGCGCTGAAGTCACAATCAGAATTATCCCGAACGGTCGCGGGGTGCCACTGGCATCGCCCGCGTTCGCCTAGCTCCGCGCCGGCGGTCTATTCCAGGGTGAAGCCGATCGGGGTGCCCAGCTCCACGGTGCGGCTGACCGTGCAGAGGCGCTCGTGCGAGATCTTCAGCGCCTCGGGCAGGAGCGCGCGGGCCTTGTCGCCGTCCTCGCCGTCGGGAAATCTGAGGGTGAAGGTGACCGCGATGTCGGCCAGCCGGTTGGCGTGCTGCTCGTCCTTGACCTTGGTGCCGGCGACCGAGACCCGGAACGAGTCGGGCTCGGCCCGGCGCGAGGTCAGCACGTCGACGTCGATCGCGGTGCAGGCGCCGATGGCGGTGAGCAGCAGCTCGACCGGGGTGAAGGTGTCGTCGCTGCCGTTGCCGACGCTGATCGTGCCGCCGCGTTCGTTCGAAACGGTGTAGTGGCCGTTGCTGGTCCGGTCGATGGTCACCGGGCGGCGTTTGTTGTCGGGCGTCATGGTCCCAACGATGCCAGACGACATTCGTTGCCGCTGATGAGGGCCAATTCGGCGGTGGAAATAAGGCCAATTTTCGGGAAGCGTGCATGGTTCTTTTCTGCTGTTACGTTCGTGTTTCCGGTCCTGGAGTTCTGCTGTCGATGGGAGTCGTCGTGAGCCGTCGTGGGTGGGCGCTGTTTGCGGCGATGTGCGTCATCTGGGGGATCCCCTACCTGCTGATCCGGGTGGCGGTGCGCGACGTGTCGCCGGGCACGCTGGTGTTCCTGCGCACGGTGATCGGCGGCGGCGTGCTGCTGCCGCTGGCGCTGCGGGCAGGCGGGTTCGGCCCGGTGCTGCGGCGCTGGAAGCCGCTGGTCGCGTTCGCCGTGCTGGAGATAGCGATCCCGTGGCTGCTGCTCGGCAACGCCGAGCAGCACCTGCCGAGCTCGCTGACCGGGCTGCTGATCGCCGCGGTGCCGCTGGTCGGCGTCGTGGCCGGACGCGTCGGCGGCACCGGTGATCACGTCGACGCCCGCCGCTGGGTGGGGCTGCTGCTCGGCCTGGTCGGCGTCGGGGTGCTGGTCGGGCTTGACCTCGGCGGTCTGTCCGGGCTGGCCCTGGTCGAGGTCGGGCTGACGGTCATCGGCTACGCGACCGCGCCCATCATCATGGCCAGGCACCTGTCGGACCTGCCCCGCTTCCCGGTCGTGTGCGCGGCGCTGCTGCTGTCGGCCGTGGCCTGGGCGCCGTACGGGCTCACCCACTGGCCCCATCACGTGGCCGCCACCGGCGTTGCCTCGATCGTGGTGCTCGGCCTGGTCTGCACCGCGCTGGCGTTCGTTGTCTTCTTCGCGCTGATCGCCGAGATCGGCCCGGCCCGGGCGACCGTCATCACCTACGTGAACCCGGCCATCGCCGTCGTCTTGGGCCTGCTGCTGCTCAACGAGCAGTTCACGGTAGGGATGGGGATCGGCTTCCCGCTGATCCTGATCGGCTCGGTGCTGGCCGCCAGCATCAGCCGGCCCGCCGCGGCCGTCCCGGCTGCCGCCGCTGACCCCGACCGGCTGGCGGCCAGCGGGGCGCCTGGCTCGTAGCCGCGGGGGTTGCGCGCGGTGCGGGCGGGAACTCGATAGGCATGACGGTAACGAACGGCCCTATTGCCGGCACGCACGTGATCGTCTTGCCCGGCGGCGGGTACGCCGTGCACGCCCCGCACGAGGCCGAGCCGATAGCCCGGTGGCTCGGCGGGATGGGCGTGCAGGCGAGCGTGTTCCGCTATCCGCTCAACGTTCGCCACCCGGCCCCGCTGGACGCCCTGCGGACCGAGATCCGAGAGCGGCGGGCCGAGGGCGCGCAGCGCATCGGCCTCATGGGGTTCTCCGCCGGCGGCCATCTGGCCGGGCTGGCGGCCCTCGCGCCCGGGGCCGCACCCGATCAGACGGTGCAGTTCGCCGTCCTCGGCTACGCCATCACCTCGATGGAGACCGAGACCTACCGTCCGGCCCGGCTGATCCTGCTCGGCGAGGACGCCAGCCCGGAGCTGCGCCGGGCGACCTCGCTCGACGCGCTGGTCACGCCAGAGGCGCCGCCGTTCTTCGTCTGGCACACGGCCGAGGACGCCTACGTCCTCCCCGAGCACACCTACCGCCTCGGCTCCGCCCTGGCGGCCAACCAGGTTCCGCACGCCGTGCACATGTTCGCCCGCGGTCCGCACAGCCTCGGCCTGGCCGAGGGCGCGGGCGAATCCGCGATCTGGACCACGCTGGCGTCCGCCTGGATCCGCGAGCAGGTCTCCTAGGCCGGCCGGTTCACCGGTGCGTCAGCCCAGCTCAATGATCATCCCTGGCGTGGCGATGTCGACGTCGGCGGAGTAGGCGCGCCGAGCGGCGGTGTGAGCAGCCGACGGATCCGTGCCCGGCCATAGGTGGGTGAGGACGAGCCGCCCGGCGTCGGCTCGGGCGGCATGCTCGCCCGCCTGACGCGCGGTCGACAGGTACGGGGCATCACCCGCAGGCAGTTCGTGGTCGGGGAAAGTGGCCTCGGCCAGCAGGACGTCGGCATCGCGGGCCATCACGGCGATGTCGGGGCTCGGCCCGGTGTCGCCGGTATACGCCAGCACGCGGCCGCCGGCGGTCAGCCTCATGCCCGCGTTGGGCACCCAGTGCGGCAGCGCCCAGGTGTCGACCTGGAACGGGCCGACCTCAAATCGGCGTCCGGCGGTGAATTCGCGTAGTTCGTAGGCGTCGGCCAGCATGCGCGGGTTGTCGAGTGCCAGGACGGGGTCCACGGCGCCCGGTAGCGTGTGCACCGGCAGGGCTGGCGGCGGGGCCGCCCCCAGTGCCCGCGCCCTCAGCAAGGGATTCAGGTCGGCGCAGTGATCCGGGTGGCCGTGGGTGATGAGCACTGCATCCACCTGCTCGGCGGCCGCGTACTTGAGCAGTTGGGGAAGTGTGGCGTAACCCGGGTCGAGCACCAGGCGGAAACCCGCGTGCTCCACCAGGTACCCGCTGCAGGCCTGGTCCGCCGTAGGCCACGCACCGCAGCCGCCGAGCACTGTGATCTTCACCCGTCGAGCGTATGGCGAACCGCGCTCTAACCGTGGGTGGAGACCGGGTCTATTCGCGGGCCGATGTGCGCCGGGCCGCCGGTCGCGAGCATTGGTGACATGGAAAGCACAGATGTAGTCACCGTGCGAGGGCTGCGCAAGACGTACGGAAACCGCTTGGTGGTGGACGGTCTGGACCTCGACGTCCCCGCCGGAGAGATCGTCGGATTGATCGGCGCCAACGGTGCCGGGAAGACGACGACCGTAGAGTGCATTCAGGGACTGCGCAGGCCGGATGCCGGGCGGCTGCGCGTCCTCGGGTTCGACCCGGTGACCCAGGCCGGGCAGCTGCGCCCGCACATGGGCAGCCAGCTGCAGGATTCGGCGCTGCCCGACCGGCTGCGGGTATTCGAGGCGGTCGAGCTGTTTCGCACCCGGCATGGCCGCGACGGCGCGGAGCTGCTGGACCAGTTCGGCCTGACCGCGCGCCGTCGCTCGGCGTTCGCGTCGCTGAGCGGCGGCGAGAGGCAGCGGCTGTTCCTCGTCCTCGCCCTGCTCAACCGGCCTCGGCTGGTGATCCTGGACGAGCTGACCCAGGGCCTGGATCCCAGAGCGCGCCGTGATGTCTGGGCCGCCATCCGTCAGCTGCACCAGGCCGGCACCACGGTGCTGCTGGTCACCCACGAAATGGACGAGGCTGAAGCGCTGTGCGGCTGGGTGGCCGTGATGCGCGAGGGCCGCGTCGTGGACGCAGGGGCGCCGGCGGAGCTTGTCGTCAGGCATGGCGGCACGGCGACGATCGGGTTCAGCCTGCCGGATCCGCCGCGGGGATTGCTGGACGAGGTCGGCCGGCTCGACGGCGTGTGCCTGATCGATCAGGACGGTCCACATATCACGGTGCGCGGGGACCGGCGCATCATCGCGCATGTCGGCGCCGTCCTGGTCCGCTGGGAGTCGGTACCGGCCGACCTGAGCGTGCACGTTCCCACCCTTGAGGACGCAACCATCGAGCTGATCGGAGCAGCGGAATGAACAGCCAGACTGCGCGGCTCATCCGGGCCGAGCTCACGCTGATGCGGCGCGACCCGCTGGTGCTGACCTTCGTATTTGTGTTCCCGATCGTGACCATGCTGATCATCGGCGGGGCGTTCGGCACGACGCCGGACCGGGCGTTCGACTTCACCAACCCGGCCCACTGGTACGTGGCGTCCTACCTCACCGTGGTGATCGGCGCGATCGGCCTGGTCATGGTGCCGGTGCACCTGGCCTCCTACCGCGAGCGCGGGGTGCTGCGGCGGTTCGCGGTGGCCGGCTTTCCGCGCTGGTCGTACGCGATCGCCGAACTCGCGGTGGGGTTGGTGACGACGGTGGTTGCCTGCGTGCTGCTGCTCGCGGTGGCCGCACCGGTGTACGGACTGCCCGCTGTCCACAGCGCATGGCGCGTCCTGATCGCGCTCGCCGTCGGCGCGGTGTGCTTCGTGGCCATCGGCGTCCTGCTCGGCTCGGTGCTGCCGTCGGCGCGTTCGGCCCAGGCGGTGGGTCTGACGCTGTTCTTTCCCTCGTTCCTGCTCGGCGCAGGCGGCCCGCCGCCGCACGTGATGGGCTCCGTGGTGCGGACAGTCGCCGGGCCGCTCCCACTGACCCTGCTGACAGACGCGGTCCGCGAGCCATGGCTC
>DATCGA010000437.1:0-18072 GCA_036509215.1 Trebonia sp.
CGCGCACAAGCCGTAGCCGGCCGCGGCGAGCGTGGAGGTCAGCTTGTTCATGGTGATGCCGGCCTGCGCGGCGATCATGGCCGGCGTCCCCGGCGAGATGGTCGCGCTCGTCAGGTGCTGGGTGGTGTCGACCAGCACGTACCCGGCGCTGGTGCTGCCCTCCGGCAGCACCAGCGGCGACCAGCCATGGGACATGCCCTTGGCGCGCAGCCGGTACCCGTTGGCGTGGGCCCAGTTCGCGAGCGTGACGACCTCGCCGGCCGAGGTCGGAGCGCAGGTCCATACATCGTCGACCACGATCATGCCTGACCAGTTCTGGTAGGCCTGCTGGTAGACCGAGATCGTGGAGGGGAAGTTGGTCGGCGGCGACGACGTGGCCTGGGCGCTGGCGGGCGTGGCGCGGAAGACCGGCACCCAGGCCAGCGCGCCCGCGGCGGCCGCAGCGCCGAGGAAAGCCCGCCGGGACGGGCGGTGGGCGCTGCGGTCGTGGCGAGGCTCCATCGGCTCTCCCAGGTCGGTAACCAGGCGGTCGCTTGCATGCCTCGCCACCTTAACAGAAAACTAGAACACGTTCTAGTTTTGAACGGGACGCGAGCCATCAGCATCCGGCCTCTCGCCCTCGGCCGCCTCGGCCGTCTCGTCGAAGCCGGGCACCACGCCCGCGAGCTCGGCCGCGTGGCGCCCCCGCGCCGCGCCCTCGGGCTGCCCGGAATCGGCCGGGGCGATCTCGCGCGACACGTCGCCGTCCGGTTCGGCGGTGGCGGCGTTGCGCCTGCGGCTGAGGAAGATTCCCGCGACCAGCGCGACGGCGCCCACGATCCCGAAGACGAGAGGCAGGATGGTCTGGAGCAGGTTGAGCTCGTTCCGCCCCTTGTTGTCGAGCGCGACGATCTGGGTCACGCTGGCCGGGGTCGCGATCAGGTCGGCGTCGAAGGCCACCAGGGACGGCGCGGCGGTGGCGCTGGTGCGCAGGGTCGTCGACTGCTGCTCGTTCACGTCGACCAGCGCGCCGGTCTCGGGGTCCACGTAGTAGATCAGGTGCTCGGCGTCGTACTCGCCGAGCGTGACCGAGGCCGCCGTCGACTTGACGAAGGAGCCGGGGAGCGTCACCGAGGAGGTCTGCGTCGGCGGGACGTTCTCGACGAATTCGTAGGCCTGGATCCCGTCTACGTCCGTCGTCCCCGAGTAGACGAACGGCATCGTCTTGTTCAGGGTGGTGTCAAACACCTGGTACGTCTGCTTCTGGGTGCCAATCGGGAACACGTATCCGACCAGACCGGTCTGGCGGACCTTTGTATTGCCGTTGACGCTAGCGCCGCAGCAGTCGACGAGCTGGCCGGTGTGCCGGTTGAACGCGAACGTCCGCGTCATCTGCTGGACCGGCTGATGGTTGGTCAGGTCGTACACGTAGCTGTACTCGTTCCACACCGCCGTCGAGGCGTTGCCCGCGCTCGCGTTGCCCTTGATCGTGTAGGTGGCCTCCATGGTGACGCCGGTCTTCTCGGTCAGCTCGGTCTGGTTGAAGTACGAGGCGTTGCTGGCCTGCAGCGTGGCGGTCTCGTACTCGTTCAGCGGGAACTTGAGAATCTGGCCGACCACCCAGGCGGGCAGGAGCACCGCGACCAAGATGAGGAACGCGCCGAGTCCGGCGAGTATGAGTCCGATGATGCCGCGCATCGTTCCTCCGGAGTCTGCAGGTTGCCGCCAGTAGGTGCTGCAACCTTCGCACTTGACAGCCTGGAGATCCAGACACATTACTGTAACACGTTCTATTTTTTAGCATATGTAAGTCACAATGCTGGTGGGAGGTGGCATCGTGGCGGAGACGCAGCGGGCTCTGGAGGCGGCCCCGGCGGATTCGGAACTCGCGGGGTCCGTGCGGTGGCTGCGCGCGAACCCGATCCTGGCCGCCGGGGTGCTGCTCATCGCAGCGCAGCTATGGTGGAAGGCCGGGTTTCTCGGCCGGTCCTTCTTTCGGCTGGATGACTACATCTACCTCGAGCACGCGTCGAGCAGCGGGCTGACCTGGGGCTATCTGACCTGGGTGGACGCCGGTCACCTGGACGTGGTGGGCGCTGCGATCGTCTGGGCGCTGACCAAGATCTCTCCCGAGGACTGGACCCTCGCCTCGGCGGCGACCCTGGTCCTGCTCGGCTGCACCTGCTTCGCGTTGCTCCGCATGCTGCGGACGCTGTTCGGCGACCGGCCGGGGATCCTCCTGCTGCTGTCGCTGTACCTGCTGAGCCCGCTGTCACTGCCGGGGCTGTCCTGGTGGACGGTGACGCTCGAGCAGTTGCCGCTGCAGCTGGCTACCTTCTGCGCGGTGGCCGCGCATGTGCGGTACCTCAGGACCCGAGAGTTCAGGCATGCGGTGGCGACCGCGGCCTGGCTGACGTTGGCCATGCTGTCGAGCTTTCAGGGCGCGGCGGTGCCCTTCCTGCTGTTCGCGATGACGTCGGCGTTCTTCGCCAACGGCGCGTGGTCGCGGTCGCTGTGGCCGGCGCTGCGCGAGCACTGGCGGGCCTGGGGGCTGTACATCGCGCTCGTCGCCGTCTACGCGGCGCTCTACGTGCTCAGGCTGCGCACCTCGAGCGCGACCCCGACCAGACCGCCGACGTTCGCCGACACCCTGACCTACGCGGGCACGCTGCTGCGCGACACGTTCGTGCCGGGGATGTTCGGCGGGCCATGGCGGTGGGTCGCGTCCGGCGTCGAGGCGCTGGCCGATCCACCGGCCCCGCTCGCCTGGGCGTCCTGGGTGCTGGCGGTCATCGTGGTGCTCGCGAGCCTGATGTACGGCTGGCGGGCCTGGCGGGCGTGGGCGATCCTGGCCGGCTGGCTCATCGTCGTGGATGTCGTCCCGGTCCTGGCCGGTCGGTCCAATCTCGTTTCCGGCTTGGTGCTCGGGCTGTCGGCCAGGTACGTGTGGGACGCCACCGGGATCGGAGTCCTGTGCGTGGGGCTGGCGTTCATGCCGCTCGTCGGCGGGCCCGGCCCACGGTCGATGCCCCGCCGGCTGAGCAGGCCGGAGTTCGCGGCGGCGACCGCTGCGGTGGTAGCCATCGTCTTCGGCTCGCTCTGGTCGTTCTACGACTATCCAGCCGACCCGACGGCGGCCGCCGGCGCCAGTTACATCGCCACCGCACGGCTGGCGCTTGCGGACGCGCCGAGCGGCACCGTGATCGTTGACGACCCGACTCCAGTCGACGTCACCGGCGGATTCTTCGGACCGGTCACGGACGTCTCGAGCGTGCTGTCCTCGCTGATGTCCGGGTCTCCTGGCAGCAGGCCCGTATTCGTCGCGCAACCCGACGGCACCTACGATCACCTGATGGAATTCGACGGCTTCGGCCGACTGGTGCCGTCGGTTGTCTACGGAGACGTGAGTCCGCCGGTACCGGCAGGAGGCAGCTGCTGGCCCGCCAGCTTCGGCAATGTCGTCGTGCCGCTGACCACGGTGGCGACCGGTGCGAGCACGCTGCGGATCGGCTACCTGGCGGCGAGCCCGGCGCGGGTGCTGGTCACCTTCGGCGGGCGGTCGACGCTGTACAGCGTGGAACGGGGCCTGCACGCCGTCTTCTTCCCGGTTTCCGGCGAAAGCGCCGGGACGGTGGTCATCCAGCAGGTCACCGGGGCCATCCCTTGCATTGGGGACGCTCAGGCCGGGCTCCTGCTCCCGTCCGAGGCAGGACCGGCGATCCCGCCGCTGGCGGTAGCCGGATAGGGGATGCCGGCCGCGTCCTGGGCGAAGCCGCCCCTCGCCAGGCCCTCGGCTGACATCCTGGCGGCGCCGTTACGGGCCCGCGCGATCAGCCGCTCATGCTCATCTTCCTGGACCGGCTCGGCTCGTTCGGCCAGCATCACCGGGATCCCCCGCTCGATCCGGTACGCGCGCCTCAGGCGCGGGTTATACAGCAGGTCCTCGTCGGCGAAGTAGAGCAGGCTGCCCTTGTCGACCGGGCAGACGAGGATCGTGAGCAGCGCTTGCTGCAGGACCACCGGGATCTCCTCCTTGGCTGTCAGTGCCTGTTTGCTCGTGGACGCGGGTACCCGCGGTGAGCTCGTCGAGCGCGGCCGCGTAGGCGGCGACGAACCGGGCGCCGGCCGTCTCGTCAAACAGCGCATAGCGGTATCGGAAGGACAGCTGCAGGTGGCCGTCCGCGGTCATCGCCCCGACCGTCAGGCCACGCGGCATCCGCGCGGGACCCGCCACCGCCATTCGCACCCGGCGGCCGGCTTCTGACCAGGGCGGGTCGGGGACGATTCCGAGGTTGGTGAGCATTGACGTGTCGCACACGATCCGGCCAAGCCCGCGCAGCGCGGTCCGGACCGCCAGCCTTTTCAGCGGGGTCGGGCACCAGCCGGGCGCCAGCCCCAGCGGTCCGGCCGAGGCACGCTGGCGGCCTGCCTGCCGCAGGGCGCCGGTCTGCCTGGTCACCGCGGCGAGGAGCAGGGGCAGGTTTTCCGCCGTTCGCGGGTCGGCGCTGACCGTCGCGATCCGGGTGTGGTTGCCCCCCACTGCGCGCAGGCCCGGCTCGCGCACGTTGACGGGGACGGTAATCCTGATCGCGGCGGACGCGCGGCGGTGGGCCGCGTTCCATCGGCTGATGGTCGCGATCAGGGCCGCGACCAGCAGGTCATTGACCGTCGCGCCGGGCAGTCTGGGCACGGCGGGCAGCAGCAGCAGCCGCAGTCCGCAGCCGTCACGCCGCGCCCGCCGGTCTCTTCGGCCGCGTTCGGGCGCGACGCGGGCGACGAGATGGCGGCGGACCGCGCGGACGGGCCCTCGCCCTCGTGATCGCGACGGCGGCAGCGGCAGCGGCGACCCGGACACTGACCAGGACCGCTGAGGTTCCGCGAGGCCCGGGGACTGGGGATGCCACTCGACGGGCGACGGTGCACCCGCCGCACCGGCCGCATCCGTGCGATCCCCGGCGATGGCGCGATAGCGCACGGCGATGTCGCGCAGCAACTCCACGCAGGACATGCCGTCCATGGCAGCGTGGTGCGCGTTCAGCATCACGCAGCTCGCGTCCGGCCCCGACGCCAGCAGCAGCCGGATCGGCGGCGAGATCCGCAGTGGCGGCGAGCTTGCCAGGAACGCGACGCGTGCGGCCGCCAGCTCCTGCTCGTCCGACCAGGTCGCGCGCGACAGCGGGTCGACGTCGGGGACCGGCGGGAACTCCCAGGTGTAGCGACGGCGGAATGAGGGGCCGGCGGCCATCCGGCCGCGGGCCCGCGGCGCCGCCGCGAGCGCGCCCGCCACCGCCTGGCGCAGCGTCGGGTAGTCAATGACTCCCTGCACCTGCACCTCGAAGAGCTCGTTGTTGGGCTCGGCCGGTGCGTCGTAGTAGCACGAGAGCTCATCGATGAGGCCGAAGGGCGATCGCGGCAGCTGACCGGGCTCGATCCCGTGCGGCACCCCGCCTTTCACTCCGCACCCGCCTTGCCAGCCGCCGAGCCATCGGCCGAGCCAGCCGCGGAGGCCGCCGCTGGGCCATCGGCCTCACGGGCGGCCGAGCGATGGATCGCCGGCATCAGCGCGGCCGTCAGCGCCACCAGCGCGCACGCCTGCGCCAGCCCGCCGAACGCGCCGCTCCCCATCGCCGTGGGGTCGCCTGCGGTGGCGGCGGCGACGCCGGCGAACAGCATCGAGCCGAGCGCGACCGGCGGCAGCCAGCGCGGTCGCCGCCAGCCGAGGCAGGCCAGCGCCGGCACCGCGATCACCAGCGGGCCGCCTGCCAGCCAGATGACGACCGCGAGGGGGACGAAGACGGCGACGGTCCGGGCCATCGGCCGACCCGGGAAGGGCCGCCAGGCACCCGCCGGCGACCGCTCGGCAGCGTGATCGGCCTCGCCAACGTGATCGACATCGCCAACGTGATCGACATCGGCGCCCCGGTGCCGCCGCAGGACCCACCGCCCGGACCGCGGCCGAGCCCAACGTCCGACCCAACGTCCGACCCAACGCCCGACCCCATGTCCAACCCGCCGCCAGGGTCGCCACCCGGACCCTGACCCGAGCCCGAGCCCGAGCGCCAGCGCGATCAGCGCAGCCAGCGCCAGCGCCGACACGACGAGCCCGGCGTGATAAACAGCGGCGGGCGCGTAGCTCAGGCTGATCACTCCGCCCTGGCCCGCGGGCACGATGAACGCCTGCTGCCAGCCGTCAAGCCGTACGGCCGTAAGCGCCCGGCCGTTCAGCGTCGCCGTCCAGCCGGCATTGAAGTTCTCGTGGATCTCCACATAACTCGCCGCGCCCGGTCCGACCCGCAGGCTGCTGTTGTCGGCCTGCCACGAGAGCACCCGGACCGCACGCTGCCCGGCGAAGGCAGACGCGGAAGCGGAAGCGGAAACCGCACCCGAGCTCGGCTGAGTCGCCAGGTCCAGGTCCGTCACCACCAGAGCGCCCGACGGCGCCGCAAGCAGCCAATGCCGCCCGCTGCCGAGGGTCAGCCGGCCGCCGGGAGCGCAGACCCGCACCTGAACCGGCAGCGACTGGATCAGGTCCGTCACCGTGCCGGTCACCGAGGTGCTGTAGCTCGCGCCGTCGATGCTGATCGAGGGCCCCTGGCCGCAGGCGAGCGAGAACGTGGCCCCGAGTTCGGGTACGGCCACGGGCAGGTCCGCCAGCGCCGGAATCGTCAGCTTGGACAGCCCGACCGGCAGCTGCTCGGGCAGCCCGTCGACGCTGGTCGCGACCGGCTGCGTGCCGGGGAAGCTGATCGTCAGCTGGTCGGTTCGCAGCGGCGGCACCAGCCGCACGACGCCGCCCTGGCCGACGCGGGCCAGCCGGGCGCCCTGCGGGCTGGCTGCCTCCACGGTGGCCGGGAACGTGGCCGTGCCGGACGCCGGGCTGAGCACCAGCTCGCCGATCGTCCGTTTGCCTGCCCAGGTCAGCTGGAGCCGCGGATTCGCGTCGGTCGAGCTGGCGAGCCAGGGCAGGCCGACGGCGGAGCTGAGCAGGTTGTCGGGACCGTACTTCGGCAGCGAGTCCCAGCTGGAGCTCGCGGTCACCCGGACGGCCGAGCCGCTGGCCGGCGCCAGGCTGGGGATGAGGCGGTTGAGGGCCGCGCTGGGCGTGGCCACCGCGGTGGCGGTCAGGCTGAACTGCCCGGCCGACGTCTGGAACGTCCGCGCGAGCACCTGGCTCGCTTGCGGACCCGGGGTGACGGCGGGGTCCGCCGCCTGCTGGTGGAAGGAGTAGACGGCCGAGGCGGCCTGAGCGCCGGCCGGGTCCTGGGCCGGCTGGAGGTAGCGGGTGACCTTCACGCCGGGGATGAGCACGCCGGTGAATCCGGCTCCCGGCGCGCCGGGCACCACGTCGCTCGCCGCGGTGATGGTGACGCGCAGCCAACTCGTCGGACCCGGTTGCACCCGAAGCGCCTGCGTCGCCCCGGTGTAGGCCAGGCTGGTGCTGACCGAGCCGGCCGCGGTGCTCACCTGGACCTCGCTGGCGGCCGAACGGGTGGGGCTGTCGGCCAGCAGCTGGATGCCGATCGTGGCCGGCAGGTCAAGCGGGTGATCGAATCCGATCTGGATCCACTGGCCGACCGGCGTGTACGCGGACCCTTCCGCCCAGGCGGTCGACGCGTCGTCGTCGAAGGCGTTGACCGGGTCGTACTGGGGCGCCTCCTCCAGCCAGGAACCGTAGGACGACGCGGTGACCTGCGCGGCGCCGGAAAGGACGGCCACCGTCTGGTGCCCGGCGGCCGGCACCGGCAGTAGCTGCTTGGGCGGGTCCCCGGACGCGCCGAACTGGTCGTCGGGCGGGTTGGTCTCGGTCGCCGTGTAGGTGAACGACACGTTCTGCGACGTCTGCCCGAAGTTCTCGTCGGCCCGCCGCTGTCCGTCGGTGACGGCCCACAGGTCCGGGCGCACGGGCAGCGGGTCCCCGGCGATCACCGCCGGCTGGCTGGTGACGACGCCCTGCCCGGCCAGCGCCAGGAGCGAGTCGGGGCCGCCGTTGTCCAGCACCGTCTTGCTTACCGGGAGGGCCGCCACCGGGCCCGATGGCCGCCAGGCCGGGTTGGCCGCCTGGAAGATCTCGACCGCCGGATAGCTGGCGACCGGCCCTGGCGTCAGCGGCTGCGCCAGATAGCTGACGGACGACGAGATCGCGGGCCCGAACGATGCGACGCGCGAGAATCCGGACAGCGCCAGCGTCTGGTTGATGATCTGCGGCGAGACGTAGCCGATGGTGGCGGGGTCGAGGTCGTTCCTGACCACCACGTAGCGAATGCCGGCCCGGTTCAGGTAGACGGGCAGGCCGGGCACCGCCTGGTCGGACTCGACCGCCTGCTCGGCGGTGTCGAGGAAGACCTGCGAGCCAAGCCCGCCGTAGGGCACCAGCTCGCGCTCGGCCCAGGGGGATGTGGCCAGCGGCTCTAGCGGGTCGTCGATCGGGTCGCCCCACAGGTAGAGGCCGTGCGAGTCGGCCGGCACGACCAGCGCCGTCTGCTCCGGCGAGTGGGCGGCGAGGAAGGCGGCCGCCTGGTACCAGTAGCCGGGCACCCGGCTGAACGAGCCGGGCTGCAGCACCTGTCCCGACAGCTGCGGGACCGCCAGCCCGAGCAGGACAACCGCCGCCAGCGGGGCGAGGGCCGCGCTCCTCGGCACCCGGCCGGCCCGCAGCGGCAGGTCGCCGCGCATCCAGCGGGACATCGCGTGCGCGCACCCGAGGGCGAGCGCGACGGCGACGACCGGCTCGATCTTGTAGAGGGTGCGCAGCGGTGCCAGCGCGCCGTTGAAGACCGCATCCACCGGTCCGCTGAGGGGGCCGCCGAGCGGGCCGAAGTAGCCCGTCAGGGCCACTGCGGAGGCAAGGCCGACGCAGCCGAGGAGCCAGCGTCGCGACGGCATGTCCGACCGGGCCAGCCCGTAGAGTCCCGCCCCGGCGGCGGCGGCCGACGCCAGGATCGCCGCCGCCGAGGTGATCTCGGACCAGCCCGCCGACAGCCACGGGGTGCCGAGATTCAGGTAGGCGGTCCAGTTGCCGGTCCCGCGCAGGAACGCGGCCGCCGACATGAACCGGAGGGTGCTGCCGGACTGCTCGATGTAGGGCAGGAAGTTGACCGAGTACTTGCCCTGCAGCAGCAGCGGGATCAGCCACCACGCCGTCCCCGCGAGCACCGCCGCGACCCATTTCGCGAACAGCGTCAGCCGAAGCCGACCGCCGGCGGTGACGAGGATGAACAGGGCCGGCAGGACCAGGACGTAGCCGGTGGAGGCCGCGTTGACGCCGCCCATCGCCGCGACCGACAACCCGGACAGCGCCACCGCCCGCCCGGCGGGCCGGCCGCGGACCGCGCCGACTAGCGGCAGGATCGCCCACGGGACCATCAGTCCGGGCAGCGCGGCGGCGGAGGTCGACCCGATCACGATCGTGAACGTCGGCCACAGCACGAACATCGTGGCCGCCACCAGGCGCGAGCCGTCGGTTCCGATCTGCAGCGCCCGCGCCAGCTTGACCAGGCCCGCGAACCCGACGGTGATGAGCACGGCCAGCCAGAGGCGCTCGATCAGCCAGATCGGCACGTGCGCGAGCTGGCCGAGGAGGAAGAACGGGGCCATCGGGATCGCGTAGCCGATGTACTGGTTCTGCAGCGTGCCGAACCACTCGAGCGGATTCCAGAGCGGCCACAGCCGCGCCAGGAAGCCCGCGGCGTCGATATCCACCCCGAGCTTGGTGTCGAAGATCATCCGGCCGGTGTCGGTGCCGGCGAACACCAGCAGGGCGATGAGGAAGACGGCCAGGAAGCACCAGCGGTCGCGCAGCCGAACCGGCGACCCCGCCGACCCCGGGGGTCCCGGCACGCGGGGCCATTCGAGCCGCAACGGCGGCCGGCCGGCCTCGGCGTACCGGGCCAGCGCCGTCGAGCGCCGCCCGGGATCGAGGTCGGTCACGCCGTCCGCCGCAGGATCAGCAGCAGGTTCCAGGTCAGCACCTCGCGCAGCCACGGGACGCGGACCACCGGCCGGCACCAGCGCGGGTAGTAGCGCGGGCGGGCGTCGACGATCTCCACGTCGCCCAGCGACCGGATGAGCCGGAGCGTGGGCCCGATGTGGACCGGGTACAGCGTGCGGCCGACCAGGTGCTTGGGCTCCCGGCCGTGCCGCCTGCGGTAGCGCCGCTCGGCGAACTGCGGGCCGAGGAAATGCCACGGCGACATCTCGTGGCCGCCCCACGGCGAGTACCAGTTGCAGAACGACAAGTAAATCAGGCCGCCGGGCCTGGTGATCCGGATCATCTCGCCGATCAGGCCGATCGGGTCGGAGACGTGCTCGAGGACGTTGGATGAGAAGCAGATGTCGGCCCCGCCGTCGCGGACCGGCAGCCAGTATCCGTCGGCCAGCACCGCGCCCTCGGCAGCGCCGTCGTCGCCGAACAGCTCGGCCGGATCGGGCTCGAACAGGAAGCAGTCGGCGCCGCGAGCGCGGAATTCGGCCGTGAAATAGCCGGCCCCGCCGCCGATGTCGACCACCGTTTTCCCGGCCGTCTCGCCGTACGCGGCCACCTGGCTGACCGCGTCTTCCGCGAGGCGGCGGTAGAACAGGCCCGGATCGGTCTGCTCGCGCAGGAACAACCGGAACAGTGACAGCGAGCGGCCCACGCCCTGACTCATCAGCGTCCTCCCTGCAGCAGGAAAACCACCAGGTCCCGGCTGGCCAGGACGAGCCGGGAGCCGGGCAGCCGGGCCGCCGCGGCGATGCCTGCGGGCGGCTGGCCGGGCAGCGGGCCGGCGTCGACCAGCACGTACCGCACCCCGGCCGCCCGCAGCCTCGCGGTCAGCGGGCCGGGCTGGCCGAGCACGCGGTTGAACCGGATGGAGGCGGCGCTCTCCTGCCCGACGGTCTGGCGGCCGACGGTCAGGGCGTCGTTGTAGATCACGTCGCGGGACAACAGCCGGGACCACGGGTCGAACACCGCCTCGCCGCCGTTCCACGGGTAGCGGCGGTACTGCGCCCACGGCAGCAGCAGGACCGTTCCCGGCTGCGGGTCGGAGTCGATCAGCTGCCGCGCGGTCATCCAGTCGGCTGGGTACTGCGCCGCGTGCAGCCGGCCGGTCGACCCCCATGCCATCCCCGGCAGCAGCAGGACTGGCGCGAGGACGGCGAGCACCCCGAGGACGGGGGCGGCGGCGATCCGGGCGTCGCGTACCGCCCAGGCGACGGCGGCGCCCAGGCCGATCGCCTCGGCCAGCGCCAGCGCCGCGACGTACTGCTGGCCGTCCCGCAGCACCGCGAAGCCCGCCCAGGCCGAGATCAGGTCGGCTAGCAGGGCGCGGCCGGGCGCGGTCACCCCGAGCGCGGCCACCGCCAGCCCGATCAGGCCGGCCACCCCGAGTCCGGGGCACAGCCGCATCGACCTGGCGCGCAGCAGGTAGCCAGCCGCGGCGGCGGCCACCGCCAGCAGCCAGCAGACGGTGCTGACGCCGCCGTAGCCGACCGGGACCGCCTGGGCGTTCCAGATGCCCGAGAGCAGCGCCAGGCTGCCGAGCGACCCGAACGGCGTGTCCGCCCTGGCCGCGAACAGGCTCGCACCGGAGGGGTCGGCCCGCACCGGCTCGATCAGCGACGGGATGATCCAGGGCAGGCTCAGCAGCACGCAGCCGGCCGCGACGACGCCGAGCCGCCGCGCTCGCTCGCTGCGACAGCCGCCGCGGGCCAGCGCGGTCGGCGCTGCCGCGAGGCCGGTGATCACCATCCCGCCGAACCCGCCGACGGCGGCGGGAAGCAGCGCCAGCGCCAGCCGGGCGCGACCGATCCTGAGCGGCCCGGTGCACAGCGCCCGCAGCACCCAGGGCAGTCCGGCGTACCCGAGCAGCAGCGCCCACTGGCCCATCGCCAGCCGCTCGGCCAGGTAGGGGTTCCAGCCATAGAACACCGCGGCCGCCAGGCTCGCGAGCAGCGGCGGCCGCGCGCCCCGGCGCGCCTGCCAGCAGTCGGCCAGCAGCGCGGCGGCGCCGGAGCAGGCGAGGACGAAGATCGCCAGCAGGATGAGCTTCTGCAGGAGCTCGGCCGGGATGACGCGGGCGGCGACGGCGACGACGGCGTCGCTCGGCACCGGCCGGGCGGGGCCGCCCGACAGCCCCAGCAGGGCCGAGGAGAACGGCGGCGCGGGCACGAACACCATGTCATAGCTGAGCACGAAGCCGCGGCCAAGGGCCGGGCCGAGGGCCAGCAGGCCGAGCAGCAGCCCGGCCAGCGCGGGCCACCAGGCCGGGGACCGCCAGGCGGCTGAGGGCCACGATCGGGGAAGCCCGAGCGGTGCCGGCGCGGCGCGCTGCGGAAGGCTGGCCCCGGCCGTGCTGCCTCCGATCATGTCTTGCGTGCTCGGGCCAGCAGGATCGACGCCGCCGCAGGCCATCGGCAGAACGCCCGGTCAAGCGGGCGCAGCGGCCGCGGCAGGTCGTGGTAGCAGGCGCCAGACAGCCGGATGGAGCCGAAGCCGCGCGCGGCCAGCAGCCCGATCAGCGCCCGGCTGGTGAACACGCGCAGGTGGCCGGCCACCTGGCTCCCCGGCCGGCCGAACACGCCGCGCAGGCTGACCTCGGTGAAGAGCGGCTGGACGCCGAGCGCGAGCAGGCCGCGGTTGTACCAGGCCGCCAGATTGGGGGTGGACAGCAGCAGCGCGCCGCCGGGCTTGAGCACCCGCCGCGCCTCCTCGAGGGCGGAATCCGGGTCGACCAGATGCTCGATCAGCTCGCTCATGACCACGACATCGGCGCAGCCGGAGGCGATGGGCAGGCCGGCCGGCTCCACCTCGGCTCGCACCACCGTGAGCCCGCGCGACCGGGCGCGGCGCAGCGAGTCGGCCGACCAGTCGAGGCCGACGATCCGGTGACCGGGGTTGACCTGCGCCGCCAGCAAGGTCGCGGCGCCGTCGCCGCAGCCGACGTCCACGATCAGGGCGGGCGCACCCGCGCCCCGCAGCTCCTCCCGCAGCAGCCGCGCCCCCCGGCGGGCCCGGTCCTGGCCTGAGCTGGCGGGCACCTCGGGCTGCTCATAGAAGCTCCGCAGCGCCGCCGCGCTCATCGCCCGTCCCGCCCGCGGCCCGCTCGCGCGACCGCGTCGTCCGCGACCCGGGCGAAGCCCTCGACCGCGAGCGACCAATGCAGTCGCTCCGCGTGCTCGCGCGCGGCCGCCCCCATCGCGGTCCTGGCCTGGTGGTTGAGCGCCAGGGAGGCCCAGGCGGAGGCGAAGTCGCCCTCGCTCGCGACCAGCACGCCGGTCTGGCCGTTGACGACGGAATCGCGCAGGCCGGGTACGTCGAAGCCGACGGCGGGGGTGCCGCGGATGGCCGCCTCGGCCACCACCAGGCCCCAGCCCTCGATCAGGGCCGGGTGCACCAGCAGCCAGGCGGCGCAGAGCAGCCGGTGCTTCTCCTGCTCCGACACCCGGCCGGTGACGATCACGCCGGGGCCGGCCATCGCCTCGATCCGCGCTCGCTCCGGGCCGTCGCCGGCGATGACCAGCGTGCCGCCGACGACCGGCCGGACCCGGTTCCAGAGTTTCAGCAGCAAATCGATGCGCTTGTAGTCGGTCAGGCGGCCGAGGGCGAGAAACAGGGGCTGCGCTGAGCGGGGCGTGAGCGGGTCCGGCTGCACCACCCCGTTGCAGATCTGCCGGATGCGTCCGGCGTCGACGCCGGCCTGCCCGAGGGCCTCGGCGGTCGAGTTGGACACGGTCAGGAACAGGTTGTTCCGGTGCGCCCAGGGCATCAGGCGGCTCTCCGCGAACCGTCCCGCGGCCGCGACCGGAGCCGGGAAGCGCAGCCGCCACAGGTCGGTGTGCATGTGGTTGACGAGGCAGATCAGCGGGCGCCTGCACCACAGCGGGCTGAGGAACGGCATCCCGTTGCAGACCTCGACCACCAGGTCGGCGTCGCGCAGGTGGCGCCAGTAGCTCAGCGGCGCCCGCAGGAACTGGCTGTAGGTCCCGCCGTTGCTCGCCACCCGGTAGCCGCGCTCCGCCGTCGGTCCGCCGCAGAGCAGCGTCACCCGGTTCCCGCGGCCGAGCATCCCCTCCGCCAGCCGGTCCACCAGCACTTCCGACCCGCCCGCGCGCGGGCTGGCGAGATCGCGCCAGGCGATGAACAGCACGTGCCGCCCGCGCCGATCCGGCCCCGCCTCCGCCTGCTCGGCCGGCTGCGCGGACCGGTGCGCAAGCCCGGTCGCGTCCCGGCCGATCACGACGTCCCCCGGGCGCCGGGCTCGAGAAAGGCCCGCCCGACGGAAGGCTCGCCCGCACCCGCGCCCGCAGCCGCCCGCTCGGCCGACGCCGACGCCGACGCGGTCGCCGGCCCCGACGCTGTCGTCGGAGCGCGCCGGCCGATCGCCAGCCCGATCCCGCCCCAGGCCAGATCGGAGATCGTCGTCCCCGCGCGGGCCAGCAGCGCCAGCGCGAGCGCGGCCGGGCGGTCGAGGGCCGGGGCCAGCGCGGCGATCAGGATAAGCTCGCGTGCCCCGATGCCGTTGGGGAAGACCACCAGCATCAGCGCCGCCGAGCAGGCCAGCGCGTAGCCGCCGACCGCCAGCAGCAGCGTCCCCGCGCCCCGCCCGGTCATGCTGTCAAGCAGCAGCCACACCTGCAGGCCGAGCAGCAGCCAGCCGAGCACCGTCCAGCCCGCCGCGAGCGCGAGCCCGCGCCAGGTCAGCCGCCGCTCAAGCGGCGGCAGCCGCAGGGCCCGCAGGGCCCGGTCGGTCAGCGCGCCGAGAACCGGCGGGCACAGGCAGACGCCGATCACCGGGAGCGCGGCCAGCGCCCATAGGTAGTGCCGCGCGGCCGCGGCCGAGGCCAGCGGCAGCGCGATGGCGGCCAGCGCCAGGCCGACGGCGACGGTCACCGCCAGCGCGGTCACGACCGAGGCGGCGCCCCGCCTGCGGGGGACGTAGTGGTCGTAGCCGAGCTCGACGTGGGCGGCGAACGACCAGATGGCGCCGGGCACGTACTTGGCCAGCTGGCTGACGAAGGTGATCCTGGCGGTGGTGGCGACCGGCAGCGGCGAGCCGAGGTCGGCCAGCAGCGCCCGCCAGGCCAGCATCATCGCCCCGGCCCCGGCCATGGCCGCGGCCACCGATCCCGCCGCCGCCGCCCAGCGCAGCCGGCCGAGGGCCAGGTGCACCCCCGGCCACTCCACCGCCAGGGCGTAGCCGCAGCACGCGAGCACGATCGCAAGCAGCCCGAGCCGCGCCGCAGGGCTCGCCCGCACCCAGATCAGCAGGCGCCGGACGCGGTCGATGCGAAGCCTTGTACGCACGTCGGGCCCCTCAGGCTACTGATGATGGGCGTCGGGCGGGTTCAGCGGGTGCCGTAGACGTAGATCGAGGAATTATTCGGGGTGCCGTTGGCCGCGTTGGACAGCACGTTCTCGGCGAAGACGACCGCCACGACGGCGATGACGAGTCCGGCGACGATTGCGATGATCAGCCGTAGCACGGCGCTCCGCCTCCTTCAGACCTGCTGGCCAAGGGCCACAACCGCTGCGACTGGCCAGTAACGTTGATGAACTGTAACAAGTTCTAGTCTGTGCGACTAGAGGGCCTGGACTTTCGTGATCACATCGTCGGCGAACCGACGGAGGCTGTCGATCTTCTGGGCGAGCGGCTCGGCGTCGGGGCCGACCGTGTAGGGCCAGCGGAAGCCGATGATCACGTCGGTCACTCCCTGCTCCTCCAGTCGCCGGACGCCCTCGGCGGTGTAGGCGTCGGCCGAGATCACGTGCACCTCGAACGGACGCGCCGGCGGCGCCGCCTCGCGGCGGTACTCGGCCAGCCGGTCGAGCAGCCGCGGCAGGTCGGCGGGGTCTCCCCCGCCGTGCATCCAGCCGTCCCCGAGCCGCGCCGCGCGGCCCAGGGCGGCCTCCGAGTGACCGCCGATCAGCACCGGGACCGGCTCGGTCGGAACCGGCGCGATCTGCACCGGCGGCAGGTCGAAGCACCGGCCGTGGTGCTCGAAGAACCCGCCCGCCGCCAGCCCGCGCAAGATGGCGATCGACTCGTCCATCCGCCGTCCGCGGCTGGCCCAGTCGACCCCGAGCAGGTCGTAGTCCTCGCGCCAGGGGCTGGTCCCGACGCCGAGGCCGAGCCGGTTGCCGGTGAGCACGGCCGTCGACGTCACCTGCTTGGCCAGCAGCACCGGGTTGCGGATGGGCATCTTCACCACGAACGTGGTGAACCGGATCCTGCTGGTCACCGCGCCGAGGGCGGGAATGAGCGAGAACGGCTCCACGAACGGCTTGCCCTCGAGGAACTCGCGGCTGCCGTCGGGGCTGTACGGGTACACGCTGTCGGCGTGCAGCGGATAGCAGATGCTGTCCGGTATCACCATCGAGTGGTAGCCGGCCTCCTCGGCCGCACGCGCCAGCGGCGCGTAGAACGACGGGTCGATCATGGACTCCGCATAGCTGAACCGCATCTCCTAAAACTAGAACAGGTTCTTGTTTCGGGCAAGCCGATGCTCCAAGCTTGTCTCATGGACCTAGCCACGCTCGAAGAGATCCGCCAGCTGAAATACCGCTATCTGCGCTGCGTCGACCAGAAGCTGTGGGACGAGATGGCGGACGTCTTCACGGCCGGCGCCACCGTCGACTACGGGACCCGCGCCCTCGGCGAGCCGCTGAAGCTGGCCGGCCGGGACGCGATCATCGCGTTCTTCCGCGAGAACCTGGGACCCGCGATCCTCACCGTGCACGCCGCGGGCCAGCCGGAGATCACCGTCGACGGGGAGACCGCCACCGGCAGCTGGCGCTTCGAGGACACCGTGATCGCCACCGAGTACCGCATCGTCATCAAGGGCGCGGCCTTCTACCAGGACCGGTACGAGCGCGGGGCGGACGGCCGATGGCGGATCGCGCACACCGGCTACGTGCGCATCTACGAGGCGATGATGTCGCTCGACGACCTGCCCAGCTTCAAGTTCACGGCCTGACCGTGCCGACGCAGCCGTTGACGCAGCCGTTCGCCCAGGCGCTGGCCGAGGCCGAGCAGATCATCGCAGGCGCGACGCACGTTAAGTCAGAGCGCGACCTCGCCGAGGGCCACGACTACCTGGCCGGGAGCATCCAGGCGTCGCTCCGCCTGGCCTGGGCGTACCAGCGCGACTTCCCCTACTTCGTCCAGTCCACCGGCCCGTACTCGAAGATGGGCCTCGACAACCCGGACACGCTCTACTTCCACGCGTACCTCCGCGACGACGCCGAGTACGTCGTCACCGGCACCCGCGGCACGACCGCCGACCTCAGCTTCCAGGTCCTCAAGGGCGACTACACGCCGGTCGAGGTACCCGACAGCCTGAGCGCGTTCGACGACCGCGCGATCGACATCGCCGGCGACGGCCGGTTCGAGTTCCGGCTCGGTCCGGGGAAGGCGCGACCGGGCTACTTCACCCTCGGCCCGGGCTCGGCCATGCTCCTGGTCCGCGAGGTGTACAGCGACTGGGCGGCCGAGCGCCGGGGCACCATCCGCATCTACCGGCCCGACCAGGCCGGCCACGCGCCGCCGCCGGCCACCGACACCGCGACCGCCGCCAAGCGCTACGCGGTCGCAGGCAAGATGCTGCTGTCCCGGCTGCGGACGTTCCTCGCCTTTCCCGAGTGGTTCTACCTGAACGAGCCGGCCAACACGATGACGCCGCCGCGGGCGACCCCCGGCGGCCTCGCCACCCAGTTCTCGTCGGCCGGCCACTTCGACCTCAGGGAAGACGAGGCGATGATCGTCACCGTGCCCGCCGCCGCCAAGGAGACCGCGCCGTACCAGGGCATCCAGCTCGGCAGCATGTGGTACATCTCGCTCGACTACGTCAACCACCAGACCAGCCTCACCGCCGATCAGGCCCGGGTCGACCCGGACGGCCGGATGCGGTTCGTGATCAGCGAGCGGGATCCCGGCGTCGCCAACTGGCTCGAGCGAACCGGGCACGACCGGGGCTACGTGCAGATCCGCTGGCAGCGGCTGACCCGCGACCTCGGCCCCGAGGACGGTCCGCAGGTTGAGATCATCCGCTTCGACGAACTCCCTCAGAAACTCGCGTGCTACGAACAGGCGCGGGTGTCGGAATCTCAGTGGCGGG
>DATCGA010000438.1:0-4744 GCA_036509215.1 Trebonia sp.
ACAACGGCTGGCTCAGCCCGAGCCTGATCGGCACCGGCAACGGTAACTACGAGAAGCTGAACAACCCGACGATGACCGCGGACCTGAACAAGCTCAACGGCGACCAGACGATCGCCGAGCAGACCGCCGACCTCGCCCCGATCGAGTCCTACGTCGCCGCCCAGCTGCCGGTCATCCCGACGACGACCTCGGCCGAGTGGTGCGAGTACACCTCGTCGCACTACACCGGCTGGCCGACCCAGTCCAACCCGTACGACTCGTGCCAGCCGTCGGGGACCAACAACGGCCCCGGCTCCGGCACCGACGAGTACGTCCTGCTGCACCTCAAGGCAGCGTCGTAACACAACCAGCACCACCTAAGCGGGTATCCCCGCTGAGCAATGCGAAGGCCCGCCCGTCATCCTCGGGCGGGCCTTCCGCTGTTGGCGGACCGCCTCACGCATTACCACCAAAAGTAAAAGACATCCCCCACAAGTAAAAACTCCCCCCTCGCGAAATGTCCTCGGGAGGACAGTCAAAGGTGAATATCCCCGAGAGGACAGTCACAGGTGACAACTAAGCCGAAGTCCAGTAAGAGAGCGCTGGCACTGGTGGCCGCAGGGCTCCTTGCGGCCGGTCTCGCGGCCTGCTCATCGAGCAACTCCGCCCCCCCCTCCGCGACCAGCGCCGGCAGCGGTGCGACGCTGGTCATGGAGAGCTCGCCGGAGAACGGCATCACGCGGGACTTCAACCCCTTCGTGTCCACCTCCGCACCCCAGGGCATGGGCGCCACCGGCCTCATCTATGAGCCGCTCTACCAATTCGACCTGGCCCAGCCGACGATCAGGTACCCGTGGCTGGCCACCGGCTTCTCATGGGGCCCCCTCGGCAAGTCGATCACGTTCACCATCCGGGCCGGCGTCAAGTGGAGCAACGGCAGCCCGCTGACCCCGGCCGACGTGGCCTTCACCTACAACTACCTCAAGCAGCACACCGCGATTAACCTGGCCGGCCTCAACATCAGCTCGGTCACCAGCAGCGGCGACACCGTGACGGTGACGTTCCCGACCCCGCAGTACACCAACCTGGAGAACATCGCCGGGGTGGCGATCCTGCCCCAGGCGATCTGGGGCTCGATCAACAACCCGTCCGGCTTCACCGACTCCGACCCGGTCGGAACCGGCCCGTACACCCTCGGGTCGTTTACGCAGCAGGGGTTCACGCTGGTCAAGAACCCGGACTACTGGCAGGAAAGCAAGATCCGGGTCCCCAAGGTCTACTTCCCGGTCTACGCCTCGAACACCGGCGTGCTGAGCGCCCTGTTCGCCGGGCAGATCGACTGGACCGGCAACTACATCCCGAGCCTGGAGCGGGACTTCGTCGACACCGACCCGGCCGACCACCACTTCTGGGAGGCGGCGGGCAGCTCCAACGCCCTGTGGCCGAACCTGAACCGCTGGCCGACCAACCAGCTCCCGGTCCGGCAGGCCATCGACCTGGCCATCAACCGCAACCAGATCGGCGCCGACGGCGAGTCCGGCCTCGAGTCCCCGCTGACCAACGCGTCCGGCATCACCCTGCCGACCTTCTCGGCCTGGTCGGGCCCGGTCGCGAGCGACACCGTCTCCGCGACCGGCGACGTGGCCGCGGCCAAGTCGGTGCTGACGCACGCCGGCTACACGATGGGCAGCAACGGGTTCTACCAGATGGGCGGCAAGACCCTGGCGCTGAGCCTGACCGACCCGTCCTCGTACACCGACTACGCCCAGGACGACGCGCTGATCGCGCAGCAGCTCCGCGCGGCCGGCATCGACGTCACGTTCGTCGGCGAGAAGGTGACCACGTGGAACGCCGACGTCGCCAGCGGCAACTTCGACCTGACCCTGCACTGGGGCAGCGACGGCGTTACCCCGTACAACCTGTACGACAACTGGCTGGACGACTCCCTGGTCACGTCGACCGGCGCGACCGGTGACTTCGAGCGGCTCTCTGACCCGACGATCGAGTCCGACCTGCGGGCGCTCAGCGCCGCTCCCAACGTGACCGCGCAGACCGCCGCCCTCGCCCCGATCGCCAAGTACGTCGCGAACAACGTGCCGGTCATCCCGACCACCACCGCGGCCGACTGGTTCGAGTACAACTCGCAGAACTACGTCGGCTGGCCGACCCAGACCAGCCCGTACGACAGCGGGGAGCCCTCGGGCACCGACAACGGCCCGGGCACCGGCAGCGACGAGGTCGTGCTCCTGCACCTCACCCCGGCCGGCTGAAAAGCAAAAAGAATGAAAGGCGGCCCGCGCCGCTTCCCATCGCGACGGCCTGCCCGGTCCCGGCCGGGCAGGCCGTCTCATTTTCTCCCGAACGGTCCCGGGCGACTCTTCCTCGCCCATGCACCCGCCCGGTCGCCGTCCTTGCCGCGCCCTTGCCAGTGGTCTAGGCAATTGTCGGCGGGCCGCCGCATAAGCGGGTTTCCCGCGGGTAGCGAGCCCCCATGACAATTACACTGTCCGCCATTGTTATCTGGCTTCTCATCGGGCTCGTGGTCGGCGCGCTCGCGCATCTGCTGGTCCCCGGCAGAAACCGCGTCGGCATTATCCTGACGATCCTGGTCGGCATCGTCGGCGCGATCGTCGGCGGCCTGATCACCGCCGCCATCCTCGGCGCGGGCCACGCGATCATCACGTTCATCGTCTCCCTGATCGTCGCCGCCCTGCTGATCAGCGCGATCTCCCACCCCAGGTCCCGCACCTACCTCAACGGCGGCCGCCGCCGCCGTCGCCTCCGCATCTGATGTGACATGATCCCGGGTTCCTGCTCCGCCACTCGCGCCCCGCGTTTAACCACCGTCACCACGGAGAGCTGGAGAGGGCGAAGGACCGAACAGGAGGGACACGATGAACAGCAAGGTGCAAGACATCATGACGCCCGACCCAGTCGGGGTGTACTTCGACCAGACGATCGCGGACACCGCCCGGATCATGCGCGACGCCCAGGTCGGGGCCGTCCTCGTCGTCAACGGCGAATCGCTGGCGGGCGTGGTGACCGACCGGGACCTGGTGGTCCGGGGCCTCGCGGCCGGCGCCGGCCCGGACGCGCCGGTCGGCCCGCTCTGCAGCCCCAGGCTGGTCGGGGTGGCGGCCGACGCCGACGTCGCCCAGGCCGAGCACCTGATCAGGGAGAACGCCGTCCGCCGGCTCCCGGTCATCGACGGCGGCGGCCAGATCGTCGGCATGGTCTCGATGGGCGACCTCGCCGTCTCCGCTGACGGCGACTCCCCCCTCGCCGCCGTCAGCCAGGCCCAGCCCAACAGCTAACTGTGTTTTCCCCGCTCGCCGCCTGGCGCCTGAAGCCCTTTGGCTCGCGGGGGGACCACCTTGACGCCGGTACCTCCCTGAGGAGGTACCGGCGTTTTGCATTGGTCTGCGGCAGGTGGAGTCCCTGACCAGACGTTTCGTCTGTCGAGCAGGGGTAGAGGGACGGCATGTCCAGTGAAGTTCAAGAAGACCTCCTGGGGTTGCAGAACGCCCTGCTGAAGACCGACAGCGTGGAGCAGTTTCTGCACGAGCTCGCCGTCCTGGCGGCGCAGACCGTGAACGGGGCGATGTCCTGCGGCATGGCGCTGCGACAGCACGGCCGGCCGCTGACCGCCGCCGCCTGCAGCGACCTGCTCGCGTCGGCCGCCGACGAGGCGCAGTACCAGGCCGGCGACGGCCCGTGCCTGCACGCCGTCCGGCGCGTGCGGCCGGTGCGCATCGATGACACCGCCGCGAGCGACCGGTGGCCGCTATTCTGCCGTCGGGCGGCCGAGCTCGGCGTCCGCTCCTGCTACGCGCTGCCGCTGGTCGTCGACGGCCAGCCGATCGGGGCGCTGGTCCTGTACGCCCGCCGGCCGGCCGCCTTCGGGCCGGGCGAGGCCAAGCGGGCCGACCGGTTCGCGAGCGACGCCTCCGGCGCGCTCACCCTCGCGCTGCGGATGGCCTCCTGCGCCGATCTCAACGACCAGCTCAGGTCCTCGATCGACTCGCGCGCGGTGATCGACCAGGCCCTCGGGGTGATCATGGCCACCGAGCACTGCCCCCAGGAGCGGGCGCTGGCGCTGCTGAAGAGCGTCTCCCAGAACAACAACGTGCGGCTACGCGACCTGGCCGCCAGCATCGTGACGAGCGCCAGCGGCGAGGCGCCGCAGCCGCGATCCCCGTTCGAGGAGGATGACTGAGGCCATGACCAACTCCCGGCTGCTGCACTGGCGTTCGACCGACTGTCAACTGCCCCTGGGCGGCGCCCAGGCGCTGGTGGAACGGACGTTCCGGCAGGGCGACATCCCGTCGCTGCGACGCTGCGCGATCGAGTTCGGCCTCAGCGCCGGGATGAGATCGGTGCGGCTGACCGACTTCGTGCTCGCGGTCAGCGAGGCGGCCGCCTGCACCGTCGCCGGGGGGCCCTGCACCGCCAGGCTCCGGCTGTGGACGACCGGCCCGCGCGTGTTCTGCGAGGCGCACGGCGAGAGCCTGTCCCATCGCGGCCCCAGCCGCCACGACGAGGCCGAGCGGCTGCGGCGCCGGCTGCTGCACCGGCTCTGCGACTACGCGTCGGTCGAGGCGGGCCCGGGCGGGGTAACGGTGCTAGCGTCGATCGCCGTCAGCTGAGGTTCTTCGCGTGGTCGGGCAGCGACGCCAGCGCGGCGCTCGCGTTCGGGTAGACGTCGATCAGCCGGTCGATGCCGACGAGGTCAAGCACCCGCAGCACGGCCGGCGAGCTGACGGCG
>DATCGA010000439.1:0-7301 GCA_036509215.1 Trebonia sp.
GGCGCGGTGGTAGGCGGCGACCGCGTTGGCCGCGGTGCCGTCGTTCATGACGAAGACGGCCGGGCCGGCCGACGGGCCGGGCCGGTGCGCGGGGGAGGCCGGAGCCGGCCGGGTGGCCGCGGACGCGACCGGCACCGCGATGGCGGTAACCGCGAGCGCCGCCGCGAAGACGGGCGCGAGACGACTGAGTGCCTTCAACGAGGTTCCCCTTCCCTGGGGATAGACCCGGCTGGACGCAGCTGCTGCGTCCGTTCAGTCCCTCGATGGGGCCGAGCGTTACACGCGTTTATTCGGCGGCTAGATGCGTGCTCTCGTAGGCCTTGCGGGAGCCGCAGACGCTGGCGACCGAGCAGGCGCAGCTGCTCCCGTCGGCCGCCAGCCGCACCACCACGCTGTCGGACGGCACGTTGTGCCCGATCACGGTGCCGGGGCCCTCGGCCGTCTCGACCTGGGTCCCGGTCCGCGGCGCTTCCTTCTTGAAGTCCTGGTAGAGCGGGTGCTCGTACTTCAGGCAGCACATCAGCCGCCCGCACGCGCCGGCGATGCGCATCGGGTTCACCGGCAGGTCCTGGTCCTTGGCCATCCGGACCGAGACCGGCTCGAAGTCCTTGAGGAACGTCGCGCAGCACAGGTCCCGGCCGCACGGGCCGATGCCGCCCTGCAGCCTCGCCTCGTCGCGCGGGCCGATCTGCTGCAGCTCGACCCGGGCCCGCATCCGGGCGGCCAGGTCGCGGACCAGCGCCCGGAAGTCGACCCGGTGCGGGGCGCTGAAGTACAGGGTGAACACGTTGCTGTCGGCCACGTAGTCGACCGCGATGAACTTCATCGGCAGGTCGTGCTCGCGGATCAGCCGCCGCGCGGCCACCCGCCCCTCGGCCCGGCGCCGCCGGCTCTCCTCGCCGCGGTCCAGGTCCTCCTGGGCGGCCGGGCCCGCGCAGACCGGCAGGCCGTCGACGTCCTCCGACATCCACTGGGGGGCCCAGACGCACTCGGCGACCTCGGGGCCGCCGTCGGTGGGCACGAGCACCTTGTCGCCGATCTTCGGCTGGTGGCCGCCCGGGTCGAGGTAGTAAAGCCGCCCGTACCGTTCGAAACTGACCGCCATGATCATGCCCATCGGGCCAGCCTACGTCGCGGCGGTCCGATCGTCAGCAGGACATACGCTAACTAATCTCCAGGAAATCTTTGTGCATGCACAAAGATGGCCACGTCGCGCTAGGATATGACTACGTTATCCGCCATTTGGAAATTGTCCTGAATGGGAGCATTGGACAGTGTCCCGTCAAGACAGGCCGTGGACGCTTCCCGGCCCCCGCCGGGTTCCGCCGCAGATCGATATCCACAAGCCGAGCGCGGCCCGGGTCTACGACGCGATCCTCGGCGGCAAGGACAATTTCCCCTGGGACCGGGCGGTCGCGGCGGAGGTAATCGCGGCGTTCCCGCAGGCGGCCGACAGCGCCATTCTCAACCGCCAGGTGCTCGAGCGCGCCATCAGGTACCTGCACGCCCGCGGCATCGACCAGTTCCTCGACCTCGGCTCGGGCCTGCCCACCGCCCGCAACACCCACGAGATCGCCCAGGAGCTCAACCCGAGGGCGCTGGTCGCGTACGTGGACAACGACCCGATCGTGCTCACGCACGCGCGCGCTCAGCTCACCGGCGACGCCGGTGCGACCGTCGTGACGGCCGACATCCGGCACCCCGACACGATCTTGAACAGCCCCGCGATCACCGACTTCCTCGACTTCAGCCGCCCGATCGGGCTGGTCCTGAACGGCGTCGTCCACCACCTGAGCGACGATGACGACCCCCAGGGCGTGGTCACCAAGCTCACGTCGGCCCTCGCCCCCGGCAGCTACCTGCAGCTGACGCACTTCTCCACCGCCGCGCCGGCCGCGGCCGCGCTCGAGCGGGTGCTGATGCGGTCGATCGGCAGCGGCCGGATGCGCAGCCGGGAAGAGATCACCGCCTTCTTCGACGGCCTCGAGCTGGTGGATCCCGGCGTCGTGTTCCTGCCCGAGTGGCGGCCGGACGGGCCGGTCGGCTATCCGCTCGAAGTCGGCGGCCAGCTCATCCTCGGCGGCATGGCGAAAAAGCTCTAGGGGCGGTCGCGATGCGCATTCTCGTCACCAGCGCAGGCAAAGCCAACGGCGCCGTAGGGCCGGTTAGCCATAGGTTGCCTGCGGGGTGTCGCGCGCCATCCCGCGAACGCTGCCCATGGGCGGCCGCATACGACCCGGCTGTCACACGCGCACCACGGCGGGGGGCCGGCGCCCGGCCGTCCCGTGATCGTGTTCCGTTGGGGGCTCCCCCGGGGGCTGTTGCGGAATTGTCTTGGCGCGCGGGGATGCGCGCGAGCGAGCCCGTTCGGCACACCATCACGCCGGTGAGCGGGCAGGACCACAGCCGCGCCGGCCAGGAAGCCGTAAAACGGTAAAACCGGTCAGCCCTGGGTGAGCGAGACGGTCAGCTCCTCGACCGCCAGCAGCGGCGCGACGTTGAGCGTGAGCCGCTCCCGGCACCGCATGACCGCCTGGATGCGCCGCAGCGTCGCCTCGGGCGCGCCCGCCGCCGCGAGCCTCCGCAGGTCGGCCACGTGGTCCGCGTTGGCCAGCTCGATGTCCACCCCGAGCTGGACCATCAGCACGTCGCGGTAGTAGGCGGCCAGGTCGAGCAGCGCGCCGTCGAGGGTGTCGCGCTTGACCCGGGTCGCCCGCGACTTCTGCCGGTCCTCGAGGTCCTTCATCGCGCCGGCCATGCCCCGCATCGCCTTGGCCACGCCCTTGCCGGTCGCGCCCTCGCCGAACGCCTGCCGCATCGCCTCGCGCTCGGGCTCGTCGAGCTGCTCGGTCACCGTCTTGGCCTCGTCCTCGGCCGTCTTCACGAGCGCGGCGGCGGCCGCCAGGGCCGGCCCGAGCGAGGTCGACTGCACCGGCACCCGCAGCACCGCCTCGCGCCGGGCGGCGGCGGCCGGGTCGAGCACCAGCCGGCGGGCCCGGCCGACGTGGCCCTGCGCGGCCCGTGCGGCCGCCAGCGCCTGGTCGCGGTCGATGCCGTCGCGGGAGACGAGGATGTCGGCCACCGCCTCCGACGGCGGCACCCGCAGCGTCATCACCCGGCAGCGGGACCTGATCGTGGTCACCAGGTCCTCGGCGCTGGGCGAGCAGAGCAGCCACACCGTCCGCGGCGCGGGCTCCTCGATCGCCTTCAGCAGCGCGTTGGCGGCGGCCTCGGTGCACCGGTCGGCGTCCTCGAACAGCACCACGTGCCAGCGCCCGCCGGACGGCGCCCCGGCCGCGCGCAGCACCAGGTCCCTGGTCTGCTTCACCCCGTAGGAGAGCCCTTCCGGGCGGACCAGGAGCAGGTCGGCGTGCGTGCCCGAGCGCACGTGGCGGCAGGACGAGCACTCGCCGCAGCCGCCGTACTGGCACAGCAGCGCGGCCGCGAAGGAGCGGGCCGCGACCGAGCGGCCGGAGCCGGGCGGCCCGGTGAACAGCCACGCGTGCGTCATCGCGTGGTCGAGCGCGCCCTGCAGCTGCTCGACCACCGCCTGCTGGCCTGCCAGCTCGTCGAAGACACTCATCGACGGTCGGCAACGTCGGCGGCGTTCCCAGCCTTCCCGTTGGCCCCGTTGGCGGGGCCCGAGCCGTTCGGGATGGCGGGGAAGGAGCCGGTGGCCGCCTCGGCCGTGCGCGGCACCGGGTCGGGCAGGACCTCCCTGATCCGGTCCTTGATCAGCTCGGTGACCACGTCCGGGGGCGCGGCCGCGTCGAGCACCAGGTAGCGCTCGGGGTCGGAGCGGGCCAGCGTGAGGAAGCCGAACCGCACCCGGCGGTGGAACTCGGCCGGCTCCGCCTCCATCCGGTCGGCCGAGCGAGCGTGCCTGCTGAACCCCGCCACCGGGTCCATGTCGAGCAGGATCGTGAGGTCGGGCATCCGCCCGTCGGTCGCCCAGCTGTTCAGCCGGGCGATGTCGGCCGTCGGTATGCCGCGGCCGGCGCCCTGGTAGGCGAGCGAGGAGTCGATGTACCGGTCGGTGATCACGATCGCGCCCCGCATCAGGGCCGGGTCGATCACCTTGGCCACGTGCTCGGCCCGGTCGGCCGCGTACAGCAGCGCCTCGGCCTGCGACGACATGCCGGTGTGGGCGGTGTCGAGCAGCAGCGCCCGCAGCCGCATCCCGATCTTGGTCGCGCCCGGCTCGTGCGAGGTCACCACGTCGTAGCCCTGCTCGCGGAGCCAGATCGCGATCGCCCGGGACTGGGTCGTCTTGCCCGCGCCCTCGCCCCCCTCGAACGCGAGGAACAGCCCCGGGTAGCGGGACGCGCCGCCGTGCACGTCGACCTCGGCCGCGCCCGGCACCGACTCCAGCGGCTCGTTGCGGAACGCCGCGACCAGGTCGGTGCGCAGCGGCACGCCCTTGCGGTCGTCGAGCTGCCGGTAGGCCTTGATGCCGACGTAGGCGACCAGCACCGCCGACAGCAGCAGGAGCAGGTTGTCGCCGGGCGAGCCGTAGGTGATGTGGGCGATCGTGATCACGCCGCCCTTGGTGCCGTTGAGGGCCGAGATCGCGGCCGAGAACCCGGTCGCGATGAACCCCGCGACCGCGATCACCGCCAGCAGGATCGCCTGGATCGTCGACTGGAAGAACGCGAACACCCGGCCCCGGGTGTCGTCGTCGACCTCGAGCCCGACGATCGTGAAGCCG
Source organism: Trebonia sp. (assembly GCA_036509215.1). GTDB lineage: Bacteria > Actinomycetota > Actinomycetes > Streptosporangiales > Streptosporangiaceae > Trebonia. The sequence continues at coordinate 4,709 of DATCGA010000439.1, forward strand.
ATCGGGTACGCGGTCCCCGAGATGACCCCCATCACGAACACGAAGATCGTGATCACGGCGAGGTTGGGCACCAGCGCGATCATCGCCAGCGGCACCGCCGACGCGGTCAGCGTGACGCCGAACAGTCTTCGCCTGGAGAAGTCGCCGAACGGTCGCGACCCGAACCCCATGCCGATCGCCAGGCCGATCAGGATCATCGCGAACACGAGGCTGAACCCGGCCGAGCCGCCCTTGAGCGTGTACTGGATGTAAGACGGGGCGAGGCCGATCACCACCCCCGCCGCGCAGAACGCGCCCAGCATCCCGATCACCAGGCCGCGCACGACCGGCGTGTGCCTGATGAAGCGCCAGCCCTCCCAGATCGCCTTGGCGATCGACGGGGCCGAGATCGAGCCGCTGGACTCGCGCTTGCCGATCTGCCGCAGGGTGTAGACGGTCAGCGCGGAGACGAAGTAGGAGGCGCCGTTGAAGTACAGCGCCAGGTCGACCTTGTTGGTGTGGAAGACCGGCGAGACGTGGCCGAGCCCGGTCGCGGTGTAGCCGAGCACCGCCAGCAGGACCGCCGCCAGCGGCGCGGTGCCGTAGGTCATCAGCTGGCTGAGCTGGTTGGCCCGCTCCAGCTTCTCCTTCGGCACCAGGTTGGGGATGGTCGCCGACGCGGCCGGGTTCCAGAACTGCGACGCGACCCCGGCCAGGAACTTGGCCACGAAGATCCAGGTCAGGTTCGGGAACAGCGGGATCGAGATGAACAGCAGGCCGCGCACCACGTCGCCCACGATCATCGTGGTGCGGCGGTCGAACCGGTCCGCCAGCGCCCCCGCGATCGGGCCAAGCAGCAGCGCGGGCAGCAGCGTGACCACCCAGACGCCGCTGATCGAGGCGGTCTTGGCCAGCGTGCTGCCGTGCGTCACCGACGGCGCGAGCGCCAGCAGCGCCAGGATCGACAGCCAGTCGCCCAGGCTCGACAGCGACAGCGCGATCCACAGCCTGCGGAACGACTTGATCGACAGCACCCCGTCCCCGGAGCGCGCGCGCCTGGCCCGGCGGGTCGGCGGCTGCTCACCCGGGCTGGCACTGCGGGGCGTGGTGCGGAAGTTCACGGCGTTAGGCTATCGAGAGATCCCAGCGTGCCTGGTCACGACTGCTTGATCGTGATTCTACTTTTCTTAAGTTTCGGTGCTTTTACGAGTGCTTGTCGGCTTCTTGGCGGCCGCGGGCTTCTTGGCCGCCGTCGTCGCCTTCTTCGCCCCGGTGGTCGTTTTCTTCGCTACAGCAGGGGTTTTCGTCGCCGTCCGGGCGGTCGAGGTCCGCCGGGCCTTCGGCGAGGGGGCCGCCGCGCGCCGGTCGGCCAGCAGTTCGGCCGCGCGCTCGACTGTGAGCGTTGACACCTCGTCGCCCTTGCGCAGCGAGGCGTTGGTCTCACCGTCGGTCACGTACGGGCCGAACCGGCCGTCCTTGACCACCATCGGCGAGCCGGTCGCGGGGTCCGCGCCCATCTCCCGCAGCGGCGGCGTGGCCGCGGCCCGCCCCCGTCCCCGGGGCTTGGGCTGCGCCAGCAGCTCGGTCGCCTGCTCGAAGGTGACGGTGAACATCTCCTCCTCGCTTCCCAGCGACCGGCTCTCGGCGCCGCGCTTGACGTACGGACCGTAGCGGCCGTTCTGCACGGTGACCGGCTCGCCGTCGATCTCGCCGAGGGTGCGCGGCAGGCTCAGCAGCCTGACCGCGTCCTCGAGGGTGACCGTGTCGGGCGTCATCGTCTTCAGCAGCGAGGCGGTCCGCGGCTTGTCCTTCGACCCCTCGGGCAGGATCTCGGTCACGTACGGCCCGTACCGGCCCGCCTTGGCCACCAGCTCGAGCCCGGTCGCCGGGTCGAACCCGAGCGGCTTGTCGCCGCTGGGGGTGTTGAGCAGCTCCTCGGCCTTCTCCGGGGTCAGCTCGTCGGGCGCCATGTCGTCGGGCACGTTGGCCCGCACCCCGTCCCGCTCCAGGTAGGGGCCGTAGCGGCCGACCCGGACGACGATGTCGGTCCCGTCGATCGGGAAGGACGAGACGTCCCTGGCGTCGATCCCGGTGATGTCGGAGACCAGGGCCTTCAGGCCAAGTCCAGATCGTCCGTTCGAACGGACCGTGGCCCCAGCCTCAGCGGGCCCGTCGCCCCCGGCCGCGGGGCCGGCGTCCTCCTCGACCAGGAGCGCCCCGTTGGGGGCGGCGCCGTTGGCGGCGTACTCCGGGCCGAAGTAGAACCGGGTCAGCCACGGCACCCGCTCGGCCTCGCCCCGGGCGATGTCGTCGAGCGCGTCCTCCATCTGGGCGGTGAACGCGTAGTCGACGAGCTCGGGGAAGTGCAGCACGAGCAGGTTGACGACCGCGAAGGCGAGGAAGGAGGGGACCAGCGCGGTGCCCTTCTTGAACACGTAGCCCCGGTCCAGGATGGTGCCGATGATCGACGCGTAGGTCGACGGGCGGCCGATCTCCCGGTCCTCGAGGTCCTTGATCAGGCTCGCCTCGGTGAAGCGGGACGGCGGCCGGGTGGAGTGCTCGGCGTCGCTGACGCGCAGCGCCGACAGCGGGTCGTTCTCGGCCAGCGGCGGCA
>DATCGA010000440.1:0-2114 GCA_036509215.1 Trebonia sp.
GGGTTCGCGTTCCCTGACGGCGGCGGGCCGGTCCTCGACGTGGTGCCGCTGTTCGAGTCGGGCGACGACCTGGCGGCGGCGCCGTCGGTGCTGACCGGCATGCTCGAGCTCGCCCCGGTGCGCGAGCGGCTGGCCGCCAACGGCCGTCAGCTGGAGGCCATGCTCGGCTACTCGGACTCGGCCAAGGAGCTCGGCCCGGCCTCGGCCACCCTGCGGCTGTTCGAGGCGCAGGCGGAGCTGGCCGCCTGGGCCGCCGCCCACGACGTCGCGCTGACCCTGTTCCACGGCCGTGGCGGCGCGATCGGGCGCGGCGGCGGCCCGGCCGGCCGGGCGGTGCTCGCGCAGGCGCCCGGGTCGGTGGCCGGGCGGCTCAAGGTGACCGAGCAGGGCGAGGTGATCTTCGCCCGGTACGGTCGGCACTCGATCGGCCTGCGGCACATGGAGCAGGTGACGTCGGCGGTGCTGCTCGCCTCGTCGCCGTCGCTGGCCGAGCGGACCGCCGCCGCCGCGGGCGAGTTCCGCGAGCTGGCGGCGTCGATCGACGTGGCCTCCAAGTCCGCCTTCCGCGCGCTGGCCGAGGCCGACGGCTTCGCCGGGTGGTTCGCGACGGTCAGCCCGCTGGGGGAGATCGGCGGCCTGCGGATCGGCTCGCGCCCGGCCCGGCGCGGTCACGGCGGCGGGCCGCTCGGCCTGGAGGACCTGCGCGCCATCCCCTGGGTGTTCGCCTGGGCGCAGACCCGGCTGAACCTCCCCGGCTGGTACGGCCTCGGCAGCGGGCTGGCGGCGGCGGCGTGGACCGGCATCGAGGCGGGCGACTCCGACGGGGACGTTCCCCAGGAGGGGATCGCCGAGCTGCGCCGCGCGTATAAGGAGTGGCCGCTGCTGGCCACCCTGCTCGACAACGCCGAGATGTCGCTGGCCAAGACCGACCGCGCGATCGCAGCCAGGTACCTCGACCTCGGCGGCAGGCCCGACCTGACCGCGCGGGTGCTGGCCGAGTACGACCTGACCCGCCGGCTGGTGCTGGAGGTAACCGAGCACGACCTGCCGGTGGCCGACCGGCAGGTGCTGGCCCGCGCGATCGTGCTGCGCGATCCCTACGTCGACGCGCTCTCGTACCTGCAGCTGCGGGCGCTGACGGCGCTGCGTTCGCAGGACGTCGACCCAGCCGAGCAGGCCGCGCTTGAGCGGCTGCTGCTGCTGACGATCAGCGGGGTCGCGGCCGGCCTGCAGAACACCGGCTGATGGTTAAGAAAGGTCCAGGATTCCGCTTGTGGTGATGTGTATCAAGCGTCCTCCTAATTTACTGGCCGGCTGTCGAAATGATCTTGGAAACCTTTTTCTGGCGGAAGAAAACCCTCTATCCGCGCGCTTTTCCTCCAAGATATTTCTGCCGGCAGTCCTGATGTCCCGGATGTGGTGGGTGATGCGCGTGAGTGGACTAGCAGGTCGATCGAAGCTGGGCGGTGTTAGCGAATGAGTAGACCGCTAAACGAGATCCTCACCGTCTTCATGGACGGCGAGTTCGTGCCTGGCGTGATGTTGTACGGCTTGGACTCGAACGCCGACGATGGCGAGCCATGCTTTCCTTACGGAGCCTGGCCCTGGCTTGCCGGGCTCAAGACGTTCGTTCTCGGCGGCGAGCACTGGCGTGTCCGGTTGTGGGAGATAGCGCTACCGGAGATTCCCTCGCCGGAACTGCTATGGGATGCTACTGCCACCACATTGGGGGTGCTCATCGACGCGGGTTGCCTGACCGCCTGGATGGGACTGGAGGGAGGCTTCCGTGATCCTCCGTCGCTATTTCTTCCCGAATGCATGTCAGGCGGAGTAGTGGCCGCGCGAAGTGCCTCGGGCAGGCAATGGGGTCGGTTCGGAACTTTGCGCCCGTTCGGTCAACTGAGCGACGAGGACCTGCTGGCGTTGCGGATCGAAGCTCAACCTCTGGCATCCGCTGATTGAACCGTCGGAGTCGGCTGGGTCAGTCGGGGATTGTGCCTCGGCCAGCAGGGGTATCGGGCGTCCAGCTGGTCGCCTGCGGCCAGCCGGGCGATCGCGTTCCTGCTCTGCTCGTCGTCGGGGGTGTAGACCACCAGGCGGGCGCCGGGGACGGC
>DATCGA010000441.1:0-7510 GCA_036509215.1 Trebonia sp.
CGGCGGGCGGTGGTGGCGAGCCAGCCGCCCGGGTTGGCGGGCACGCCGTCGCGCGGCCAGCGCTCGATCGCCTCGAGGAACGCGTCCTGCACGGCGTCCTCGGCCAGGCCGAGGTCCCCGGTCCGCGCGGCCAGGGCGGCCCTGATCCGGGTCGCCTCCTGCCGGTACGCGCGCTCGAGCGATTCCGGGGCCGCCTCCATGGCCCTCAGTCTTCCACGCCGGCCCGCCCGGGCCGGCCTTAGTGGCCGGCGCCAGTGACCGGCTCGCGGCGCGGAATCTATGCTCGGCGCTATGACCGAGTTTCGGCTTGCGGAGCGTATGGGGCGGCTGGGGACTGAGTCGGCGTTCGAGGTGCTCGCGCGGGCGAAGGCGCTCGAGGCGGCCGGGCAGCGGGTCATCCACCTGGAGATCGGCGAGCCGGACTTCCCGACCGCGGATCACATCAGCGAGGCGGCGGTCGAGGCGCTCCGCGCCGGGCAGACGCACTACGTGCCCGCGCCGGGAATCCCGGCCCTGCGCGAGTCGGTCGCGGCGTTCCTCGAGCGGACCGGGCGGCTGCGGACCTCGCCGGACCGGGTGGTGGTGACGCCGGGGGCCAAGCCGATCATGTTCTTCACGATCATGGCGCTGTGCGGGCCGGGGGACGAGGTGCTCTACCCCGACCCGGGGTTCCCGATGTACGAATCGATCAGCGCGTTCGCCGGGGCCACCCCGGTGCCGGTGCCGCTGCGGGAGTCCAACGGGTTCCGCATCGACGTCGACGAGCTCGCGCGGCTGATCACCCCCGCCTCGAAGCTGCTGATCATCAACTCACCGCACAACCCGTGCGGCTCGGCGCTGACGGCCGACGACTGCGCCGCGATCGCCGCGCTCGCCCTGCGGCACGATCTGGTGGTGCTGTCGGACGAGGTCTACTGGGCGCTGCGGTACGGCGGCGCGCACGCCAGTGTGCTCTCGTTTGACGGGATGGCGGACCGGACGATCCTGCTCGACGGCTGGTCGAAGACGTACGCGATGACCGGCTGGCGGCTCGGCTTCGGCGTCTTCCCGGCCGCGCTGGTGGAGCCGGTGACCCGGCTGGCGATCAACTCGGTCTCCTGCACCTCGGCCTTCAGCCAGTACGCGGCGATCGCCGCCCTCGACGGGCCCCAGGACGGGGTCGCGGCGATGGTGGCGGAGTTCCGCAGGCGGCGCGACGTGATCGTGGCCGGGCTCAACGGAATTGACGGGGTCAGCTGCGCCGAGCCTGCGGGCGCGTTCTACGCCTTTCCCAACATCACCGGCACCGGGGTCGGCGCGGACGAGCTGGCGGGGCGGCTGCTGCGCGAGGCCGGGGTGGCGGCGCTGGCCGGGACCGCGTTCGGCCGATATGGCGAGGGGTATCTGCGGCTCTCCTACGCCAACTCGATCGCCAACATCGAGGCGGCGCTGGACGCGATCAAATTCCTACTTCACTCCTGAGCTGCCAGTTGTCGGGCGTGACGGAGGGGAATCGGGTCCTTCGGGCGGCCGCCTTTTCGCCGAGCAGGTCAGAAAAGACGACCATTACCGCACATCAAACACCTATTTTTGCCCTATATGGCGATTTGGTGGTACCTCCATGTCCGCAGAGTCTTACACTCTCGCTAGCCAGATGTGCGCGCCGAGCACGACTGCGGCGCGCGCCAGAACTGGCTCATGTCGATTTACCTGCGGCTACGACATGAATATGCGAGGGCAGAGCGATGAGAGGCCCCGACGCGCCCGTAACCGGGCAGCGGCGAGCCAGCCAGGTTGACGTGCCCACTATCCGGGCTGGTGACGAGCCTGCGGCGCGGCCCAAACGGGTCCGGCGGTCCACCCTGGCCAACTGGTCGGTCTCGACCCGGCTGGTGGCGCTGTTCGCGATGGCGAGCGTGCTCGGCCTCGTCTTCGGCGGCCTGCGGATCGCCGACGCGGTCGGGACCGCCAGCGCGTACTCGCGCACGGTGCGGCTGGCCGACGTCGGCCAGCAGGTCACCGCGCTGGCGCAGGCGATGGAGGACGAGCGCGACCGCACCATCGGCGTCATGGCCCTGACCACGCTGACGACGGCGGCGGGCAACGACCATGCCGGGTCGTCGGTCGTCAAGCCGCTCGACAGCGACCTGGCGAGCGCCCAGGCGCAGCTGGCGAGCGCGCAGAGCGTCACCAACGCCGCCGCGGCCGGCGCCAGGACGGCGGTCGAGGCCGTCGCGGGCGGGTTCCCGGCCAGCATCCAGGCCAAGGCCGTGACCGTGCTCAACCAGATCGGCTACCTCCTCGCCGCCCCCGGCAGCGGCCTCCGCCTGTCCGGGAAGCAGATCGACTCGGACATCGCCAACGGCCAGTCGATCCAGGTCACCGAGAGCTACTCGGGCGTGCTCTCGATCCTGTTCTCGCTCGAGGACGAGATCACCACCGGCAGCGGCGACGTCCAGCTCGGTGACGACGTGCGCGCGCTCAGCGCGCTCTCCCAGGCCGAGGACCAAGCCTCGCAGCAGCGCGCGATCCTCTACGGCGCGCTCACCGCCAGCGCGCTGAACGACTCGAGCACCGCGCCGCAGAACAACATCGGCGGCGCGATGGCGCTGCAGGACTTCGGCGGGCTCGACGCGTTCATCGCCGCCCAGGACCTTCAGTTCGCCGACCAGCAGTCGTTCGACGCGGTGGCCAGCCAGGCGCAGAACACGGCCGTCACCAACTCAGAAGCGAGCCAGGAGTCCGCCGCCGCGCAGCTGATCGAGAACCTGGTGAGCACGGCCGACGACCCGACGGTGATCTTCCCGCTGGCCAACGCGGGGATGAATCTCGGCTTCACCAGCACCGCCGCCACGCCGAGCGCCTGGTACACCGACATGTCCGGGATCATCGGCGGTTTCCGCACGATCAACAACCAGCTGGCCGCGTCGATCGTGATCCGCAGCCAGCAGCTGCAGCACCAGGCGTTTGAGTCGGCCGTGCTGACCGCGGTGGTCACCGTGGCCGTGGTGCTGCTGGTGCTGCTGGCCACCGCGCTGGTCGCCCGGTCGATGGTCAACCCGCTGCGGCGGCTGCAGGCGGACGCGCTCGAGATCGCCTCCGTCCGGCTGCCCGCGCGGGTGGCGGCCGCCGCCAGCGGCACCGACCTGGCCGAGGCGGACCCGGCCAGCTTCGGCTACGTCGAGCCGATCGGCGTGCAGGGCACCGACGAGATCGCCCGCGTGGCCCGCGCCTTCGACCAGGTCCACGCCGAGGCGGTGCGGCTGGCCGGCACCGAGGCGCAGCTGCGCAGCAACCTCAACACGATGTTCATCAGCCTGTCGCGGCGCAGCGTGCCGCTGATCGACCGGCTGTCGCGGATGATCGACAACCTCGAGCAGAACGAGGCCGACTCCGAGCAGCTCTCGCACCTGTTCTCGATGGACCACCTGGTCACCCGGATGCGCCGCAACTCGGAGAACCTGCTGGTGCTGGCGGGCGAGGAGCCGGTCCGCAAGTGGAGCGAGCCGGTGCCGCTTGGCGACGTGGCCCGCGCCGCCTCGGCCGAGATCGAGCAGTACGGCCGGGTGTCGCTCACGGTCCAGCCCGGGATCATGGTCTCGGGGCAGGCGGCGGCCGACATCGTGCACCTGCTGGCCGAGCTCATCGAGAACGCCACCTTGTTCTCCCCCCGGGAGAACAAGATCCAGGTGTCGGTGGCGGACTCGCCTGGCGGCGGCGTGCTGGTCGAGGTCCGCGACGAGGGGGTCGGCGTCTCCGCGACCCGGCTGTCGGAGATGAACTGGCGACTCGACCACCCGCCCGGCGTGGACGTGTCGGTGTCGCGGCACATGGGCCTGTTCGCGGTCTCCCGACTGGCGGCCAGGCACGGCATCAGGGTCAGGCTCCGCGCGGGCAGCCCGCAGGGGCTGACCGCCCTGGTCTGGCTGCCGGGCAACCTCACCAGCCGCGAGCAGCCGCTGACGGTCGGCATGCACTCCCGCCCCCGCCCCGAGAGCACCGCGTTCAACGAGGTCACGGCGTTCGGCGACGACCCCACCCCCGCGCTCGGGGCGGCGCTTGAGGCGGCGCACGGCACGTCCGGGCTCCGGCAGCGCACGACCGGCCGTCCGGGCGGCGGACGGCACCGCCTCAGCCTGCTCGCCACCAGCGGCGACCAGCCCGTCGTGGGCGGCGGCGGTGGCGTCCCGGCTCCGCGATCGGTCTGGTTCGCGGCCAAGACGCCGTCCGGCCGGGCTGCGGCGGCGTCCTCGTCGGCCGCTGCTGCTGCCTCTGCCTCTGGCGTGTCCTCTGCCTCTGGCGTGTCCTCGTCGGGCTCGTTCGGGTCGGCCTCGTCTGGGCCTGGGTCTGGGCCTGGGCCTGGGCCTGGGCCTGGGTCTGGGTCTGGGTTGGCTGGACCTTCCGGCGGCGGGCAGTGGGGGCAGCCAGCGGGCCGCAACTGGGGGCCGCACGGCGTCGACTGGTCGGCCGCGGGCTCGGGCTCGGCTGATCCCGGGACGCGCTCGGCCGACCCGGGCGGCTGGCCCGGCGGCCCGCCCGCCGACAACCCGGTGACCCGGCAAACCCAGGCCGGGCTGCCGCAGCGGGTGCCGCGGGGGAACGCGGGCTTCGACGGCCAGCCGTCCGGCTATGAGGCGCCACAGCCGGACCAGGCGCCGGTCCTGGGCGCGCCGCCGCCCGGGAAGGGCTCAGGCTCAGGCGCGCAACAGCAGACGCCGCGGCGACGTTCGCCGGAGGCGGCGCGCAACCGGCTGACCGGATTCCAGCTTGGCAACCGCGATGCCACCCAGGCAGGCAGCACGCCGGGCTGGGCACCGTACGCAGGAGAGGAGACGAGCCGTTGAGCAGCCCGTACCGACAGGACCTTAATTGGCTAGTCACTGACTTCACCACCCGGGTGGCCGACGTCGCGCACGCGATCGTGGTGTCGGCCGACGGGGTGCCGCTGGCGCTGTCGGCGGGCATCCCGCACGAGGCGGTCGAGCAGTTCTCCGCCATCACCTCCGGGCTGACCAGCCTGATCAGGGGGGCCGCGCAGATCATGGAGGCCGGCCAGCCGATCCAGGCGCTGGTGGAGATGGACCGCGGCCTGATGTTCGTGAAGGCGATCAGCGACGGCTCGTCGCTGGCGGTGCTGACCGCGCCCGAGTGCGACACCCGCCAGATCTCCTATGAGATGACGCGGCTCGTGGAGGCCGTCGGCGAGCTGCTGACGCCCGCCGCCAGGACCGAGGTCTAGACGGTTGAACCGGTCCCGCACTGGATAAAACACGTGGTGATTCTTGTCACCGATTCGCGCCGTCCCCCCGCACCGCCGTCCTGGCCGCCGCCGCTCCCGCTACACTCCCCTGAAGTAGCAGGCGTCCTACGGCTCGGCCGAGGTGAGCGCTGGTTTGCGTGACGAAGGCTCTTCACTAGAGGTAAAGTCACGGCGCAAGATTCGCTGCTGATGCGATAGGAGTCGTAATGCGCGTCCTCGTACTCGGGGGTGATGGATTCTGTGGCTGGCCGACGTCGCTGTACCTGTCGGACCGTGGCCATGATGTCACCATTCTGGACAACCTGTCCCGCCGGAAGATCGACGTCGACTTGGAGGTCGAGTCGCTGACGCCGATCGTGCCGATCGGTGAGCGGCTGCGGGCGTGGCGGGAGGTCTCGGGGCGCGAGATCGGATTCGTCAGCGTTGACCTGGCGACGGAGTACGACCGGCTGGCCGCCATCCTGGCCGAGCTGCGGCCGGACGCGGTGGTGCACTTCGCCGAGCAGCGGGCGGCGCCGTACTCGATGCGGTCGGAGAAGACCAAGCGGTACACCGTCGACAACAACGTGCGGGCGACCCACAACCTGCTGACGGCCATCACCGACACCGGGGTGAACGCGGCGATCGCGCACCTGGGCACGATGGGCGTCTACGGGTACGGCTGGTCGGGCTCCGCCCCGATCCCCGAGGGATACCTGACCGTGAAGGTGCCGACGCCCGACGGCGACCTGGAGCGGGAGATCCTGCACCCGGCCAACCCCGGGTCGGTCTACCACATGACCAAGACGCTGGACCAGCTGCTGTTCGCGTTCTACGCCAAGAACGACGGGCTGCGGATCACCGACCTACACCAGGGCATCGTGTGGGGCACCCAGACCAACCAGACGGCGCTCGACCCCCGGCTGATCAACCGCTTCGACTACGACGGCGACTACGGCACGGTGCTGAACCGGTTCTTGATGCAGGCCGCGATCGGGCACCCGCTGACCGTGCACGGCACCGGCGGCCAGACCCGCGCGTTCATCCACATCAAGGACACCGTGCGCTGCATCGAGATCGCGATCTCGAACCCGCCCCAGGCCGGCGACAAGCCCAAGGTGCTGAACCAGATCACCGAGACCCACCGGGTCCTCGACCTGGCCAAGCTGGTCTCCGACATCACCGGGGCCGACATCGCCTACCTGCCCAACCCGCGGGTCGAGGCGGAGGAGAACGACCTCGTCGTCCGCAACGACCAGTTCCTCGCGCTCGGCCTGGAGCCCACCACCCTGTCGGAGGGGCTGCTGTCGGAGGTCAAGGAGATCGCGGCCAAGTACGCCGACCGCGCCGACCTGCGCAAGATCATCGCCCGCTCCACCTGGAAGGCCGGGATGGAGACCTCCCCCGACCTGATGACCGAGGAAGCCATCGTCGAGGGCTGATCTTCCTCCGGTCTCTCTTTCTGTCGCGATCGCGCCCGGTTGCCGCCTGTTAGGCGGCGGCCGGGCGCGCCGCATTTCCGGTTAATCGCTCGCGGTTGGGCCCGGAGCGCAAACCGCCCATCGGAGGACAGGGCCACGCACGTGCGCAAACGCCACATCCCTCGAATTCGGTATCGGACCCAGAGTCAGCCGGGTCCGTTCGAGATCAATTTCTTTTTTATGCTTCTGCTAAAGGGCGCAGCTGAGGGATAATGCAGAGGAAAATCGCTAGCACCGTGAGGTGACGATGAATTCGGCGGCTGCGCCGGGCATTGACGCCGGGCGCCGACGGCGGCAGCTCCCGGCCGAGCTCTCTGCGTTCGTCGGCCGGGCGGACGAGCTCGCCGCGCTGGCAGGCCTGCTGCGGCGCGGGCGGCACGTCACCGTGACCGGTCCCGGCGGGGTCGGCAAGACCCGGCTGGCGCTGCGGGCCGCCGCCGACGCGGCCAACCGCTACGCCGACGGCGCCCGCCTGGTCGAGCTCTCCGGCGTGGCCGAGGCGGCGCAGCTGCCTGCGGCGGTGGCCCAGGCCCTCGGGCTGCGCGGCCGCGACCCCCGCCCGGCCCGCGCGGCCGTCCTCGACCACCTGCGCGGCAAGCGGCTGCTGCTGATCCTCGACACCTGCGAGCACCTCGCCGCCGCCGTCGCCCGGTTCGTCTCCCAGTTGCTGCGGGAGACCGACGGGGTCACGATCTTGACCACCGGCCGGCAGCCGCTGCAACTGGCAGGCGAGCAGGTCCTGCGGCTCGGCCCGCTGCCGGTGCCCGCCGCCGGCCAGGACCCCGGGCCGGGCGGCGCGGTCGGGCTGTTC
>DATCGA010000442.1:0-6287 GCA_036509215.1 Trebonia sp.
CGCCGCCAACGCGGTCGCCGCCTACCACGGCGCCGCCGACGGCAGGCTGACGCTGGCGGGCACCTACTACACCCGCGGCCTCGGCTGCGTCCTCAGCGGCTCGGTGGTCGACCACACCGCCTCGGAGGGGTCGCTCACCTACGACCGCGCCCACGGCCTGCTGTTCGCGGTCAACGCCGGCAGCGCCCGCCCGGCCAGGTGACCTTCAGCCCGGACGGGCGGGCGCTGCTGGTGACCACGAAGGCCGCCACCAACGCGGTCGACGTGTTCGCGGTTCACCCTGACGGCGCCCTCTCGGTCGCGCCGACTGTCAACACCCTGGCCGGGGACGTGCCGTTCGCGGTCGCGTTCGACCAGAACGGCGACGCGCTCGTCTCCGAGGCCGGGCCGAACGCGGTGGCGACGTTCACGCTCGGGTCACACGGCGTCCTCACCCAGCTCGCGGTGGCCGACACCGGGCAGATGGCGACCTGCTGGATCGTCCGCGACGGCCGGTACTTCTACGCCTCCAACGCCGGCAGCGGATCGGTCAGCGGCTACTCCGTCGGCTCGTCCGGCGGCCTGACCGCGCGCGGGGTCGCGACCACCGACGCGGGCACGGTCGACGCGGCCGCCGCCGGGCACGGGCGGTTCCTCTACGTGCAGACCGGCAAGTCCGGCGTCGTCGACGAGTTCGCGGTCGGCGGCGGCGGCTCGCTGACCGAGATCGGCTCGGTCACGGTGGCGGGCGTGGTCGGCGGCGAGGGCATCACCGCCGGTTAGGAACTGCTGAGTTCGGAGTCACAGTGAACTGGGGCGGCTGCGGAGAGGCCGTTATAGGCGATTCGCGGCCGCCCCAATCGGAGGGCGATACGCTGCCAGCGATGGAATCGGACGAAGGGCTGCTGCGGCGGCTGCGGGCGGGGGACGAGGGGGCGTTCGTCACCCTCGTGGAGCGGCACAACGGCGCCATGCTCCGGCTCGCGCTGTCGTTCGTCCCCAGCCGCGCGGTGGCCGAGGAGGTCGTCCAGGACACCTGGCTGGCGGCGCTGCGCGGGCTCGGCGCGTTCGCGGGCCGCTCGTCGCTGAAGACCTGGCTGTTCACCATCCTCGTCAACCGGGCGCGGACGACCGGCGTGCGGGAGGCGCGGTCGGTCCCGATCGCCGACGCCGGGCCGGTGGTGGACGCCTCCCGCTTCGGGCCCGATGGCGCCTGGGCGGCGCCGCCCGAGCACTGGATCGAGGAAGCGGAGAGCCGGATCGATGCGGTCAAGCTCAGCGAGCTGCTCCGGATAGTGCTCGACACGCTGCCCGAACGGCAGCGCGAGGTGGTGCTGCTGCGCGACGTGGAGGAGCTGACCAGCGCCGACGTCTGCCAGGTGCTCGCGATCAGCGAGGCCAACCAGCGGGTGCTGCTGCACCGGGGCCGCGCGAAACTACGACAGGCGCTTGAGACCGAACTGGGAGGTGCACCGCGATGAGGATCTGGTTCCCGCGGCTGCGCGCCCGCTCGCGCCAGCCCGAACTGGTCTGCCAGCAGGTGGTGGAGCTGGTGACCAACTACCTGGAGGACGCGCTGTCGGCGGCCGACCGGAAGCGGTTCGAGCGGCACCTGGCGGGCTGCCCGCACTGCACCGAGTACCTGGCCCAGATGCGGGAGACGATCCGGCTGGCCGGCCGGGTCACCGCCGAGGACCTGACGCCCGGCATGCGCACCGACCTGACCGACCTCTACCGCCGCTGGCGGGCCGAGGGCTGACGGTCACGCCGGCCTGGCCGGCGCTGGTCAGGTGCTCGACCAGCCGCTCCAGTTGTCGGCCTGGATGACGATCACCGGCCCGGCCGGGCGGACCTCCCGGTACTGCTCGTACCGTTCGGCGAGCGCGTCGATCGGGTGCGCGACCGCGCGCTCGTCTTCGACGATGCTCGCCCAGCCGTCGACCCGGACCCACCACAGCTGGTCCCAGTCATCGGCGTAGTGGTCGGCCAGCAGCGCGACCCGGGGGTTCTCCCTGATGTTGCGCAGGCGCTTCAGCTTCGTGGTCGTCTTCGGCTTGTGATCGACGGTGATGTAGATCAGGTCGTCATCGACGGCGAACGTGACGGGCACCAGATACGGCTGCCCGTCGGCGCCCGCCGTGGCCAGCCGCGCAACTCGCGCGCCGGCCAGCCGGGTCCGCGCCTCTTCATCGGTCAATCGCACCCCCCGATTGTTCCACCTGGCATGCCGTGCCGGGGCGGTGCGGTGGTACGCGAACAGAACACTAACGCACATGAATGGACAGATCTGAAGTTTAGGTTCAGACAATACCGAGCAAACCTTGAGGACAGTGCAACCACCTAATGTGTCACAACCACCACAGAGAGTCATGTAGTTCAAAGTGGGTCATCGCAGCCTCCTGTTAGCGTCACCGAACGTAGGGGAGATCGCAATGTCCGAATCGCAACCGCAGGAGTCCGGGCTCAGCGCCCCTGACCAGCAGCAGCAATCGCCTCAGCAGCAGGACCCTGAGGCGCGGGCCGCGGCCCGCACCCAGCCTCAGGCACCGCAGCCGTGGGCGCCGGCCGACCAGTCCCAGGTCCCGCAGCAGTGGTCGCCCCCCGACGCCCAGCCCCAGGTCCCGCAGCAGTACGACCCGAAGGGCTTCCAGCCTGCGCCGCAGGCCGGGGCGACGGCCAAGACCGGCTTCACTTCGGCCGAGAAGTTCTGGTACATCCTCGGCAACATCGCGCTCGGCGCCATGTACCTCAGGAAGGTCCCGGCCAAGAAGGCGCTGTCGGAGTTCGGCCTGGCCGAGATGACCAGCGCCGAGAAGACCTGGTACACGATCTTGTGCATCCTGTTCGGGGCCGGCTACTTCGCCAAGCTCCCGGTGGCCAAGGCCATCAGCGAGACGCCCCCGTTCGTCGCCAGCGGCCAGGGCCTCACCTCGGCCGGGAGGTTCTGGTACCTGCTCGGCTGCCTCGCCTACGGCGCCAACTACTTCGCCAAGGTCTCGGCCAAGAAGGCCCTGTCCGACTTCGGCCTGGCCCGGCTGAACGACACCGAGGGCGCCTGGTACACGATCTTGTGCATCGCCTGCGGCCTCGGCTACTTCGCCAAGATCCCGGTCGCCAAGGCGGTCAGCGAGATGCCGCAGTTCCAGGCGATCGATCCCGCCTAGCTCTCGGCCGGGCCGGGCACATCGGAGTCGGTGTCCCCACGGTTACCACGTGCACCAACCCAATCGGACATTGGGCTCATTGTGTGCCATACGAGTCGTATGGCGCCCCCAACGGAACACGATCAGCCCCGCGGCCGCGCCGGCGTGACGCCAACGGAACACAATGACGGTGGCCGCGCTGGCCGGCCCCGCCTACCCCGTCACCAACCCGTCCGGGCAGGACACCCAGATCCCGGCCGGGTGCGCTCGCAGCGCCGCAACGCACCCGGCCGAACCGGTACACTTGTGGGGCGCGGTCCGCAAGGACCCGCACGCCGCCTTAGCTCAGACGGAAGAGCGACGCACTCGTAATGCGTAGGTCTGGGGTTCGATTCCCCAAGGCGGCTCGCATAGCCATGTTTGTTGAGCTGGGCTCAACTTCCCGTCACCTTTGTATCTTCTGGGGGACGACCCCCAGACCCCCGATGTCGGCTTGCGCCGACAAGGCGGGGTGGCTGGGCCTCGCGGATGCGGGTCCGGCGGCGGGGTCATCTTGCTCGACAAGGGCCCGCACAGTAGAAAGAGATCATGGGAAGTCGCGTTGTCGTCGCTTTTTGCGTCGTGGTGATGGTGGTACTCATCGTCGGCGTGGACGTGCTGTTCCTCAGGCACCAGTTCTGGCCGCGGCTGTTCGTGAACATCGGGATTGTCGTGGTGTTCGCGGCGGGCTATTTCCTGTTCCTGAAGCGTCGATAAACCATCGCTTCCGGGCTCTGGCGGATCCGCCGACGACCACCAGGTCCGCTGGCCCGGTGTCAGGCGATGACAACGTCAACCCCGGCGTGTTCAAGAAGGGCCGTTTCCTCGGCGGATATGCCGGCATCGGTGACCAGAACCTCGATATCGGCCAGGCCGCAGATCCGGGCGAACGCGCGCCTGCCGACCTTGGAGCTGTCCGCGACGATAACGACCCTGCGGGCCTGCCGGCCCATCAGCCGGTTGATGCTCGCCTCTCCCTCGTGATGCGCGGTCGCCCCCGTCGCCGAGTCAATCCCGTCTACGCCCAGGATCGCCACATCAAGCGTGACCTGTTCCAGCACTCCGGTGGCGAGCGGCCCGGTGAGCTCATACGACTGCGGTCTGGCCACGCCGCCGGTTGTCACGATCTTGATGTGCTGCCTGACGGCGAGCTCAGTCGCGATGTTAAGCGCGTTGGTGACCACGGTGACCGCCGGCGCGGGCACTCCCGAGCTCAGGTCGGGACGGGTGGCCAGCGCCCTGGCCACCTCGGTGGTGGTGGTGCCGCCGTTAAGGCCGACGACCTCGCCAGCGCGGACCATGCTCGCGGCCAACCTCCCGATGCGCTGCTTCTCCGACGGGTGGCGCTCTGTCTTATAGCGAAGCGGCAGATCGTAGTTCACCCCTTGGGCGATCGCGCCGCCGCGGATCCTGGTGAGCATCTGCTGCTCGGCCAGTTCGTCGAAGTCGCGGCGGACTGTCGCCGGCGACACGTTCAGCGCCTTGGCCGCATCCTCAACCTGGAGCTGCCCCGCCGTGGCCAGCAACTCAAGCAGGTCATTCCACCGGCGATAACGACTCACCGGCGCCTCCCGCCATCGCGTCCGTGCCGGCCGCCCGCTCGCCCGGCCCGACAGCCTCTTCTTGAACTATGCTCTCGGAGCCCAGCAGGTCAAGCAGCCGTGCTACCTCCGAAGCGACCGCATCGCGCCCAACCTTGCCGTAACGCCTTGGATCAACCGCCGCAGGCTCGGCCGACAGGTAATCCCTAACGGCGAGGGTGAAGACCTTGTTGAGCTGAGTCGCGATGTTGATCTTCGTCATCCCGGCCCCGACGGCAGCCGCCAGGTCCCGGTCCGGCACGCCAGACGAGCCGTGCAGGACGAGCGGAACGCTGACGGCACCACGGATGCTGGCGAGGAGGGCTAGGTCGAGAACGGCATCGCGGGTCAGCATAGCGTGCGAGCTGCCGATCGCGACCGCCAGCGCGTCCACCCCGGTGGCCGCCACGTACCGGGCGGCCTCACCGGGGTCGGTGCGAGCCAGCGGCGAGTGCACGCCGTTCTTCCCGCCGATCTCGCCGAGCTCCGCCTCGACCCAGATTCCCCTGCTATGGCACCAGCCTGTGACGTCAGCGGTAGCCCGGACGTTGTCCTGGTCCGGCAGGCCGGACGCGTCGAACATGACGGAGCCGATGCCGAGGTCAGCCGCCGCGCGCACCAGCTCCGCGCTGACCGCATGATCAAGGTGCAGCGCGACAGGGGTCCCAGCCGAGCGCGCGAGCGCGAGGCAGGCGTCGGCGATGGGCGCTAGCGCGCCGTGATACGCGACGCAGTTCTCGCTGATCTGGAGGACGGCCGGGGCGTCGGCGATCTCGGCCCCGGCGACGATTCCCTCCGCATGCTCGATGCCGATGACGTTGAACGCGCCGACACCGCGACCTGCGGCCCGGGCCGGGCCGATGATCTCGGTCATGGTGACAAGCGGCATCAGCCGACCTCATCCCGGTGCAGCGCCGTTGCGCTCAGCGCGCCGGCGTAGTCGGCGTCGCTGAACTCTCCGGCGACCGGAGCCGCGACCGTGGCCGCGCCGAGGGCGGCCGCATGGCGCAGCCGCTCATCCCATGGCCGGCCGAGGACCAGCCCGTGCGCCAGGGCCGCGACCACCGCGTCGCCCGCGCCGGTCGGGTTGCCTGCCACCGCCGCCGGTCGCGCCAGCCAGCGGCCATCGCCGGTCGTCGCCAGCAGCCCGGCCGATCCGAGCGAGGCGACGACCGCCCGCGCGCCGGATGCCCGAAGCTGGTCGGCCGCGGCGGTCACGGCGGTCAGGTCCGGGCCGTCCGGAGTGGACAGCCGCCGCCCGGTCAGGTTCGCGAGCTCCTCCAGGTTGGGTTTGACGATGGCGGGGCCGGCGGCGGCGCCCCGCAGCAGCGCCTCCCCGTGCGTGTCGAGCACGACCGGCACGCCCCTCGCCGTCGCCGTCTCGATCAACGCGGCATACGTCCCGGCTGCCAGCCCCGGCGGCAGGCTGCCGGACAGGACGACGGCCGAGGCGCCGGCCAGGGCCTCGCCGTACTGCCCGCGAAACTCCGTGAACTCCCGCTCGCTGACCTCGGGGCCAGCCTCGTTGAACGCGGTGACGGTGCCC
>DATCGA010000443.1:0-6424 GCA_036509215.1 Trebonia sp.
GGCCTGCCGAGCTCGACGCCCGCTCCCGCTGGGAGACGACCGCGGATCGGACTGCGGCAGCCTCGGCAGCGGTGACCGTCATCATCGTGTGCCGTTAGGGACGTCGTTCCGGCATCTGAGCCGTCTTCGTGTGCCGTTAGGGGCGCCCCGCGACCCGGACTGCACACGCTGACGCTCGAGCGCTCGTACCCCGGTGCCAGAGTGGCCCGAGGGACGCGTGATGGCGACGCCAATGGCGAACCGCCTCCGGCCACACCGGAAACCGCGCGCCTATCCCTATTTTCGCAGATAACAGCAAGAAGCGAGCCGCAAACGCGCTCAGCGTGGCCCGCGGCTCACAGTAGGCTCAACCCGTGGAGAGTTTGTTCGATGAGGCGGGGGAGCGGGCCGCCGCCGAGGCCGCGCCGCTTGCCGTCCGGATGCGGCCGAGGACGCTCGACGAGGTGATCGGCCAGCGGCACCTGACCTCCGCCGGAACGCCGTTCCGCAAGCTCATCGAGAACGACGCGCCGATGTCGCTCGTGCTCTGGGGGCCGCCGGGTACCGGCAAGACCACGCTCGCCTCGGTCGTCAGCCAGGTGACGAAGCGGCGCTTCACCGAGATCTCGGCGGTGACGGCCGGCGTCAAGGACGTCCGGGCCGCGATCGACGAGGCGAAGCAGGCGCTGTCGTTCAGCGGGCGGCAGACGCTGCTGTTCGTGGACGAGGTGCACCGGTTCTCCAAGACCCAGCAGGACGCGCTGCTGCCGGCGGTGGAGAACCGCTGGGTCTCGTTCATCGGCGCGACGACCGAGAACCCGTCCTTCTCGGTCGTCTCGCCGCTGCTGTCGCGGTCGCTGCTGCTGACGCTCCAGCCGCTCGACGACGACGACGTGCGGGAGCTGATCACCCGCGCCCTGGCCAGCGAGCGCGGTCTCGGCGGCAACGTCGCGATGGACGATGACGCCCTCGGCCACCTGGTCCGGCTGGCCGGCGGGGACGGCCGGCGGGCCCTGACCTACCTGGAGGCGGCCGCCCTCGGCACCGCCGTCATCGACACCGGAACCCTGGAGCGCGCGGTCGACCGGGCGGCCGTCCGCTACGACCGCGACGGCGACCAGCACTACGACGTGATCAGCGCCTTCATCAAGTCGATGCGCGGCAGCGACGCCGACGCGGCGCTGCACTACCTGGCGCGGATGCTCGAGGCCGGCGAGGATCCCCGGTTCATCGCCAGGCGGCTGATCGTGCACGCCAGCGAGGACGTCGGGATGGCCGACCCGACCGCGCTGCAGACCGCGGTCGCCGCCGCCCAGGCGGTCGAGTTCGTCGGCCTGCCCGAGGCGCGGATCAACCTCGCCCAGGCGGTGATCCACATCGCCCTCGCGCCCAAGTCGAACGCGGTCGTCAAGGCGATCGGGGCGGCCCAGGCGGACGTCCAGGCCGGCCTGATCGGCGCGGTACCCAACCACCTGCGCGACGCGCACTACGCCGGGGCCAAGCGCCTCGGCCACGGCAAGGGCTACGTCTACCCGCACGACCGCCCCGAGGGCATCGTCGGTCAGCAGTACGCCCCGGACGCGGTGAACGGCCGGGCGTACTATGAGCCCTCAAGTCACGGCATGGAGGCCCGTTTCTCCGAACGGGCACGGCTGATCCGCGAGATCCTGCATCCTGAGACAGACGGCAGGCCGGACGGGGGTCTCGGCGGCGGGGGAGCCGGGGCGAGCGAGCCCGGCAGTGGGGAAGAGAAGTGAGCGATCCCAGGTCCTGCCCCCGGCGCGACCAACGTCACGCGCGGGATGAGCGGGAGGACGGCGTCCGATGAGCCTCACCGGAATCGCCGCGCTGATCGCGGCGGTGAGCTTCGCGGTGCTGGCCGGGGCCGGCGTGTACCTGGCGGTGCGGTTCACCCGGGTGCTTGGCGACGCGGCCACCCTGGTCCGCGACACCCGGTCCGACCAGCGGGCGCTGTTCGCGCGGGCGAACACCGCCGTCGACCGGGCCAACGCGCAGCTCGACCTGACCGAGGCCGCCACCGCCAGCGTCGGCGAGCTCGGCACGGCCATGACCGAGCTCGCCGGGCAGGCGTCGGCGCTGGCCGGGGTCGGCCGCACGGTGGCAGGCGCGGTCGTCGGCGGCCCGCTCGGCCGGGCGGCCGCGGTCGCCTACGGAGTCCGCCACGCGGTGGGGGTGCGCACCGGCGCGCGGCAGCGCCGGCCGCTGGCCGGGCAGGTGGTGGCAGGCCCGGAACTGCCCGCCGCCTCGCCAACGCCGCGACAACCCCAGCAGCCACGGCAACCGCATCAGCCACGACAGCCGGAGCAGCCGCGCCAGCCGGAGCAGCCGCGACGGTCGCGTCGCCGGGCCGGGGCGGCGCGATGATCCGCCGCGGGTTCTGGCTCGCCGTCGGCGCGACCGGCGGCATCATCGGCTACCGGCGGGCCACCGCGCTCGGCCGCCAGCTGTCGGCCACGCTGTCCCCGGCCGCCCCGCGCGACGGCGCCGGTCAGCCCGCCGCCGGTCAGCCCGCCGCCGGCCGGCCCGCCGGCGGCAGCGCCCCCGGCCGCACCGGAACGCCGCTCAGCGGCAAGGCCAGGCGCGGCCTGGTCCGGGGGACAATCCGGTTCTCCAGGGACGCGCGGATGTTCAGCCGGGACGTCAGGGAGGGCATGGACCTGTATTTGGTTCGGCATCGGGCCCAGGGAAGCCCTACGCTTGGCGCAGGCGCCCGGTCGCGGCGCCCAGCAGCGCCGCCGCCCGTTGTCGAGGTCCCTGGCGCGCCCACAGCCCACAATGAACGTGTAAAGGATGACCGCTGATGCAGTCGGCAGAGATCGCCCGCCGTTTCCTGGCGTACTTCGAGGCGCAGGGGCACACGATCGTGCCCTCGGCCAACCTCGTCGCCGACGATCCCACGCTGCTGTTCGTGGTCGCCGGCATGCAGCCGTTCAAGCCCTACCTGCTCGGCCAGCAGACGCCGCCCTACAAGCGGGCCGCCGACGTCCAGAAGTGCGTGCGCACGCTGGACATCGAGGAGGTCGGCAAGACCACCCGGCACGGCACGTTCTTCCAGATGCTCGGCAACTGGTCCTTCGGCGACTACTTCAAGGAAGGCGCGATCCGGTTCGCCTGGGAGCTGATCACCAAGTCCCAGGCCGACGGCGGCTTCGGCTTCCCCGAGGACCGGCTGTGGCCGACCGTGCTGCACGGCGACGACGAGACCTACGCGATCTGGCGGGACGAGATCGGCGTGCCAGAGAGCCGGATCCAGCGCCGCGGCCTGGCCGACAACTACTGGCACATGGGCGTCGCGGGCCCGGGCGGCCCGTGCTCGGAGATCTACTACGACCGGGGCCCCGAGTACGGCCGTGAGGGCGGCCCCGAGGTCGACGAGGATCGGTACCTGGAGTTCTGGAACCTGGTCTTCATGCAGGACCAGCTGAGCGAGGTCAGGAAGAAGGACGACTTCGACATCGACGGCCCGCTGCCGATGAAGAACGTCGACACCGGCATGGGCCTCGAGCGGATGGCGGCGCTGCTGCAGGGCGTCGACAACATCTACGAGATCGACACCACCTACAAGATCCTCGAGCAGGCGGCCGAGCTCACCGAGCAGGACTACGGCACCGACCGGCGCAGCGACGTGGCGCTGCGGGTCGTCGCCGACCACGTGCGCAGCGCCGTGATGCTGATCGAGGACGGGGTGCGCCCCGGCAACGAGGGCGGCAGCTACGTGCTCCGCCGCCTGCTCCGCCGCAGCATCCGCAACCTGCGCCTGCTGTCCGGCGCGCAGCGCGGCGGCGGGGCGTCGTCCGGCACCGGGTTCATGCACGAGCTGACCGAGACCACCATCGAGGCGATGGGCGAGCAGTTCCCCGAGCTGCGCCGGGACGCGGGCAACATCCACCGGGTCATCGACGCGGAGGACGCGGCCTTCGCCGACACGCTCCGCACCGGCACCGCGATCTTCGACGTGGCGGTCGAGGAGACCAAGCGCAAGCACGCCAGCGTGCTGACCGGCGCGCAGGCGTTCCAGCTGCACGACACCTACGGCTTCCCGATCGACCTCACCCTGGAGATGGCGGCCGAGCAGGGCCTCAAGGTCGACGAGGACGGCTTCCGCCGCCTGATGGGCGAGCAGCGCGACCGGGCCAAGAAGGACGCCCGCGAGAAGAAGACCGGCAACGCCGACATCTCCGTCTACGCCTCGCTGCTCGAGGCGGCGGGCAAGGTCACCTTCACCGGCTACGACATGGCCGAGGGGGAGGCGACCGTGGTCGGCCTGCTCGCGAACGGCGTGCCGGTGAACGGCGCCACCCCCGGCATGGAGGTCGCGGTCGTGCTCGACCGGACCCCGTTCTACGCCGAGGGCGGCGGCCAGCTCAGCGACCACGGCGTGATCAAGACCAACGGGGCCGGCGGCCCGGCCGAGGTCCAGGTGACCGACGTGCAGACCCCGCTGCCTGGCCTGGTGGTGCACCGGGGCACGGTCCGCTACGGCGAGATCAGCACCGGGTCCCCCGCCTACGCCGAGATCGACGTCGAGCGCAGGCGAGCCACCTCCCGCAGCCACACCGCCACCCACCTGGTCCATCGCGCCCTGCGGGGCGCGCTGGGCGAGTCGGCCGCGCAGGCGGGCTCGGAGAACGCGCCCGGCCGGCTCCGGTTCGACTTCACCGCGTCAGGCGCGGTCCCGATCACGGTCCTGCGCGAGGTCGAGGACGAGGTCAACCGGGTGCTCATCGACGACCTGACCGTCCGCGCGTACCACACGTCGATCGACGAGGCCAGGGCGATGGGCGCGCTGGCCCTGTTCGGCGAGAAGTACGGCACCGAGGTGCGGATCGTCGAGGTCGGCGAGTACTCCCGCGAGCTCTGCGGCGGCACCCACGTGGCCAGGTCGGGCCAGCTCGGCCTGGTCAAGCTGCTCGGCGAGGCGTCGATCGGCTCGGGCGTGCGCCGGGTCGAGGCGCTGGTCGGCATCGACGCGTTCCGGTTCCTGGCCCGCGAGTCGGTGCTCGTGAACCAGCTCAGCGAGCAGCTCAAGGCCCGCCCGGAGGAGCTGCCGGAGCGCATCTCGACGGTCGTGACCAGGCTCCGCGACGCCGAGCGGGAGCTCACCAGGCTCAAGTCGGCCCAGCTGCTGGGCGCGTCCGAGCAGATCGCGGCCGCGGCCGAGAACGTCGACGGCGTCGCGTTCGTCGCCCATCGGGTTCCCGACGGGACCGACGCGGACGCGATCAGGACGCTCGCCCTCGACATCCGCTCGAAAATTCCGGTGCTCCGCCCGACGGTGGTCGCGCTCGTCGGCGCCCCGGCCGACCGGCCGGTGGTGGTCATCGCGGTCAACGAGGCGGGCCGGGGGTTCGGCCTGTCGGCCGGCGCCCTGGTCAGCGCGGCGGCGAAGGCGCTCGGCGGCGGCGGCGGCGGCAAGCCCGACATCGCGCAGGGCGGCGGCGCGCCGGGCGCCGGGCCGTCTGCGGTAAATGCCGCTTTTGACAGCATTCGCGAAGCATTGCGGGACAGCGGTCGAACCTCCGGGTAACGTGATGCAATGTTCACACGGACCGGTAATCCGGTGAGGTCAGGCGTGCGTCTAGCCGTCGATCCGGGTAGTGTCCGCATTGGCGTGGCACGTAGTGATCCAGGCGGCGTGCTCGCGACACCGCTGACCGTCGTACGGCGGGGCAAGGGCGACTTGAGCGCCCTCGCCTCGCTGGCCGCGGCTGAAGAGGCAATGGAGATCTTGGTGGGTCTTCCCCGCTCGCTGTCTGGCCGTGAGGGCCCGGCCGCCATTACCGCGAGGCAGTTCGCGGCGGATCTCGCCGATCGAGTGGCACCGCTCCCGGTGCGACTGGTCGACGAGCGCTTCACCACGTCCACCGCGCACGGCGCGCTCGCCGCGGCCGGGCACGACTCGCGGGCCAGGCGGGAGACGGTCGACGCGGCCGCCGCCGCCGTGCTGCTCGAGGCGGCGCTGGAGTCCGAGCGCCGCACCGGCGCCGCCCCGGGCGACCTGGTGCTGCCGCGTAAACCCGGGAACGCCGGATGAGCGGCAACTACGGCGACGGCGACGGCGGCGCGTGGCCGCCGGCCGGCAACGACCCGCAGTGGGACGACTCGGTGTGGCAGCAGGACCAGCCGGGCGCGTGGGACGGGCCGGAGAGCGCCCAGCCCGGCTACGGCGGCCAGCAGCCGCCCTACGGCCAGCGCCAGCCCTACGACCAGCAGCAGCCGTACGACGGCCGCGGCTACGGCGGCCAGGATTACGACCAGGGCCAGGGCCAGGGCTATCCCGGTCAGGGCCACGGCGGCCAGCCCGGGTACGACGCCAGGGGCTACGGCCAGCCCGACCCGCGCACCGGGCCCGGCTATCCCCCGCAGGGGCCGGGGACCGGCCCGCAGCAGTACCCGCGCACCGGCCCGCAGCCGCTCCCGCGCG
>DATCGA010000444.1:0-4209 GCA_036509215.1 Trebonia sp.
CGCCGCACCCCTGCCCCCACCGCACCCCCACCTCCGGTCATGTCACCTACGCCATTGACCCGAATAGGCGATGTCGCTGGCGTAGGTGACAGGTCGGCGATCCTGTCGCTGGCGTAGCTGACAGGTGCCGGAGGCATGCCAAACCGCCAACACCACCGGGTCCCTCCAGTCGACCCCGGACGCGCCGAATCGGGCCCTGCCGCGATCCTCCGCCACCCGCGTGGCGCTAGCCGCCCTGCGGGGTGACGATCCCGTACTCGTGGATGCGCCGGTAGATCGTCGCCCGGGACATGCCGAGCGCGCGGGCGGCGCGGATCTTGTTGCCGCTGTGGTCGAGCAGGGACTGCACGATCGCGTCGCGCTCGATCGACTCCAGCGGGCTCAGCACCCGGCGGCTCACCGTCCAGCACTCGGGCGGAAGGTCCGTCGGCAGGATCTGCCCGGTCCGGCGGCGCTGGACGACCTGCTTCAGCACCTGCCAGAGCTGAGCCGCGTTCCCCGGCCAGGTGTGCCGCAGCAGCAGCTGCATCGCGGCGGGCGAGCAGGTGACCCGGCCCTGCTGGCTGAGTCGGCCGAGGAAGAACGGGATCAGCTCGCGCAGGTCCTCGCTGTGATGGCGCAGCGGCGGGACCGTGACCGTGCCGGGGAAGAGCCGCAGCAGGCCGGTCAGGTCGGCCCGGGCGGCGTCGCGGTCGAGGGTGACCGCGACCCGCAGGGTCGCCTCCTTGCCCGCCGCCTTGGCCTCGCCCAGCGCGGCCGCCAGCGCCCGGACCTGCCGGGTGTTGAGCGCGTGCAGGTGCCTGATGATCAGCAGGCCGGTGCCGCCGAGCAGCTCGTCTCTGGCGCGCCCGAGCCAGTCGTGGTCCAGCGCCGCCTCGTCGGCGTCGAGCACGTGGCACGGCGCGGCCGGATCACGCCGCTGGTGGACCGCGCGGGCCAGCGCGAGCTTGCCCGTCCCGACCTCACCCTCGAACGTGAGCCACTCGCCGCGGTCGTAGCTGGCCTCGGCCGAGCGGCAGGCGCGCCGCCAGGTCGGGCCCGAGCCGACCAGGCCGGGCAGCGTCATCGAGGCCCGCGGCGGCGCCGCCGCCGCGGGCGTGTCGGCCGCGGCCGCGGCCAGCTTGACGTGGACCACCCCGTCCGCCAGCCACACCGGCCGGCAGAATATTCGGGCGATCACCCCGCTCGGCAGGTCGACGGTGACCGCGCCCGACGTCTGCCGTCCGAGCGCGTCGGCCGCCTGGGAGATGAGCACCGCCTGGTCGGCGGGCGACAGCGCCTGCCGGGCGCGGTCGTTCAGCATGACCACGTCGTTGCCGAGCGCGAGGACGATGCCGCCGGTGTGCCGGCAGGCCTTGGTGTACTCCTGGAGCAGCCGCAGGTCGCGGCCGTTGCTGGTCTCGGACAGGGCCTGGTTGAGCTGGTCGGCGGTGGACCGGACGAGCGACAGCATCAGCGGGTCGGCGTGCCTGCGCCAGCAGGTCAGGTCGAGCACGCCGACGGTCTTGCCCGACATCGGGTCGCGAACCGGGACCCCGGCGCAGGCCAGCCCCTCGAGCCGCTCGGCGTAGTGCTCGTGCCCGAACACGTGCGCCGGGCCGCCCGACTCGAGCGCGGTCCCGATGCCGTTGGTGCCGACGACGTCCTCGGCGTAGGAGAAGCCGGGGGCGAGCTTGATCGTGTCGAGCTGCCGTTCCAGGTCGTGGTCGCCGGTGAACCGCAGCAGCACCAGCCCGCTCGCGTCGGTCAGCACGATGCTGATCGGCTGGCCCTCGAGCTGCTCGTACAGGTGCCGGAGGACCGGCTTGGCCGCCCGCGCGAGGGCCGAGTCGAGGTCCGGTTCGCCCAGGTAGCTCAAGTCAAGCCGGTCGGCGGCGACGTGCCACTCCCGCGACCGCCACCACGAGGCCAGGATCGGCTCCCTGACCGCCTTGGCGTCGACCGGATCGCGGGCGAGGAATCGGTCCCTGGCCTCGGCCAGCGCGTCTCGCTCGACGACGGTACCCGCACCGCCGGTTCGAGTAGAACGGTGCAGCCTCGGTGATGCACGTCCCATACCGCCTCCTCCACCTGCGCGTCCGGTCGGAGGGTCTCCCATCCCTTGCGAAGCGCCGCGAGGCCTTCGCGTTGCACAAAAGATAAGCCCGCTGATTCATTGCACTGTCTCAACTTGAGATGCCACATGCAATCCCTCCGGCGTGTGCTCAGCTGCATGGACACCCCCGACGAATCCATACCCGCCCAGGGAGAGACCTACAACCCCTGGAGCATCGTCAACCTCGTCTTCGGGCAGCTGGCGGCCGAGGGCCTGCACCCGGTCCTGGGGGAGTCGGGTGATCCCGGCAAGCCGGCCGCCGAGCTGCTGCGGGCGCTCGGCATCGCCCCCGCCTTCGAGTCGCGGCCGCACGTCGTCACCGGCGTCAGCGCCGAGCTCGCCCGCCTGCGCGAGGCGTTCGAAGCGGAGCGCAGCTAGGTCGTCCGTGTCTCAGGTTGAGAGCACAGACCAGCCGAATCCGGGATGTTATCCAGCACACAAGGACTTTCCCACCAAGGGAGGATGCCGATGAGCCGCCAAAGCGTGGCGAAGGCCCATCAGAAGATCCAGGAACTCTCCTGGGAACCCCAGTACCACCAGCCGGTCTCGCAGTACGGAACGGACTACACGTTCCAGAAGGCGCAGAAGAAGGACCCGCTCAAGCAGGTGCTCCGGTCCTACTTCCCGATGCAGGAGGAGAAGGACCACCGGGTCTACGGCGCGCAGGACGGCGCGATCCGCGGCAACATGTTCCGCCAGGTGCAGGAGCGCTGGCTGGAATGGCAGAAGCTGTTCCTGTCGATCATCCCGCTGCCGGAGATCTCCGCCGCCCGGGCGATGCCGCTGCTGTTCAGGACCGTCCCCAACCCCGAGCTACACAACGGCCAGGCGATCCAGATGATCGACGAGGTCAGGCACTCGACGATCCAGCAGAACCTCAAGCGCCTGTACATGAACAACTACATCGACCCGGCCGGCTTCAACTCCAGCCTCCGCAACTTCCAGAACGACTACTGCGGCACGATCGGCCGCCAGTTCGCGGAAGGCTTCATCACCGGTGACGCGATCACCGCGGCCTCGATCTACCTCACGATCGTGGCCGAGACCGCGTTCACCAACACGCTGTTCGTGGCGATGCCCGCCGAGGCCGCCGCCAACGGCGACTACCTGCTGCCGACGGTCTTCCACTCGGTCCAGTCAGACGAGTCGCGGCACATCAGCAACGGGTACGCGACGCTGCTGATGGCGCTGGCCGACGAGGGCAACCACCAGCTGCTCGAGCGCGACCTGCGCTACGCCTGGTGGAACAACCACCGGGTGGTGGACGCGGCGATCGGCACGTTCATCGAGTACGGCACCAAGGACCGGCGCAAGGACCGCGAATCCTACGCCGAGATGTGGCGCCGCTGGATCTACGACGACTACTACCGCTCCTACCTGGTACCGCTCGAGAAGTACGGCCTGGTCATCCCGCACGACCTCATCGAGCAGGCCTGGGACCAGATCTGGAACAAGGGCTACGTGCACGAGGTCGCGCAGTTCTTCGCCACCGGCTGGCTCGCCAACTACTGGCGGATCGACCCGATGACCGACAAGGACTTCGAGTGGTTCGAGTACAAGTACCCGGGCTGGTACGACAAGTACGGCGCGTGGTGGGAGAACTACAACCGCCTCTCGATGCCGAACGGTCACCACCCGATCGTGGCCGAGGACGTCGACTACGTGTACCCGCACCGGTGCTGGACCTGCATGGTCCCGTGCCTGGTCCGCGAGGACATGGTCATGGACGAGGTCGACGGCCAGGTGCGGACGTACTGCTCCGAGCCGTGCCACTGGACGGACGCCACGGCGTTCCGGCCGACCTACCAGGGCCGGGAGACCCCGAACATGGGCCAGCTCATCGGCAAGCGCGAGTGGGAGACGCTGTACCACGGCTGGAACTGGGCCGACGTCGTCTCCGACATGGGCTACGTGCGGGACGACGGCAAGACGATGGTCGCCCAGCCGCACCTGAACCTGGACCCCAAGAAGATGTGGACGCTGGATCACCTGCGCCGCATGGGGCCGGTGCTGAGCCCGAACGTCCTGCTCAACGAGATGTCGCCGGAAGACCGTCAGGCCTTCCACGCCGATTACATCCGGCAGGGCCCGGCGGGACGTCCGGCTCCCGCGCA
>DATCGA010000445.1:0-27073 GCA_036509215.1 Trebonia sp.
CGATAATCCAGCTCGCCAGCTGCGATGACCCGGCGTCCCAGATCTGCTCGCGGGCGGGCTGGGCGTAGGCGACGTCCTGCTGCCCCCAGTTGGCCACGTCGGTGATCGTGTCCTGCATGATCGGCGCCGGGTAGAAGTCCATGTCCCGGTGCAGCGGGAGATCCCTGCGCGGAGCGAGCGTGTGCGGAGGGGCGTCGGCGCGGGGCGGGAAATCGGACTGGGGGGTGAAGGGCGGTCGCACCCGGTTCGGCAGCGGCGGCGCAACCGCCGCCCCGGAAGGACGCTGGTCGATCACTGGGTCTTCGCCGGGCCAGGGCGCAAACTGAGACTCGGGCCAGCTGGGATGGTCGGGATGAAGCGCGTACTGGCCGTAGGCCGCCGGCTGGCCGGGGTAGTCGCCATGGTAGGGGGTCTGGCCGGGGTACGTGCCCTGATAGGGGGCCTGGCCGGGCTGGCCGGGGTAGTCGCCCTGGTACGCGGGCTGCTCGGTCCAGGCTGGGTACTCGCCTTGATACCCGGGCTGCTCGGTCCAGCCGGGATATCCGGCCTGGTACGCGGACGGTCCGGTCCGCTCGGGCTGCTGCTGTCCGGTCCACTCGGGATACTCGGGCTGCCGCTGTCCCGCCCACCTGGGGTCGGCGTACTCGGCCTGGTACGCAGGCGGCTGAGTCCAGCCGGGGTGCTCGGCCTGGTAGTAGTCGGCCTGGTAGACGGGCGGTCCGGCGTCCTGGTAGCCGGGTGGCGGGGCGTCGGGCCAGCGTGGATACGTCCTGGCGTGGGCGGGACCCCGCCGCCCGTCGCCCCGTTGGCGACGGCTGCCAAAGTCCTCGTCGGCGATCGTCATCTCCGTCCCCTCTTCCGGTAACGGTAGGGCCACCCAGGGCTATATCAGTCGTATAACGCCGGACCGGAAACGATGACCGGGTTAGGTTCGCGAACTGATGGTGACACCTATCGGGTGAAGATGTGACGGATCTTGCGAAGACGTAAGTTTTTGAACTGCATAACGGTGATAGTCGTGGTAGGGGCCCTGCGGGCACTCGGCCAGACGGCACCCCGCGAGGCGCCGTCTGCACGTCGAGGACCTGTTCTTACGCTTTTCTTACGGACACATGTCTCAGGGCATGCATATCTCGGTGCGATAACACCAGAGGTAAAGCCGACGACTCTCCGTATTTCCAAAAGATAACGCTACTGGCGGCCCGATGCAGGGCCGCCATCTCAGGAGGTGGCGCTGTCCGCGCGGTGCGGCAGCTTCCAGCCCGGTCGGACGAAGTGGCATGTGTACCCGTTGGGGTACTTCTCCAGGTAGTCCTGATGCTCGGGCTCGGCCTCCCAGAACGGCCCGGCCGCGGTCACCTCGGTGACCACCTTGCCCGGCCACAGGCCGGAGGCGTCGACGTCGGCGATCGTGTCCTCGGCGGTCTGCTTCTGGGCGTCGCTGAGGTAGAAGATGGCCGACCGGTAGCTGGTCCCGATGTCGTTGCCCTGTCGGTTCAGCGTGGTCGGGTCGTGCACTTGGAAGTAGAACTCCAGCAGGTCCCGGTAGGAGATCTGCTCGGGGTCGAAGATGATCTCCATCGCCTCGGCGTGGCCGTGGTGGTTACGGTAGGTCGCGTTCGGCACGTCACCGCCGGTGTAGCCGACCCGTGTCGAGATCACCCCTGGACGCTTGCGGATGAGGTCCTGCAAGCCCCAGAAACAGCCGCCGGCGAGGATTGCCTTCTCGGTCGCCATGATGCTCCTTCGCCAATCGCGCGGGCGCCCGCCGGGTGCGAGCGCACAGTTCAGATACCCTGTTCAACCCCGCGCCGCCCACCGCTATTTCACTCGCCAAACGGGCCTGCGGAGTAGCCCGCAGCGGGGTCTAGGTCACTTTTCCATGCCGAGGAAGCTCCAGGCCTGGGGGAAGCTGCCGACGCCGATGGCCCGGCAGATCTTCTGCGCGGCCATGCTGACCGCCTCGGTGAAGGTGGGGAAGGCGAGCTGGAGCTCGGCCACCTGCTCCACCCGCAGTCCGGCGGCCATGCAGGCGGCGACGGTCTGGACGGTTTCCGCCGAGTACTCGCCGAGGACGTGAGCGCCGAGGATGAGGTGGGTCCGGCGGTCGGCGATGAGCTTGCAGAAGCCGTCAGGGCGCCCGTCGGCGACGGGCCTGAGCAGATCGTCGTAGCGGGCGACGCCGACGACCACGTCGTGGTCCTGCGCTGCCTGGGCTTCGGTGAGGCCGACCCGGCCGTACTCCGGGTCGGTGAAGCTGCCGCTCGGGACCACGTCGTAGGTGGCCTGCCTGGCCGGTCCGAGCACCGCGTTCCTGGCGGCGATGCGGCCTTCCTGCCTCGCGCTCTGCACCAGCATCGACTGGCCGTTGACGTCGCCGACGGCGAAGATGTGGCCGACGTTGGTCCGCAGGTACTCATCGACGGCGATCACGCCCGGTTCGGCGCGGACCCCGGCCGCCTGCAGGTTCAGCCCTTCGACGCTGGCGGGCCAGCCGACCGCGAAGAACACCGCGTCGGCCCCCGTCTGCCCGAGGGCCTGACCGGTTCGGTGGTCAAGGTAGATCGACCCTTCTTCCCGGTGCAGGGCGGTGACGAAGGTATCCGTGGCCACCGTCATCCCGCGGTCGCGGAAGGCGCGGCCGAGCTCGGCCGACACGTCCGCGTCGGCCGACGGGATCAGGCTGGGGCCGGCTTCGAACAGGGTGACGGCGACGCCGAAGTCGTCGAAGACGGACGCGATCTGGCAGCCGGTGTCCGCTCCGCCGATCACCGCGACCCGCTCCGGCAGGCTGTTCAGCGAACGGATGTCCTCGTAGGTGAGCGCCAGTTCGGCGCCGGGGATCGGGAGACGGGCCGCGTGCCCGCCGACGGCGAGGATGATCCGGTCGGCGGTCCAGGTCCGGCCGTCGCGTGCGGTCATCGTGTGCGGCTCGGCGAAGCTGACGGGACCGAGATACTCGATGAGGTCGACGCCGCGCCGACGGATATGGCCCGCCACATCCTTCTTCTCGTGGGCGTAGCGAGCCACCCGCTCGCTGTTGGCGAGCACGGCGGGCAGGTCGGGCACGGGCGCCGCCCCGGTCAGGCCGAATTGCGCCCAGGACGACCAGTCGCGGGCCAGCCGGGCCGCCCGGGCCAGCGTCCGCACCGGCGCCGGCCCGGAGTTGAGGCTGGTCCCGCCGACCTGGGCCGCCTCGAGCACGGTCACCCGCGCGCCGAGCTCGCAGGCCTGCAGGGCGGCGGTCACGCCGGCCGGCCCGCCGCCGACCACCAGGACGCTCAGGTCGGAGGTCATGGCCGGGACCGGGCCGTCTGGTCGGGGCCCGCAGCGGTGGCCGCGTGCAGGTCGGGCCCGGCCGACAGCGCGCCGCCGCTGCGGCGCTCGTCCTCGCGGATCAGGTGCATGACCGCGTTGATGAGCGCCAGGTGCGAGAACGCCTGCGGGAAGTTGCCCAGCTGGCGACCGGAGTGCGCGTCGATCTCCTCGGCGTACAGCGACAGCGGGCTGGCGTACGACAGCAGCTTCTCGCATAGCGCCCTCGCCCGGTCCACCTCGCCGATCTCGGTCAGCGCCGACACCAGCCAGAACGAGCAGATCGTGAACGATCCCTCCTCGCCGCTGAAGCCGTCGTCGGTCTCCTCGACCCGGTACCGGAGCACCAGTTCGTCCTCGGTCAGCTCGTCGGCGATGGCCAGCACGGTCGCGCGCACCCGGGGGCGTCCGGCGGCAGGAACCCGAGCAGCGGTATCAGCAGCGCCGAGGCGTCCAGGGCGGTGGTCCCGTAGTGCTGGCAGAACACGCCGCGGTCGTCGGTGCCGTTGGCGCAGATGTCGGCGTGCATCTCGTCGGCCGCCTCGCGCCAGGCGGCGGCGTGGTCGGCGTCGCCGCGCAGCAGGGCGAGCTTGGCGCCGCGGTCGGCCGCCACCCAGCACAGCACCTTGGACGCGGTGAAATGCCGGGCCGGGCCGCGCACCTCCCACAGCCCCTGGTCGGGATCGCGCCAGTGCGCGATGGCGGCCTCGACCTGGCGCGCCAGCATCGGCCAGCGGCGCTCGTCGAGCCGGTCGCGGGACCGGGTGTGCAGGTAGACCGAGTCAAGCAGCACCCCCCAGACGTCATGCTGGCGCTGGTCCCAGGCGCCGTTGCCGATCCGGACCGGGCGGGCGCCCTCATAGCCCGACAGGTGATCGAGAACCTCCTCGGTCAGCTCCCGCTCGCCGCCGATCCCGTACATGATCTGCAGGTCGGCGTCCTGCTCGGCGAGGTCGGTGATGAAGTAGAAGAAGTCGTCGGCCTCCCGGTCGAAGCCGAGCGTGTACAGGCCCCAGAGCATGAAGGTCGAGTCCCGCAGCCAGGTGTAACGGTAGTCGTAGTTGCGCTCGCCGCCCGGCGTCTCCGGCAGCGACGACGTCGCCGCCGCCATCAGCGCCCCGGTCGGGGCGTAGATCAGGCCCTTCAGCGTCAGCGCGGACCGCGCCAGGTACTCCCGCCAGGGGTGGTCGGGGAAGGCGCCGCGGCTGATCCACTGGTGCCAGAAATCGGCCGTCCCGGCCAGCCGCTCATGGGCGTCGGCGAACGCTTCCGGCGGTACCCCGTCGCCCCACGACAGCGCGCAGAACACCTGCTGGCCGGCCCGCAGGCGCCGTCGGGCGATCGCCCGAGGGCCCTCGAAGCCCAGGTTCAGGTCGGTGGTCAGCCGGAACTGCGGCTGATCGCCGAGCAGCGCCTCCGCCTCGCCGTAGCCGTCGCCTGAGTGTCGCCAGGTGCCGCGCTGCCGTCCGTAGTCGAACGCCGGCTCGCACTCGAGCGCGAAGTCGATGAACCCGTTCAGGCACCGCACGGTCCGCAGCAGCACCCGGTCGGCGGCGTGATCGACCGGCGCCCGCTGGTGCCCGTCGAAGCGGCGCGACTGGTGCCGCCACGGACCGACCAGCAGCACGTCGCGGACCACGGCCCAGCCGCCCGGAGTGGCCCACGTCGTCTCGAGCACCATCGTGCCCGGCAGATACCGTCGCCCGGCCGGAACGGTGACGTCGGCCGGCCCCAGTCGGAATGAGCCGGCCCCGCGGTCGAGCGCCGCCGCGAAGATGCTCGGGCCGTCCATGCGCGGCAGGCACATCCACTCCACGTTGCCGCTCGGGGCGACGAGCGCGCACACCTCGCAGTCGGACAGGAACCCGTATTCGGCGATCGGGGGGAACGGGCTTCCGTTCACCGTCGAATGGGCCGGATGCGGACCTCCGGCCAGCACGTCAGTCACCGGGCACACGCTCCCTCGCCGATCGCGGTCACGCAGGCCGTCCACCGCGAAGCTCATGCCACGGCCGCCGATGCGGCCTGCTGCGCTGATGTGGTCCTGCCCAGCAACCTGCCATCTGTCACTCAACGGAACAGTTCTTTCACGCAGTGCAGCGTGGCGACGTCTGCCCATGCCTCGCCCCCTCCCAGGCGCGGGAGGGGCGAGCGACAGTCGTTTCCCAGTTAGGGCGCGACTCCAAGCTGGCTAGCCCATCCAGAGAGCTCGTAGACCTCGACGCCGCCTGCGGCCGGGATAGCGGACTTGGCGCGCACGGGGTTAGAGGTGTACGCGAGCAGCTTGGCGGTACTGGGCTGGATGATCAGGTAGTCTCCGCCACCGTCGCCGATCGCGACCCCGACGCGGCCCAGCGGGTCGGTAACCCCCGGCACGATGCTCAGCCCGGGCTCCTCCGCGAGCAGCTGGTAGATCGCCGCCCTGGTGCCGGGCCGCGACGGGGCGGTGAGCAGGACATCGGCCCACTGGACGAGGTACTGACCGAAACTCGGATCCGGGAACCCGACGGCGCCGGCCTTGTCCGGCTCGTGGACCCACATTCTCCCCAGGGTCTTGCCGAGCAACTTGGCCGTCGACGGCAGCCTCTGGATGCCCGCCAGGCTGAGCTGGTAGCTACCGACCCCCCAGTGCACGGTCATCGAGTAGTCGCTGGTGACCGTTCTCGTGACGCCGAACCCGGCGGCGGTCGAGAGCGGAGGCTTGCCTGCGGCCACCCAGCGGGCCTTATCGGCGGCCGACGCGAAGGTGACCACCAGATCCTCGTTGACGATGGTCCGAACGTGGTTCTGGCCGGTCCAGGTCTCTTCGGTAGCCGCGTACGTGGCGCCAAAAAACAGCGCTTTCACGCTCTCCTTCGTAGGGCCACCCGATCTCCCTCCCGCAGGCTCGAAGTCGCGCTCCTTGGCGTACCAGTAGGTGCCGGTTGCCGCCGCCGAGCGCGCCGCCATGGTGGCGCTGGCCAGCAGGACGGCGCGGGCGTTTGGTGCCGCCGCGGACGAGTTCGGCAACGCCGCCGCCTTATCGGCCGGCGACGCTGCCTTACCGGTCGGCAAGGTCACCATGACCGCGACCGCTGCGGCCGCGCCGACGGCCACCACCCCGCCGGCCAGCACCGGCCAGCGCCCCTCGCGGGTGTGCACCCGGTGTACCCGGGCATTCCTGGCAGGATGCCCCTCAGCGGCCATCTTCGCCAGGTCATCGTGTCGGTTCCTGGCATATCCGTCCTCGGCAAGACGGTTCAGCATGGCGGGCTCGAGACCGGCCACGATCTTGTCTAGCTTGTTCATGTCTATTTCCTCGTGATCGAAGGGCTGGGTGAGCGGAACTGTGCCCTCGGACGGAACCCCGGAGCGGGTTCGGCGGACTGGATAGCCTTGTCGAGCCGCTGCCTGGCACGGGAAAGCCGTACCGTGAATGCCCGCGTCGAACAGCCCACGACTTCGGCCGCGTCCGCAGTGTCAAGGCCGTGCCAGGTCACGAGCGTGAGCGCCTCGACGTCGCGCGCCGGGAGCGAGGCCAGCGCGTCCAGCGCCGCCGCTCGCTCGACGACCGAATCCCCTGTATCGGCCGTGAACCCGTCGGCCGCGCAGGACAGTACGGTCAATCGCGCGATGAGTTCCCGGCGTCGCAGTCCCGCTGTGACCTGTTTCCTGAGCAGGTTCCGCGCGACCCCGAGCAGCCACGGCAGCGGTGGATCGGGAATCGCGGGAAACCGCCGCCAGGCAATCAGGAAGGTCTCGCTCGCCACGTCCTCGGCGGTGCCTTGCTCTGCGTGCTGCAGGGAGTACCGAAGAACGTTCCGGTAGTAGTGGTCATATACATCGGCGAACCGCTCAAGCGGGTCGTCCACTGGCACCTCCTTCGCTAGTTGGTATTTCGGTCGCACGGATTGGTGCGGCCGTCATCCAGTAGTCCCTCGGAGGCCCCGAAGATCACACGCAACTGGGAACCATGCCGGACGATCAGCAGTCAGCAGCCTTCGCGACGGGTCGGGGCGTAGCATGGGTCCCTGCTCTGGCGTTTAGCGCGCCGCCGGTCTCGGGGAGTAGGGGCTCGTGGACATCACCCAGCTGATCCTTGACGATCACCATGAGCAGCGCCGGCTGTTCTCGATCCTGGAGCAGATAGACCGGTCGGACACCGGGACGCTGTCGGCCGTGTGGTCGCGGCTCGGCTCCTTCCTCGAGCTGCACGCGGCCGCCGAGGAGGCGATCTTCTACCCGGCGCTGCTGCAGGTCGGAATCGCCGCCAGGCGCAGGACCGGGGTCGAGGAAGAGACGCTGGACGCTATCGGCGATCACAACGAGATCAGGGACGCGGTCGCGGAGGCCGCGCGGCATCCGGTCGCCAGCGACGGCTGGTACGCGGCCGTGGCCGGGGCCAACCTGGCCAACGGCGACCACATGGCCGAGGAGGAACGCGAGGGCCTGACCGATTTCCGCCGCCTGGCCGGGCTGCAGCAGCGGCACAGCCTCGCGGTCGCCTTCGCCGCCTTCGAGGCGCGAAACTACGCCGGCGTCCGGCCGGTGGACAAGGACCCGGCCGCCTACGTCAGCCAGGCCGAGGCGGGCGCGGCGCCGGCCAGCGACGGATCACTGAACATCGGCGGACTTAAATAACCAGCATGGCGCGCGCGGTCGCCGCAGTCGCGGCGCTGTGCTCGGTCGGGGCGCTGTCGGTCGCGTGCTCGGCGACGCCTACCCCCACCGGGCCCGCGCCGGTCACCACGACCCCCTCGGCCAGGCCGACGGCCTCGGCTGCGCCGACCGGGCCGACCGCCTCGGCCCGGCCCACCGACGCCGGTACCGCGTTCACGGTCAGCGGCGACGACCCGGTGACGCCCAACGGCAGCCAGGACACGTACGCGGACGTCCCCGGCGCCAGCTGTGACAGCGCTCAGCTCAAGGCCGACCAGTCCGTGGGCGCCTCGGTGGCCGGCGGGTTCGCGCTGGAGGGGTTCCCGGCCGCGTCCGACCTGCTCACGCACTTCCTCACCGGGACGGGGACCGAGATCGACTACCGGCTCGGATCGACGATCTCGGAGCAGGCCCAGGCGAGCGCAGGCTTCCAGACCGTCAACGACCTCGTCCAGGGGGAGATAGCGGCCCGGCTGAGGGCGGGCGACACCCGGGTTCTGCTCTCCGCCGCGCAACTGCCCACGGTGCTGTTCGCGTCCACGGCGAGCGATCTGTACTGGGCGTTCCGAGGCACCCAGGGGCTGACCGTGAGCGGCAGCGGTCGGCGCGAGAACGGCCGGTACGCCGGCGCGCTGACGTACGTCATACGCGACAGCTACGGGTTCCCGGCCGACGACACCCTCGACGGGTTCGGCCCGCCGATGAGGTACCTGCAGACGGCGTGCGGGGCACCGCAGCATCAGGGCGCCCGCTGGTTCCCCGACACGATTACCGTGCGGGTGCCGTTTACCGCGAACGCCTGACGCGGGCGCCGGATAACAGGCCGCCCGTCGGCGCCTCGCCGTCCGCTAAGACCAGGTGCCGTCCCCCGGCCGCGTCGCGGAAGGCGTCCGCCACCTGGCCCGGCCCGGCGTCGGGCAGCCCCAGCGCCAGACGGCTGAACTCGACCGCCAGCCGATGCCACAGCGCGCCCCGTCGCAGCATGGTGTGCTCGCCGTCGCGCACCTCGATCGTGGCCACCTCGGTGACGGAGCGGGCGCGCTCGGCATAAGCCCAGGTCTCCGCGGGGCTGGTGATGTGGTCAGCGGTCCCGTGGGCGAGCAGGACGCGCCTGCCCGCGAGCTGCTCAACCGGCTCCGTCGGGGGCAGCCACGGCGCCAGCCCGGCGACCGCCGCCACCGCCGGGTGCCCGGCCACCAGGAACGCCGCCCGCGCTCCCATCGAGTGGCCGATCAGCACGACCGGAACGGGCCCGAACCGGGCGCCGATCTCGTCCAGCGACCGGCCGAGGTCCCGCACCGGCGAGGCCAGCTCGCCGTTCCAGCCCCGCACCCGGTAGCGAGGTCGCGATACCACGATCCCGCTTCCGCGCAGCGCGTGCCGGATGGCGAGCGCCAGCGGGATCATCCGCAGCACGGCCGGGTCGAGCGGGGTAACCGGCTCGTTGCTGACCTCGGTGCCGCCGTGCGCCACCACCACCGCCCCGCGAACCCCGGCCGCCGCTCTCGTGTGATTCGTGCCCTGGGCCGTCTCGCGGCTCATCGGCCACCGTCCCCTCTGGCTTCCGCCGCCTATCCAGGAGCGTAGCGGGCGCCCTTCACCCCCGGCGGGTGGCGCATCGGCCCCCCGCCGCGTGGAACAGTAGCCCCGCCTGTTTCCCAACCGACGCAGTCGTGGAGGAACCGTGACCGACACCAAGGACGAGTCCCGACCGCTCAGCTTCGAGCGGGACATCAAGCCGCTCTTTCGCGACCAGGACCGGTCCTCGATGCTCAAGGCGTTCGACCTCTGGTCTTTCACCGAGGTGGTGGCCCGCCAGGACTCGGTCCTCGAGCAGGTCCGCTCCGGGCAGATGCCCTGCGACGGGGCATGGCCGGCCGAGAAGGTGTCGATGTTCGCGGACTGGATCAGCCAGGGCTCGCAGCCCTGACGAAGCGGCCGGCGGTTGGAGCCTAGCCCGCAGGTAGTATGCCCGGCGTGGCCGAGATCGTGGTGCGCGAGGCCGGCCTGGCCGACCTCCCGCAGATAGCGGCGGTGGCGCTGGCGGCCGGGCAGGACGAGGAGTGGGGCGGGGCGGGCGCCGCCTACGTGGCGCACCTGCTCGCGCATGGCCGCGTGGTCGTCGGGGTCCGCGGCGGCGTCATCGTCGGCTTCGGCGCCACCCGCCCGATCGGCAGCGGCCCCGGGGAGGTCAGCATGCTGTGCGACCTGTTCGTCGACCCCCGGCTGCACGGCGGCGGCTGCGGCCGGGCGATGCTGGCGGAGCTGTGGCCGGGCCGGGGACGCCGGATGACGTTCAGCAGCCTGCACGGGAATGCCCTGCCGCTGTACACGAGCTTCGGGCTGGATGCGTGGTGGCCCCTGCTGTACCTGCGCGGCCGGGTGGACGCGGTGGCCGCGCCGGATGGCTGGCGGGCCGAGCCGGCCAGCCCGGCCGAGGTGGCCGCGCTCGAACTGGCCTGGACCGGGGTCGACCGGTCCGACGATCATCTCGCCTGGGCCCGCCGCCCGGGCGGGGCCGGCCTGCCGGCCAGGCGCGGCGGCCAGGTGATGGCGGGCGGGACGGCGGGCGGCGCGGCCGGCGAATACGGCCTGACGCACCTGGCGCTGGCGCCGTCGGCCGACGCCGCCGACGCCGTGCTGGCGGTGCTGGTCGGCCTGCGGCCGCAGGACGGGCAGGTGCTCGTCTGCCTGCCGGGACCGCACCCGGCGGTCCGGCCGCTGCTCGCAGCGGGCTGGCGAGTGGCGGAGTTCGACCTCTACATGGCGACCGAGCCGGGACTGCTCGACCCGAGCCGGGCGGCGCCGTCCCCGGCGCTGGCCTGAACGCCGCTGCGCCCCTGACCGCTGCCCGGCGGGACGTACGTGTCCCCTTCTTCGGCCTGAATTAAACCGGCGGATGCCCAGATTTCGGGTTTTGATCTGAAAGACCGGGGGGTGGCGGCCTCGGGCTGGATGTCCCATTATTAGACAAACCGCGCGTCGCCCGTCGTCCGCAATGTCGTGAGAAAGGGGTGCCCGTGAGCATCACTACCCGAGCAGCGGTCTGCCGCGTGCCCGGCCAGCCGTGGGAGATCACCGAGCTTGAGCTCGACGACCCGAAGGCCAACGAGGTCAGGATCAAGTTCTTCGCCTCCGGCCTGTGCCACTCCGACGACCACATCCAGAAGGGCGACGCGCCGATGCGGCTGCCGGTGGTCGGCGGGCACGAGGGCGCGGGCATCGTCGACGCGGTCGGTGACGCCGTTACCCGGGTCAAGCTCGGCGACCACGTCACCTGCTCGTTCATCCCCGCCTGCGGCCAGTGCCGGTACTGCTCGACCGGCCGCCAGAACCTGTGCGACGCGGGCAAGAACGCCGGCACCGGGATGTTCCCCGACGGCACGTTCCGGTTCCACCAGAACGGCGAGGACTTCGGCGGCCTGTGCGTGCTCGGCACGTTCTCCCAGTACGCGGTGGTGCACGAGTTCTCCGTGATCAAGATCCCGGATGAGATCGGCTTCGACGTCGCCGCGCTGGTGGCCTGCGGCGTCCCGACCGGCTGGGGGTCGGCGGTGCGGGCGGGAGGCGTGCGGGCCGGGCAGACCGTGGTGATCTACGGCGCGGGCGGCGTCGGCAGCAACGCGGTGCAGGGCGCCAGCCTGGCCGGGGCGAAGAACGTCATCGTGGTGGACCCGGTCGAGTTCAAGCGGAAGATGGCCACCACCGAGTTCGGCGCGACGCACGCGTTCGCCACCGCCGAGGAGGCGCACGAGTTCGTGGTCGAGACGACCTGGGGCGAGCTCGCCGACGTCGCCATCATCACCGTCGGCATCCTGCACGACGAGGTGATCGCGAACGCCATCAAGGTCGTGGGCAAGTCCGGTCAGGTCACGATCACCGCGGTCGGGAACGGCTGGGTGAACGAGAACCCCGGCATGCTGATCGGCTACCAGCGCCGGATCCAGGGCTCGATCTACGGCGGCTGCAGCCCGCTGGTCGACGTGCCGCTGCTGATCGGCCTCTACCAGGCGGGCAAGCTCAAGCTCGACGAGCTGATCACCCGCCGTTACACGCTCGACGAGGTCAACGAGGGCTACCAGGACATGCTCGACGGCAAGAACATCCGCGGCGTCATCATCCACGAGCACTAGCAGGAAGGGAACTGCGGAAGATGAGCATCACCACCCGCGCCGCCATCGCCCGGGCCCCGCACGTCGGCTGGGAGATCGCCGACCTGCAGCTTGACGAGCCGAAGGCGCACGAGGTCCGGGTCAAGCTGATGGCGGCCGGCCTGTGCCACTCCGACGACCACATCACCACCGGCGACGCCCCCATCCGGCTGCCGGTCGTGGGCGGGCACGAGGGCGCGGGCATCGTCGAGTCCGTCGGCCCCAACGTGCAGCGGGTCAAGCCGGGGGACAAGATCGTCTGCTCCTACATTCCGGCCTGCGGTGCCTGCCGGCCGTGCTCGACCGGGCACCAGAACATGTGCGTGAAGGGACTCAACGCCGGCACCGGCATGTTCGAGGACGGCACCTGGCGCTTCCACCTGGGCGATCAGGACCTGGGCGGCTTCTGCACGCTCGGCACCTTCTCCCAGTACGCGGTCGTGTCGGAGTGGGCCACGGTGCCGCTGCGGGAGGACTTCCAGGACATCCCGTGGGAGATCCTGTGCCTGGTCGGCTGCGGCGTCCCGACCGGCTGGGGCTCCTGCGTGCACGCGGCGGGGGTGCAGGCGGGCGACACGGTGGTGATCTTCGGCGCGGGCGGCGTGGGCAGCAACGCGGTGCAGGGCGCGCGCTTCGCCGGGGCGAAGAACGTGGTCGTGGTGGACCCGGTCGAGTTCAAGCGGGAGATGGCCACCACCGTGTTCGGCGCCACCCACGCCTTCGCCACCGCCAAGGAGGCGCACGAGTTCGTGGTCGAGACGACCTGGGGCCAGCTCGCCGACCACGCGATCATGACCCCCGGCGCGGTCACCGAGGAGATGGTGAACGCGGCGGTGATGATGACCGGCAAGGGCGGCAAGGTGACGATCACCGCCGTCGGCCACATCAGCGAGCGCGCGGTCCATTTCCACGCGGGCGCGCTGATCGGCTACCACCGCCAGGTCCGCGGCGCGCTGTTCGGCGACAGCAACCCGCTCTACGACATCCCGATGCTGCTCGGCCTGTACAAGTCGGGCGACCTCAAACTGGACGAGCTCGTCACCCGCACGTACACGCTCGATCAGGTGAACCAGGCGTACCAGGACATGAACGACGGCAAGAACATCCGCGGCGTGATCATCCACGAGCATTAGGCGGTGACGAGGCGGGCGACCTGATCCTCCAGCGACGCGGCCGCCGTGCGGCGGTTGTCGATGACCGCGTGCGGCACCGCGGGCGCGGATTCGAGTCGCATCCGGGCGGTGAACGCGTCGAAGTCGGCCAGCTTGGCCGAGTCGCGCCCGGACCCCCGGGCGTCGAGCCGGGCGCGCAGGGTGGCGGCGTCCGACCGGACCCAGACCAGGCGCACCGTCCCGCCGCCGAGCTCGGCGACCCAGGAACGCCACCGCTCGGCGTCGTGGATCTGCCCGGTGAACGGGCCTGACAGCATCACCGGGCAGCCGTGCGAGCGGATCTCGCGCGCGGTCGCCGTCATGCCCGCGTACTCGTGCGCCTTGACGTGCTCGTCGTACCACGGGCCCTCGCGCTGGCCGGGCGGGCGGCCGGCCGCCGCGAGCGCAGCCGTCACGAACGACCCGTACATGGTGTCCTTGTCAAGCAGCGCCGGCACCGGCGCGAGCGACGCCAGCAGCAGCCGCGCGACCGTGCTCTTGCCGGCTCCCGGCGCCCCGGCCACCACCCACGCGATCCCCGCATCCACGTCCACACGGTAACGCGGCGGCGACGGGCCTACCTCTTCTGGACCTTGACCGCCGTGCCGTAGGCGCAGATCTCGGTCCAGTTCCCGCCCATCTCCGAGGTGTCGAAGCGCATCGCCACCACGGCGTTGCCGCCCCGGGCCTCCGCCTCCTGCGTCATCCGGCCGATCACCTCATTACGGCTCTCGATCAGGTTCTTCGTCATTCCCTTGAGCTCACCGCCGGCCATGGACTTGAAGGCGGAACCGAACTGAGAGCCGACGTTGCGGCTCCGCACGGTCAGGCCGAACACCTCGCCAAGCACCTCGGTTACCTCGTAGCCGGGGATGTCGTTCATCGTCGAGATCAGCACAGCACACCTCCGACAAGGGTATCGCCGCGCGATCCCGCTGGTAAACGCCTCTATTTACTGAGAGTAAACAGGCGTTGACCGAGGCGAGGGCCCGGCGGATCGACGCGGCCGGGTCGCCCAGGTGGTACACGCGTTCGCTGGGTTCGATGTTGTCGAGGAACTCCTGGTAGCGCACGGCGTTCGCGAGGTGCGCCAGCGGTTCCGCGATCCGCAGCGCCTCGGCCGGGCGCGAGCGGGGCGCCGCGGCGGTCCAGGCCGCGATCCAGGCGTCGGCCGTCTGGCGGCGCCGGTCGGCCGGCAGGAAGTCGATCGGGCGCAGCCCGTCGAGCACCGGATTGCCCCAGTGGGCGTCGGCGAAGTCGAGGACCACCGGTGCGCCGTCGCCGCGACGCCAGTTGCCGGGGTGGAAGTCACCGTGCACGACCGTGTCGGGCAGGCCGCAGTCGGCCAGCAGCCCCCACCGCGGCTGCAGGCTTCTCGCGGCGCGCAGCTCCCCGGGGGTGAGCTCGGCGCCGACCGGGCCGTCGAGCAAGTCGCAGACGGCTGCCGCCAGGACCGGCGGCCGGCGGTCGGGGATGGCCCGCGGCG
This sequence comes from Trebonia sp., assembly GCA_036509215.1. Lineage (GTDB taxonomy): Bacteria > Actinomycetota > Actinomycetes > Streptosporangiales > Streptosporangiaceae > Trebonia. Next base: position 14,742 of record DATCGA010000445.1, read on the forward strand.
GCCGGCCGATGCGGGCCTGGGCCGCGGCCAGGCGCCGGACTGCGTCCGCCGCGACCTGCGGCGAGGCGTCCCAGCAGTCCGCCCCGGGCACGTCGGCCAGCAGCAGGCGGCCCGGCCCGGTGGCCAGGACGGCCGGCACCAGGCCGGGGTCGATCGCGGCGATCGCGGCGATCGCGGCCTGCTCGGCGGCGGCGAAGCCGGGGATGGCCTTGAGCCAGACCGTGCCGTCGGCGGTCGGCAGGCGGAACAGCCCCGACAGGTTCCACGTCTTGCACTGAACCGGCCGCCCGGTGAGGTCGATGCGCTCGGATGCCCACTCGAGGAGCTCCCGCACGCCCGACGGGCGCGCCCAGGGCAGCCGGAGCGGGTGATCGTCGTCAGCGAAGTCGCACCGGGCGAGCGTCCCCGGCGGCTCGAGCGCCTCCGCGTGGTAAGTGACGTGGCCGTCCCGCGCCCCGTCGGAACCCTCGACCGCGAGCAGCCGCAAGACCACGACCGGCACGCCCAGCGCCAGCTCCAGGTGCGCGACGACCGGCTCGACCTGGGCCCACCACGGGACCTCGACCGGGAACGGGCCGACCATCCCGGCGCACGCGCCGTCGTGCGTCACCACCGCGGTCACCGTGCGTCCCATCCGGCCAGTGTGACCGCCCGCCGCTGAAATCCCCACCGAATATCGAATCGGCGAAACGGCTGGCCACCTTACGTGAGCGATTCGCTACTTTCTGACTAGCAGGGCGCGGTAGCCTGCCGTTTCAAGGTCGCAGACCGCACCCTTGGCGGTCTTCCTTCGTGACCTGTTCGTTATCGATGGCTGCGTATCTAGCCGCTTGCCCGCGCCTCTGGGGGTGTCGACGGCAAGGCTCATGGCTGGCCCTGCCGCCGCGGTTCTTGGACTAAATGGGGGGAATTCCAGATGCCGCAGCCGTTCCGTAACTGGTACTTCGAGCCCGCGCCGGCCGCGCCGGACGCGGGCAGGCCCGGCGATGACGGCGGTATCGCGCCCGGCATCGCCTGCGTGCCGCCCGCCTCGCGGCAACAGCACGGCGCGCGGCTGCTGGACCCGAGCGCCGCGCCGACGATCCCCGGCTCCCGGGAGCGCCGCTGGGGCAGGACCCCGAGTTCCACCGTGTACCGGTCCAGGACGCTGCTGATCCCGGCCGACCTGTTGCGCGACGAGGCCGTGGTGGCGGCGATCAACGCCGCGCTCGCCCTCGTCGGGATGAGCATCGTGCTGCCCGACCTGGACAGCCGCCCGGTTCGGAGCCAAGGGCCGGCCGCGGCGGCGCTGCGGCGGCTGCCCCGCATCGCGGGGCTGGTGCCGGCCGCGCCCGCCCCGGGCAGGCCGGCCGTGCCGGTGGTGGTTGACGCCTGGACGGCGTTGCAGGCCCTCCGCGCGGCCGCCCAGGCCGCACCGCCGGCGGACGCCCGCGCCGCCCAACCCGAGAGCGCCGTGCTGACCCCGGAGATCGTCGGCCGGATCGGGCTGGAGCATCTCCTGGCCGGGTCGGCCGTCAGCCCGAATGCGTTCTGCGAGGGCAACGACATCGAGGTCGGCGCCATCGGAGTCAGCCCGGACGGGGGCGGCGCGGTCGGGTCCAACGCGATCTCGGGTACCCCGTTCAGCGAGGGCAACGCCGTGTCCGGGCCGGGCGCCAGCGGCTCGTACGTGTACAGCAGCGGCGAGACCCGGGCCCCGGTGGCGCTCTGCCTGCGGGCGCCCGACCGCCGGGAACCCGGTGCCCTCGGCAGTCGGCGGCCGGTCGTCGCGGTCCTCGACACCGGAGTGCGCGCCCACCCGTGGCTGGACGTGCGACGGGATCCGGCGGGCGGGTACCTGGTCGACCCGGCGGACGGTTTCGTGATGGACGATCCTGGTATCCAGGCCGTCGTCCACGCCGAGGCCAGCTTCGCGGCGACCGAGCAGGGAGACGTTTCCCGCCAGCTCATCAAGGACGCGTGGGACGGGCCGGCCGCCGGGGACCCGCTGGTCGGCCAGCTGAACGACGCGACCGGTCACGGCACCTTCATCTCCGGGATCGTGCGCCAGGCCGCGCCCGACGCCCGGGTCCTGTCGATCCGGATCATGCACAGCGACGACGTGGTCTACGAGGGGGACCTGCTCTGCGCGCTGGCCCTGCTGGCCGACCGGATCGCGGCGGCCGAGGACGGCAGCATGGCGGAGATGGTCGACGTCGTCTCGCTGTCGCTCGGCTACTTCGACGAGTCCTCGGCCGACGTCACCGACAGCTCGGGGCTCTGGCAGGTCATCCAGGTGCTGCTCGACCTCGGGGTGGCCGTGGTGGCCGCCGCCGGAAACTACTCGACCAGCCGCCGGTTCTACCCGGCGGCGTTCAGCCTGCAGCCGTCGCCGGTCCCGGTGATCAGCGTCGGCGCGCTCAACCCGAACGGCTCCCGGGCGCTGTTCAGCGACGGGGGCCGCTGGGTCCGGGCCTGGGCGGCGGGCGCGGCGGTCGTCAGCACCTATCCCGATGACGTCGACGGCAGCCTGACTCCCCAGGTCAGGGTCGACCCGCATTGGAACGGGGGAGCTCCCGGCGGCGGTCCGCCGGAAGATCGCGAGGCGCTCGACCCGGACGATTTCCGCGGCGGCTTCGCCGCCTGGAGCGGGACCTCGTTCGCGGCCCCGCTGATCGCCGCGCACATCGCCGCCCGGCTGCTTGAACTGGCCCCGCAGGCCGGCCTGGGCGCGGCCGGGCCTCAGGCGGCGGCGGACCGGACGCTCGCCGCGCTGGCCTCGCTGGGCTGGCCGGGGAACTCGCCGGGCTGGCCGGGGAGGGCGTGATGGACGAGTCGACGTCGGTCACCGCGCCGCCCGACCGCGTTGGCCGGTCCGAGCGCAGCGCGCGCATGGCGGAGCTGCTTGACGCGGCCAGGGGCGGCAGCGAGGACGCGCTCGGCCAGATCACGGCGGAGCTTAGCCCGGTGCTGTGGCACGTCGCCCGGGCAGCCGGGCTGGGGGCCGACGATGCCGAGGACGTCGTCCAGACCGCGTGGGAGCGCCTGCTCTCCCACCTGGCCGACATCCGCGTCCCCCAGGCGCTCGTCAGCTGGCTCGTGGTGACCACGAAGCACGAGGCGTGGCGGCTGCGCTCCTCCGGCCGCAGGCAGCGGCCCGCGGACCAGGAATGGCTCACGGCCATCCCCGATGAGGCGGCCGGGGCCGAGGAGCAGATCGTCCTCGACGAGCAGCAGCGGGCGCTGTGGCGGGCGGTCGGGCGGCTCTCGGCGCAGTGCCAGGAGCTGCTGCGGATCGTCGCCTTCATACCGCGCCCGGACTACCAGTCGGTGTCGGCCGCGCTCGGCATGCCGGTCGGCAGCATCGGCCCCACCCGGGGCCGGTGCCTGGAGAAGGTCCGCGTGCTGCTGGCCGACGAGCTCGACGGGAGAAGAGCGTGAAGTCACCCGATGATGCGCCGGGCCAGCAGCTGGACGATCTTGACTTCGAGATCCTGGACGGTATTCGCGCGCTCTTCGAGCGGGTCGACCCGATGCCGGCCGACCTGCCCGAGCGGGTCAGGTTCTCGCTCGCGATGCGCGGTCTCGAGCGCGAGGTGGCCCGGCTGGTCACCGAGGAGGACCCCCGGCTGGTCGGCGCGCGGGGGACCGAGCAGAGCCGGACCGTCACCTTCGACAGCGCCAGCCTCAGCATCGTCATTCGGATCGAGGAGAACAAGAACGGCTCGGTGCGGATCGACGGCTGGCTGGCGCCGCCCCAGCCGCGCGAGATCGAGATGCAGACCACGGCCGAGACCCTCAGCGCCCGCAGCGATGAGCAAGGACGCTTTGCCTTCGCCGAGGTGCCGCAGGGAACGGCCAGGCTCGTGGTCGTGGGGTCCGGCGCCCGTGATCGGGCCGACGGGGGACCTTCGGTGGTGACCCCGGCGCTCGTCCTGTGACTCGTGGCCGGTGATCTCCAGGCCCGTCCGGCTGCGCCCGGGGCGGCCGTGCCCGGCATCGCGCGCAGTGCCGTCCGCCGGGCATGGGACGCGCACCGGCGGGGCGTGCAGGCGGGAGCGTCCGGGCGTCCGGTGGCGGGGGCCCGCCGGCTGCGGGCCGGGCTGCTGCTGCTGGGCTGGGAAGAGGGCCGTGACCAGCCGACGGTCCGGCCGCAGGACCGGTCCGTCGCCGCCCGGCTGCTGATAAGCCTGGCCCACCTGGAGGCGGAACAGGGCCGGACCGAGCACGGGCTCCGCCTGCTCGACCTGGCCGAGGAGATGACCGACCCGGCCGACCGCGGCATCCTGCTCTCGCAGCGCGGCCTGCTGCTCATGCGAACGTGGCGGATCGGCGAGGCGCTGCGGCTGTTCGACGCGGCCGTGCCCCTGCTCGACGGCTACGCCGACGTCAGGGTGCTGGCCCGGCTGCTGCTGAACCGCGGCTTTCTGCACCTCAACGCCGGGAGCGTGCAGCGGGCCAGGGCGGACTTCGCGTGGTGCCAGCGGATCGCCGCCGCCGGGCAGCATGACTCGCTGGCGGCCAAGGCCACGCACAACCTGGGCTGCTGCGATGTGCTGGCGGGGGACATCCCGGCGGCGCTGACGGTCTTCGCCGCGGCCGAGGACGGCTTCCGGCTGACCGCGTCGGCCACCCCCCAGTGGGTCCCGGTGCTGGCGACGGACAAGGCCCGCGCCCTGCTCGCGGTCGGTCTCAGCAGCGACGCGATGGCCGAGCTGGACGGCGCCATCGCCGCCTTCCGCAGGCTGCGGCTCGACCAGGACCTAGCCCAGGCCGAGCTCACCCTGGCCCAGGCCGCGCTGGCGGCCGGGGCGCTGACCACGGCCCGCCGCTGGGCGGTCGCGGCGCGCAGGCGCTTCCGTCGTCAGGGCAACGCGACCTGCGCCCTCCTGACCGAACTGATCCTGCTCCGGTCGCGGTTCGCCGCCTCGGGCCGTCGCCCGGGCCCGATCGCGGCCCAGGCCGAGCTGCTGGCCGTCCGGCTGCGCGACTGCGGGCTGCGCAACGACGCGGACCTGGCCGAGCTGCTGGCCGCCCGGGCTCTGGTCGCGGCCGGCCGCCCGGCCGAGGCGAGGCGCCGGATCGCGGCCTCCCGCCGCCGCGGCCCGGCCGCATCGCTCGAGGCCGGCCTGCTGCGCCAGCTCGCCCGGGCCGAGCTGGCGGAGCTCGAGGGCCGGCCGGCCGGCGTGCTGACCGAGCTGCGGAACGGGCTGGGCCTGCTGCGGGCCCGTCGCAGCCGGCTGGGCAGCGTCGACCTGCAGACCGGGGCGGCGGCCCTCGGCGCCGACCTGGCGGCGGCCGGCCTGCGCCAGGCGCTGGACCGCGGGTCCGCGCCGCTGGTGTTCGCCTGGCTGGAACGTTCCCGCGCCCAGGCGTTCCTGGCCAGGCCGGTGCGGCCGCCGGCCGACGCCCGCACGGCGGAGATCGTGGCGGAGCTGCGCCAGCTCGGGTACCTCATCCGCGGCGCCGAGCTGAACGGCGGCCGCGATCCGGCCGCGGTCGCCCGCCGGGCCGGCCTGCAGCGCGAGGTCAGGGAGCTCAGCTGGCAGGCGGTCGGGCAAGGCGAGACGCCCGGGCGGGTCAGCACGGCCGAGGTCGGCGCCGCGCTCGGCGCCAGCGGGCAGCGGCTGGTGAGCATCCTGGCGAGGGACGGCCGGCTGCACGCGGTCGTCCTGACCGGGAAGTCAGTGCACCTGATCGGCCTCGGCGACTTCGGCACCGCGGCCGAGGCCGCCCGCCGCCTCGGCGCCGACCTCGACACGCTCGCCGGGCGAAGGCTGCCCGCCCGGCTGGAAGCGGTCGTCAAGGACTCGATCCGGCAGCAGACCGAGGTGCTCACCGCCGAGGTGGTCGCGCCCCTGCGCAGGCTGCTGGGGGACGCGGGCGTCGTCATCGTGCCCGCCGGGCCGCTGGCATCGGTTCCGTGGAGCCTGATCCCCGGTCTGCACGGCCGGCCGGTCACCGTGTGCCCGTCGGCATCGTCGTGGATGAGCGCGCGGCGCCGCCGGCCGCCGTCGGCGCCGGGGCCCGATCGGGTGCCGCCGCTGCTGGCCGCGGGGCCCGCCCTCACGCACGCGGCGGCCGAGGTCACCGCGATCGCGAAGCTCTACCCGGGGACCCGGCCGCTGCTGGCGGAGGCGGCCACGGTGAGCGCCACCCTGCTCGGCCTCGACGGCTGCCCGCTGGCGCACCTGGCCGCGCACGGTCACGACGAGCGCGAGAACTTCCTGTTCTCCCGGCTCGACCTGGCCGACGGGCCGCTGATGGCCTACGACGTCCAGCAGCTGGCCGCTCCTCCGGGCCAGGTGATCCTGTCCGCGTGCGATGTCGGCCGGTCGGTCGTGCGCCCCGGTGACGAGCTCCTCGGCTTCACCGCCGCCCTGCTCTACAGCGGCACCGCGACCGTGATCGCCAGCGTCGCCCGGGTGGCGGACGAGGCCGCCGTCGGCATCATGACCGCCTATCATCAGCGGCTCGCGGCGGGGACCGGGCCGGCCCGGGCGCTGGCCGAGGCCGGGGCGGCCGAGCCATTCAGCCCGTTCGTCTGTTTTGGGTCCGGGTGATCTCGAGGCGGCCGAGATCGACCGGAATTTGATCCCCGGCAGTTGTATCTAGATGGCTGGCATCCCTTCTTTCACATCGCTCCTGTGAATTGCAAGCAGGACATCACCCTCAGCGATATGAGAGGAGTCGTCATGACATCCGAGAGCAAGTACCACGACGACCAGCCCGCCCCCACCGGCCGCAGGTCGCGGCTGGCCCGCGCCGCGGTGGCGAGCGGCCTGGCGGCCGGCGTAGCGCTGCTCTGCGCGGCGGCGATCCCGGCCTCGGCGGCGACGTCAGCGACCTCGCCGAGCGCGGTGGCGCCGCACGCCTCGAGCGCGTCTGGGCACCTGACCGGCAGCGCCAGCGACGCCAGCACGGCCGCCAAGCGGACGGTCGCCTACTGGACGCGGGCCCGGATGCTGTCCGCCGCGAACGGGGCCAGCGTCACCGTGCGGTCCGCCAAGGACGGCCACGCCGCGCCGGCGACCGAGACCGGGCGGGCCGGGCGGGTCGCGGCGACCGCGCCGGACGAGGCGCTCGCAGGGCCGAAGACGCGGATTCCGGCGGCCGGGAAGACGGCCGGGGCCAAGCCCGAGTACGGGTCAATCGGCAGCCCCTGGCCGGGCAACGCCAACCTGCCGCCCGCCACGACCACCGGCCGGGTGTTCTTCACGACCCACAACGGCGAGAACTGGTCCTGCTCGGGAAGCACGGTCAACAGCGCGGGCAAGGACTCCGTGATCACCGCCGGGCACTGCGTCTACGGCAGCCTCGGCGGCGAGGTCCCCGGCGAGGGCTGGCACTCGAACTGGATCTTCGTGCCCGACTACAAGAACGGATACGCACCGTACGGGGTGTGGACGGCCAAGGAGCTGTGGACGCCCACCAACTATTACAACAACCAGGACGAGGGCGACGACATGGGCGGCGCCGTCATCAACACCAACCTCTACGGCCAGCACATCGTCAACGTGGTCGGCGGGCAGGGCATCGCCTGGAACTACCCGAACGATCAGTTCGTGTACGACTTCGGCTACCCGGCCGGGGCGCCCTTCAACGGCGCCACCCTGCAGTACTGCACCGGCTCGGAGTTCAACTGGTCCGGCATCGCCAACACGATGGGGCTGCCGTGCAACTTCACCGGCGGCTCGAGCGGCGGCCCGTGGCTGATGTCATTCAACGGGGAGTTCGGGTACGTCAACGGGGTCAACGACTTCGGCTACTCGAGCCTGCCCGGTTACATCTTCGCCGCCTACTTCGGCAACAACGCCGGGTCGCTCTATAACGCGATGGCCAACCTGTAGCGGCCCCGACGAGTAGCGGTTCCCCCGCCGTGTGCGGGTGATCGCGCGGCAGCGCGCCGGCCCGGTCGACCGGGCCGGCGCGCTGCCGCGTCCGGCGTCAGGGGACGGTGACGACGGGCCCGTGGGCGTGGTTGAGCACGGCGTGCCTGACCGCGCCGGGGCCGGGCAGGAAGCCGTCGGGCCGATGCCGGCCGAGCACGACGAGGTCGGCCCGGGCGGACAGGCCGACCAGGGCGCGCCCGGCGTGGGCGTACACCAGGTCGTAGCTGGCGTCGACGTCGGGGTACCGCGCCGTCCAGTCGGCCAGCAGGGCCTGCAGCCGCCCGGTGACCTGCTCCTCCTGAGCGTTGGCGCCCGGCCGCCCCATCGTCCGGGCGGCGCGGCTGACTTCGCCGCCGGAGTCCCAGGCGTGCAGGGCGATCAGGCTGGCCTTGCGCAGCGAGGCCTCCTCGAACGCGAACGCGAGCGCGGCCGAGGCGCCGGCCGGGTCGCCGATGCCGACGCCGACCTGCGGGCGCGCGGCGGTCGTCTGCTCCCGGACGACCACGACCGGGCAGGTCGCGTGGGCGGCCGCGTACTGGCTGACCGAGCCGAGGATCATCGCGGTGAACGCGCCCATGCCGCGGGAACCCACGACCAGCATCGAGGCGCCCGATCCGGCTTCGGTAATCGCCCGCGCCGGCGATGAGCTCAGCCCGTCGGTGTCCACCAGGACGTCGGGGGCGATCGCGGCGGCGCGCTGGGCCGCTACCGCCAGCGCGCGATCGCGATCGCCGACCACGGTGTCGGCCACGGTGGGGACGCCCGACTCGGTCTGGTGGACGGCCATTCGTGGCGGCAGCGCCGCCGCCGCCACGATCCGCAGCGGCAGGCCGCGAAGCTCGGCCTCCCTGGCCGCCCACTCGACCGCGCGCAGTGATTCCGCCGAGCCGTCGGTAGCGGTTACGATCGGGCCTGCTGTCATCGTGAACCTCCATGTTCAGTTACCCCCGTGATGCCCAGGGGCCACCCGGGGCGAACCGCAGAACGCGATGACGGGTCGGCGGCCGCGCCGAGCGGGAGGTCGAGCAGCGCGTTCTCCACGACCTCGCTCAGCGCCGGGTGGATCCAGTACTGGCCCCGGGCCATGCTGGCGACGCTCTGCCCGGACGACATGGCCTGGACCAGGGGCTGGATCAGCAGGGCGGCCTGGTAGCCGATGATGTGGGCGCCGAGCAGCCGGCCGGTGGCCGGATCCGCGTACAGACGGCAGAATCCGCTGGAGTCCTGCAGGGCCCATCCGAACGCCGTCTGGTCGTAGGGCCGGGTGGACTGCACGTAGGGCCGCTGGCCGGCCAGATCCTGCAGCCGCGCGCCTACGGTCGCGATCTCCGGATCGGTGAACACCGCGGCCGGCACCCACTCATGCCGGAACTCGCGCAGGTCTTCCGGGTGCGCCAGGTTGTGCGCGACGGTCCTGGCCTCGGCGTTGGCGACGTGCTTGAGCTCGAACGGCGAGCTCGCGTCGCCGATGGACCAGATACCGTCGGCCGTCGTCCGGCCGTACTCGTCCACCTGGACGCGGCCGTCGTCCCTGAGCTTGACCCCGGCGAGCTCGAGGTCCAGGTCATCGGTGTTCGGCTGCCGTCCGGCGGCCACTAGCAGCAGGTCTCCTGCGACCTCGGCGCCGTCGTCGAGGACGACGGTCGCCCCGTCAGCGCCGCGGCGGCGCACGCCGGTGATCTTCGCCGCCAGATGGACGTCCCAGCGCTGCCTGGCCAGGGCGGTGAACCGGTCGGAGACGTCGGTATCGAGCGCCGGAAGCAGCGCATCGGCCTTGTTGACGACGTGAACGTCGACGCCGAGACCGGAGAATATGTGGGCGAACTCGGCCGCGACCGAGCCGCCGCCGACGATGACCATGCTGGCCGGGAGCCGGTCGATCCGCATGATGTTGTCGGAGGTCCAGAACTCGACCCCCGAGCCGGCGATCACCGGGGGGATCACCGGCCGCGACCCGGTCGCCACCACGATGCGGTCGGCGGTGATCCTGGTCGCGTCGTCGATGACCAGCTCATGCGGGCCGACGAAGCGAGCCCGGCCCTCGAACAGGGTCACGTGGCCGGACTGCGCCCGGGCGCTGCGGCCGGCCGCCGAGACCCAGTCGATCTTCGAGAACGTGCGGTCCCGGATGGACGGCCAGTCCACCCCGGTCACCTGGGCGTCGATCCCGAAGCGGGAGGCGGTGCGGGACTGGACCGCCACGTCGGCCGTGTGCACCAGGATCTTGCTCGGTATGCAGCCCCGGTTGAGGCAGGTCCCGCCGAAGGCGCCTGCCTCGATGAGCGCGACGGGGCCCTGGGCGTCATCGTCCGGCACCAGGTTGTTGCCGGAACCGGACCCGATTATGGCCAGTGAAAAATGCTGCATCTTCGCATCGTAGGCGGTGGGGGCGCTACGGCTTTCTGCCGATGCCGCAGTAGCAGCTCAGGCCGGGGCCGTCCGCGGCGGGCGGGCTGGCCCCCCACCACTGGGCCAGCGGCTGCAGGCCGTCGCCGGTCAGCTCCGTCCCGTCGAAGAACTTGGCCACCGTCGCCCGGTCCCTGGGCGTGATCGTCAGTGACGAGGCAGCGTTGTAGGTGCGTGCCATCGCCGCGGCCGTGTCGGGCTCGATGTCGCTGGCGGCGTGGGCGATGACCAGGTAGCTGCCCGGCGCCAGGTCGGCGGTGATCCGGGAGATCAGCCGGTGCGGGTCCTCCGCGTCGAGGAGGAAATGCACCACCGCGATCAGCACGACGGCGACCGGCTGGCTGAAGTCCAGGGTCCGCCGCGCGCCGGCCGAGATCGTCGCCCAGTCGCGCAGGTCGGCCTGGATGTAGTCCGTCTTTCCGGCCGCGCTGCTCGTCAGCAGCGCCCGGGCGTGGCTGATCACCAGCGGGTCGTGGTCGACGTAGACGATCCGCGACTCGGGGGCCACCCGCTGGGCCACGTCATGGGTGTTGTCGGCGGTGGGCAGGCCGGTTCCGATGTCAAGGAACTGGCGGACGCCCGCGGCCGACAGCTCCTCGACCGAGGTGGTGAGGAAGCGCCGCAGCATGGCGGCGACGAGGGGCAGCGCGGGCATCGCCTCCCGCACGTGGTCCCCGGCCTCGCGGTCAGCGCGGAAGTTTTCCTTGCCGCCGATCCAGTAGTTCCACATGCGGGCCGCATTGGCGACCCCGGTGTCAAGGCCGGGGAGCGTGCCGCTGCCGCCTTCCCTGGCGGCCCCCGGTGCGTCCTGCGTCACGGCTCGCTCCTTCGGCGCCGGGCCTGCGGCCGCCAAATTGCCGGATATTTCTGGCAATAGCGTATCTTGCCGCCCGTCGGTGGCCATAGCCGCGCAGACCGGAAGCGAGACGTTCCGGTCGCCGCCGACGAGCGGGCGGCCAGATACCGCAGCCTGCTGGCCGGCCGCAGAATGCTCGTGGTGCTCGGCGACGCGAGGAACGCCGCCCAGGTCAGGCCGTTGCTGCCAGGATCGGCGGGCTGCGGGGTGCTGGTCACCAGCCGCTCCAGGATGGCCGATCTGGACGGCCTGCGGCTGGTTGACGATCCGGGCCAGCTTCATGCTCAGCCGCTCCTGCCTCGAGCCCGGACAGGCACGCGCGTTCAGCCTGCTCGGGCTGGCGCCGGGCGGCGCCTTCGAGCTGCCCGCGGCGGCCGCCCTGGTCGGCCTGAGCCCGGCCGTCACCGAGGCGCTGCTCGACGACCTGACCGACGCGCACATGCTGGAGTCGCCCCATCCCGGCCGGTACCGGCTGCACGACCTGCTGCGGCTGTTCGCTTCCGAGCTGGCGGCGTCCGAGCTCAACGAGGCCGAGCGCGAGCAGGCAAGCCGCCGCCTGATCGAGTGGTACGCCGCCGTCATCCGGTCCGCCGCGCAGACGCTGGCCCCCGGCAACCGGACGCCGCCCGGGGTGGACGTCGGCGTTGCCGCGTCCGCCGCCGACGTCCCGGTGTTCGGCGCTCACGGGGACGCCCTGGGCTGGTGCCAGCGGCACGAGCCCGCCCTGGTGTGGGCGATCAAGACCGCCGCGCGGGACTGGCACGAGCTGGCGGTGATGATGGCGGCCTACATCTGGTCGTACTACGTCATCGCGGGCAACCCGGAGACCTTTGAGTGGACTCAGCGGGTCGGCATCGCCAGCGCCATGCGGCTGGCGAACGAGCAGGCGCGGAGTCGCTCGAGGAATCCGACCGGATCATCGAGCTCGCCGGGCAACGGGGAGACACGTTCCTGCTCGGCATCCTCCTGAATAACTCGGCCGAGGTCTGCCAGCAGATGGGCGACCTCGAAGGGGCGCAGGCCCGGTTCATCGACGCGGTCGCGGTGCTCGGCCAATCACGGGACCGGCATACCGAGGGAATGGCGAGAACGGGTCTTGGCGAGACCCTGCGGCTTCTCGGCCGGCTCGATGAATCGCTCGAACATCACCGGCTCGCGCTCGCGATCCACAACGAGGACGCCCGGCAGTCCTGGGCGCA
>DATCGA010000446.1:0-20795 GCA_036509215.1 Trebonia sp.
CTCCGTCATGGCCGACGCTGGCGACGGCGGCATCGCGCTATTCCTGGACGGCGAGCCGATCGCGTCGCCGCACCGCGTCGGCAGCGCCGACCTGTGGTCGCCGACGAGTCCGCGACTGCACCTGCTGGAAGCGAACCTGTACCGCGGCGACGCGCTTGTCGACAGGTACGCGCTGCGCTTCGGGGTACGGACAGTCGAAGTCGCGGGCGATGAACTGCTGCTTAACGGCGCGCCCGTTCAACTGCGGGGCTTCGCGCGACATGAGGACTTCCCCGTTCTCGGACGGGGCGTGAGTCCTGCTCTCGCCGCGCGCGACCTCCACCTCATGCGCCAGGTCGGCGCGAACTCGTTCCGCACCGCGCACTACCCGTGCGACGAGGAGACGCTCGACCTCGCCGACCAACTCGGGCTGATGGTCATCGCGGAAACCCCGGCTGTGGCGCTGTACTTCGGGGACAAAGACGATCAACGACGGCAGGAACTCTCGCTGGCTTTCCTTGCCGAGATGATCGCACGCGACCGCAACCGCGCCTGCGTCATTAGCTGGTCGGTCGCGAACGAGCCGCGGATGAATCATCCAGCGGCGGCCGCGGCGCTGTACGAACTGTGCGACGCGGCGCGGTCACTCGACGGGACCCGTCCGGTCGGTTATGCGACGGACCTGCCCGACGAACCGGGAGTCGAGGCCGCTGACGTCGTTTTTGTCAACAGCTATCCCGGGTGGTACACGCATCCAGGGCAACTTGACGTCGCCGAGTCCGTGCTCGCCGACAGGCTCGACCGCGTGCACGATCGCTATCGCAAGCCCATAGTGATGACCGAGTTCGGCGCGGACGCCATTCCCGGCGTTCACGCGGACCCGCCGGCCATGTGGACCGAGGAATACCAGGCCGAACTCATCGAGCGCTTCCTGCGCGTGGCGGGCGAGCGGGACTTCGTCGTCGGCGCTCACGTCTGGGCTTTCGCAGACTTCGCCACCGCGCAAGCGGATCACCGGCCACAGTCCCTCAATTTCAAGGGGGTCTTCACCCGCGACCGCCAGCCCAAGCTCGCCGCCCGGCGGCTGCGCGAACTGTGGCAGGCGAACGCCGCAGGCTAGCGCGGCGGCGGTGGCGACGGGCGCCGAGCGGATGTGACGTATAGGGTGCTGATCCTAAGGGTGGAAAGTAGTGGGCCGATCTCTTGACGACCCGCCCCGATCATCGCACCTGGTAACCGCAGACCAGGCTACCTGACGTCCAGCCCGGTGTCCGTGCGGCCGATCACCATCCGCTGGATCTCCGACGTGCCCTCGAAGATGGTGAAGTTCTTCGCGGGAAAGGCAGAGTCATCGGTATCCCCAGTGACTATGCTGACCTGTGGAAACGTGGACTCGCGGGGTTTTCCGATAGCCTCTGCCGACGGGGATGCCCATGCCCCTTCCGACCGCCGGCGAGGGTTCCCGGGCGGAAGGCCGACAAGCATCAGCCCGATCCGTTCTTGAGCTGATCCGTAGCCGGGCGGATACAGGTCGCGGGCACTCCCGTTCTTCGTGCCGTTCGGTACGATCCGGACTTGGCGGAAGGGATCCGGGGATCCGGCGGAACGTAAGGGCTGGGAGCGCAGGTGGGACGTTCGGCTGATTATCTGAGCATGGCGCAGTTCGACTTGCTGAGCCGGGTGTCGGGTGGCTACGAAGAAGGGTCCTATGAGGGGACCTCGTACCGTGTTTCAGCGCGTGCCTTGCATATTCGCGGCCTGATCCGCGTTGAGGGCCGTGGCCCGGCCTGAACGGCGAAGATCACCGCAGAGGGCACCCGCCTGCTGAAGGATCAGGGCCGCCGGGTCGAGGCTCAGCGCGAGCGGGCACGCCGTGAGAAGCAGGCCCGGGCCGAGCAGGCCCGCGAGTCGCAGCGCCTGCGGGTACGCGCACTGGAGGTGCTGGAGGCCGTCATGGCGGCAGGCGGGCGCCTTGCCCTCAAGCTCGACTACAGCGAACGCGAGGTCACCCAGGTCGCTGACTGCCTGGCGAAAGAGGGACTGCTGCCCGACGGGCAGCAGCTCGCCCACGAGCCGAGCAGGATGGACCCCGTCCTCGGCGTGACCGCCTACCTTGAGCTGACTTCGCGGCGCTGACGCCGATGCGGGCCTTCAAGGTCCTCCAGCAGCTTCGCCGACCTCATCCCGGCTCTGACCGCGTTTCAGGAAAGGCGCCAGCACGTCTCCCGGCCGCAGATACCTCGTGCCGCCCGCTACCTCCAGGGACTGGTGAACGCCGTAGCCGAGATGCCCTCTCTGCCAGACTCGTGTGAGACAGGATGAACCTGTAAATATCAGTGCAACCAGCACAAGCAGGGCGAGATCGGCTACCTACTCCAGTCACGCGTCGGGCCTCACGCCGAGGTCACCTTCCTCAAATCGTTCGGCGGCAACGGCTTCCACGTTGCTGAGGTCGAGGAAGGCGACATCTCGCGCATCGCGGAACTCGTCGAGCAGTACATGAGCCTTCCCCTCGGCATCGTCGATGCGGCCGTGATCGCGATCGCCGAGCGCCTGAACCTCACGGAGGTCGCGACGGTGGACCGCAAGCACTTCAGCATCGTCCGCCCAAGGCATGTCTCCGCGTTCAGGCTCCTCCCCGAAGCACTCTAAAAGCACCCACGCACTGCGCCGCCTTCGAACGACTGCCCGCACTCTGACCCCGAACCGCCCGATGGATAGCGATGATCGGGCACCACTGGCGATGAAGGGCGCAGTCGGCCCTGCGAGGAGAGCACAAAGTCCTGGCTAAACGACAGCGGCCCCAATTGATCGCGCTCAGGAGGCCAACCCAGCTATTAGGGTCGGATCGCCCAGGAGCGACTGGAGACCGAGGTGCTCTTGGGCTACCTTCTCGCCTGATGCCAGGAGTTCTCCGACTCGGGGGCGAAGCGCCGGGGGCAGCCACGCGCAGGCATCCCCGTGATCTGGCTGGCCGACGCGGTTGCTGTCGTCGGGCCGCCGCCAATGGCGGGGGCCGTCTAGCAGGAACTGGTAGCACCCGGTCGCGGGAAGCACCGGCGGGAGGCGGCCCGGGCCGCCTGGCGGGCCGCGCTGGCCGCGATCCGCAGCCCGGCTCGGTCCAGGTCCCGGAAGTAGCGGACGTGCCGGGGCTGCGGGTCCAGCAGCGGGATACTCAGCACGCTCTGTTCGAAGGAGCCGCCGATGCCCCAGGCGACGTGCAGGTGGGGCCGCGTCGCCTCATCCAGGGCTCTCACGGCCGTGAGGAACGAGGTGTAGGTGGCCAGATTCTCCGCGACGAGCAAGGTCACGGGACCGCTACCCGGCACGTGCTGGGAGACGAACGGAAGCGGCGGGTCGTAGCAGGCCAGCAGGTCCAGGGTGAGCGCGCCGGAGGTGAAGAGCCTGGTCTTCCGGTACCGGTCGAGCGCCTTCTCATCGTCGAACAGCTCCGCCGAGCGCTCCTCGGCAGGCACCCGGACCGGTGCCAGGTTGTCCCGTAGCCAGCCGGCGACGCGCTCCAGCAGCGCGTGCTCGTCGGGGCGGCTAGCGATTCGGCCTGCCGCTTCCAGTGCGCTTGGCGGCCGGGTCCTTGACCCCCGTCGTGTAGATGAGCTGGACCTCGTGCGCGGCCGCGACGTCCCGCTGCAACCGCACGAGGTGCGCCGACGAGGCTCGGCCGATCGGGTTGTCCAGCAGCAAAACCCGCCGGGGCGCGTGCCGCGTCCGGTGCGGGCGCCGCGCAGCGCGACGATCGTGCAGTACAGCGCCACGCAGACGGTGAGCTTCTCGCCGCCGCTCCACTTGGCCAGGCGGCTGATGTCTTCGGTGACCGGGGTGGTGTCCTCGGTTGGCTTCAGCACCCGGACGGTGAACCCGCCCGGCCCGGCCGCCTCGCGGGGGGCAAGCGGAAATCTGGTCTGCGGGCTCGCAAGCGCCAATTCACAGCCCTCAAGACGGCTCCCAGCGTCAGACTTTTAGACGGGGTCCAGCCCGCCATAGAGCAGCCTCAGAGCGCCAGGCAACCCCGGCCAGCAACCAACCCGCAGCTCACGCCATTTTCACGCCATCACGGCGACCCCCGGGCACCAGTGACTTTTAGGCGTGCACGAACTCGCGGAGTGTGTTCAGAAGAGCGCACTGATGCCGTACTGCGGGTCGGAGGACGGATAGGTGAGCCGGTCGCGGACGGCGACCACGCCCTCCATGTGCCTGACGGCGTAGATGATGTCGTGGCCGATCCAGGTGGTCTCCGGCGCGCCCTGGATGGTGACGACGCCGCCCTTGACCGTGACGGTGAAGCTGTCGGGGTTGGAGAGGAACGTGCTGCCGAGGATGAGGTCCTGGGTGATCTCGCGCTTTATGTCCGCGTCGGGCCAGCTGTACACGCTGAGAAGGTCGGAGCGGGTCACGATGCCGACCAGCCGTCCGCCGTTGCTGGTGACCGGGAGCCGCCTTACCCGGAGGGGAGTACATCAGGCGGGCCGCCTCGGTGAGCGGCGCGTCGGGGCCGATGGTCACGGCCGGCTTGCTCATCAGGTCGGCCGCGGTGACCGCGTTCACCTGTGACCGCACGCGCTGCCGCGTCAGGCTCTGGATCGTCCTGGGCACGGCGCCCTCGAGAGCTTGCCTGCCTGATGCTGACCTCGTACCCGACGACGCCCTGATGGACGCCATCATGGCGGGCGCCGCCCGGTTCGTCCTCAAGCAGATCCGCGGCACCGACCTGATCGGCGCGGTCCGGACGGTCGCCTCGGGGCAGTCGACGCTCGACCCGGGCTCGGCCGGCCGGGTCATGGCCAGGCTGCGCGGTCACCGGGGCCGGCACCGCCGGGCGATCAGTGACTCCGGCAACGCGAAGCACGATTTCGTTCGGGAAATCAAGAATTTCATCCCGAACGGAATCGTGCTTTCTGTCCCTGGCACCGCATCTCCTGCAAGGCGGGGCAGGTCCGCGGAAAGGGTCGAACGGCCCATGACCAGGGCCATCCGGCCCTAACCGAGGACCGCGGCGCGGCGTTCAACTGGACCGAGAAGACCAGCAAGGGGGTGGTCAATCCCATGATCGAGATCACTGCGGCGGCCCTGGCAGCTCAGCCGTTGCTGCGGGGCATGCCGCCTAGCCAGCTCGTCCGGCTCGCCGAGGCGGCGTCGGACGTCAAGTTTCCCGAGGGTCACCGGATCTTCGAGGACGGCGGCCACGCCGCCGCATTCTGGCTGGTCCAGTGCGGCCATGTCAGCCTGGACATGCAGGTACCCGGCGAGAGGCCGATCATCATCGACAGCATCGGCATCGGCGAACTGCTCGGCCTGTCCTGGCTGTTCCCGCCGTACCGCTGGTCGTTCGGAGCGGTCTGCGTCAGCCCGGTCGAGGCATTCGAGTTCGACGCCGCCGCCGTCCGGGCGTACTGTGCGACGGACCCGGTGTTCGGCTACGAGTTCAGCCGCCGGCTGATCCCGGTGCTGGCCACGCGACTGCAGAGCACCAGGGCCAAGCTGGTCGCCAGGTCCCGTGGCTCGGCGAGCACGTGGTGAACGGCCACTCGGTACGGCGCGCCGCGATGCCGCCGAACGGACCGTCCCGCGACCGGGCAACAGCGGACTTCGCGGACAGCCGGCTTGAATGGCGGCGGCTGCTCGCCGAGGCCGGCGGCACCTTCCTGCTTGTTCTGGCGGCAGCCGGAGCCGTGGTGGTCGACGCGGTGAGTCGCGGACAGGTGAGCCGGACCGCCGCGGTGACCGCGCCCGGGATCATGGTGCTCGCCCTGATCTATACGATCGGCGCGACCTCCGGCGCGCACCTCAACCCCGCGGTCACCGTCGCGTTCGCCGCTCGCGGCCATTTCCCCTGGCAACGGGTTCCCGGTTACCTCCTGGCTCAAGTGTGCGGGGCGACGGGAGCCGCCGCGCTGCTGCGGTCGATGTTCGGCACGGCGGGACGACTGGGCGGGACCTTCCCCGGACCCGGCATTTCGCCCGGGATCGCCCTGGCAACGGAGACCGTGCTGAGTTTCGGCCTGATGACCGTGATCCTCGGAACGTCCTCCGGGGCACGTAACGTGGGGCACAACGCCGCGATCGCGATCGGCGGCTACGTCGCCCTGGCCGGACTGTGGGCAAGCCCGGTCAGCGGCGCGTCGATGAACCCGGCGCGGAGCCTTGGTCCGGCGCTGGTCAGCGGTGACCTGGGAGTGATCTGGATCTACCTTGCCGGGCCGGCAGCCGGCGGGCTGCTCGCGGTCGGCCTTGCCTGGGCACTGCGCGGGCGCCCCTCGCCCGCCGCGGACCTGGCGGCCCAGGGGGTTCCCGAGGATCGTTCACCCGCCGTCGGCGGGCTGCCCGTGCCGACCGGGGTAGCGGGTCCGGTGGACAGCCTGGAGGTGCGCTGGATAACTCCCGGTCCGCTGACGCCCGCGATGCGGGAATGGTTCGGGCGTTTCCCGGCCGGAACGGAAACGCGGGACGACGCTTACCTGCGCCAGCCCCGGCTGCCGGGGCTGGCGGTAAAACTAAGGCAAGGCAGCGTCTTGGACCTGAAGGCGCTCGTGGGCAGCCCCGAGCCGATCGAGCTGCCACATGGCCGCCGCGGCACCCTCGAACTCTGGCGAAAGTGGTCCTTCTCCGGTGACGACTACCTGCCGGGGGACAACAGCGGCGACGCGGCCCCGGGATGGACCACGGTGCACAAGAAGCGGACGGGCACCTGGTTCCCGCTGGCTTCCGGCGACGCCGCACCCCGCGACCGCCTTGCCGTCACGACGGGCTGCGCGGTCGAACTCGCCGAGATCCGCATCGGCGCGGAGCACTATGCGTCAGTCGGGCTTGAGGCGCGCGGCGCCCCAGAGTTGCTGCTGCCGGCGCTCGAGCACGCGGCCGTGCTTCTTTTCGCCGTGGCGCCCCCGCCAGGGACGGGATTCAGCTTCAGCCTGGACGACTCGCAGTCTTACGCCGAATGGCTGTACCGGCGACCGTGCCAGGCGGCGCCGGTTTGATTCACGACCTCACGCGGGACCTTGTGCCCTGTCGGCGGCCTCGCGGACAGCCAAGAGTTAGAAGGGGAGGCAGGTGATGCGAGATGACTGCGTTGCGAAACGGGATCGTCGCGGGCTACGACGGCTCGCCAGGGAGTGACCAGGCGCTGCGCTGGGCCGTGGAGGAGACGCGGGCGCACGGGTGCACGCTGACGGTCTGCCTGGCGTGGGCGCCGCACTACCTGGCGGTGCTCGACGATCCGGCCGTTTACGCCGTCGCCCAGAACCGGGGCGAACACATCCTCGCCGCCGGGGTCAGCTACGCCCGGTCGGCACTGGGAGCGGAATCGGTGGTGCCGCTGCTGGCGCGCGGCACCCCCGCACAGGTGCTGTGCGATCAAAGCGCTTCCGCTCAGATGGTCGTGCTCGGCGCCCGCGGCCAGGGCGGCATCACCGGGCTGGCGCTGGGCTCCGTTCCCTGGCAGGTCGCCGGGCACGCGCAGGGTCCCGTGGTGATCGTCCGCGCCCGAAGGCGCCGGGCCAACCAGCCCCAGGGCCCGATCGTGGCGGGCACGGACGGGTCCGCAAGATCCCGGGACGTCATCAGGTTCGCGTTCCGGGAGGCAGAGCTTCGCCATGCTCCGGTGCTCGCCGTGTGCGCCCTCGCGGACGCGCCCGCGACACTGGGCGGGGCAAGCCGCGTCGAAGCGGACTTCGACCGCGTGCTGAAGGTGCACGAGAAGGAATATCCCGAGCTGACCGTGCTGCGACAGGTATCGGCTGGCTCGCCGCGGACCGCGCTTCTCGAAGCCGCAGCCGGCGCGCAGCTGCTCGTCATCGGCTCGCGCGGCCGCGGCGGCCTCGATGACATGAGCCTCGGCTCGGTAGCGCACGCCCTGCTGCACCACGCGCCCTGCCCTGTCGCGGTAGTTCCCGCGTTGTAGTTCCCGCGCTTTAGTTCCCGCGTTCCGGCACACGTTCTGAGGAATCGCGGGCGGTGATGGCCGGGGCCTCCGGATACGTCATCAAGCAGATCCGCGGCAGCGACCTCGTCGGCGCGGTCCGCACGGTCGCCGCCGGGCAGTCGATGCTCGATCCCCACGCGACCAGCCAGCTCATGGCCAGACTGCGCGACCGGACCGCCAAGGCCGATCCGCTGGCCATGCTGACCGGCCAGGAGCGCCGGATCCTGGAGCTCATCGGGGAAGGGCTGACGAACCGGCAGATCGGCGAGCGCATGTTCCTCGCGGAGAAAACGGTCAAGAACTACACCTCCGGGCTGTTCGTCAAGCTGGGCATGACGCGGCGCACTCAGGCGGCCGCGTACGCCGCTCGCGTCTTCGATGAGCACCGCGCCGGGGAGTGAGAAGATCCCGGCCGCCGGCTCACGACGGGACGATGGTCCCGCCCAAATGGACGGAAGGCCCTGCCATCTGGGCATTCCATGGGGCAAGGCTGGTGACTGGAGCAGCTTCAGAAGAAGGTGAGGGGAGAAGATGAAGTCCACCGTGAAAGACATCATGACCACTCAGGTGGTATCGGTGCACAGGGGCACGTCGTTCAAGGAGATGGCCGCGCGGCTTCGCCGGGAGCGGGTAAGCGCGTTTCCCGTCGTCGATGACGACGGGACGGTCGTCGGCGTCGTCTCCGAGACCGACCTGCTGCCGAAGGAAACGCTGGACGCGGGATGGGCCGCCGGGATACCCGAAATGACCTCCCGCGTCCTGGATGAGGGGGATCAAGAGAAGGCTGAATCGGTCACCGCCGCTGAGCTGATGACCGAGCCGGCCGTGACGGCCGCGCCCGAGGACACGGTCGAGCACGCTGCCCGGCTGATGTACACCCACCGGGTCAAGCGGCTTCCGGTGACCGACGCGGCGGGCCGCCTCGTCGGGATCATCAGCCGTGCGGACGTGCTGTCGGTCTTCGACCGCCCGGACGGGGAGATCCGCCGGGAGATCACTGAGAATGTGATCCTGAACGAGCTTCGCATCGATCCGGAGCCGTTCACCGTGACGGTGGAGAACGGCATCGTCACCCTGGAAGGCACCCCGGAGACGGCCGAGCTCGGCCGTGCCGTCGCCGCCCGCGCCCGGCACGTGGAGGGCGTGGTGGCCGTCCGCGACCGTCTCCAGAACCCGCCGTCCTAGCGTTCCTCGCCAGGGCCGCTGCCCTGGTCGCAATGAGGCCAGGCTGGTCCTGAGCGGGTCTGGGGGGCCATCACGGGGTCCCTTACCGGACGCTGAACAGGCACAGCTGCCCGGACTATGGGGCAGCCCGCGGCTCGGGGGTGGCCGTGGTGATCAGCGGCATATGCCAGGCGACCCGGACGCCGTCGGCGGCGGGGTCGATGTTGACGCTGGCCCCGGCTATCGCCGCCTGCTCGCGTAGCCCGTCCCACCCCTGCGAGGCCCAGCCGGCGGTGTGCGGCAGTGGCGTGGCCTTGATCTCGGTCACGCACGCCGCGTCGCCGGCCGTGACGCCGACGCTGGCGAGGACGGCGTCCTGGCCGATCACGGCCAGGGCATCGCGCAGCAGCGCGACCAGCCGGATCACGGCTCCCGGTGACAGGGCGCCGTCGACCGGCCCGGCGAAGCTGACCTCCGGCACCGGGGACAGGCCGCCGCAGAGATCAAGGATCTCCTGACGGAGCCCGCGGTCCTGCAGTCGCTGCTCCAGAGCGAAGATCGTATCCCTGATCAGCCGCAGCGCTAGGTCCAGGTCCCCGGCCGCCTCCTCGAGCCGCTCTCGCACGACAGGCTGCCGCGACAAGGAGGCGGCGCTTTGCAGGTCTATCCCGGCGGCGAAGATCAGTTGGATGACCTGGTCCTGAAGTCCCGCCGCGATCCGGTCCCGGTCCTGCGCCACGGTGGCCTCCCGCAGCTGCTCCTGCAGCAGGGCGGCGTCGTGCTGGGAGCGGGCAATCCGGTCGCGCAGGCCGTGGGCGGCAACCGAGATCAGCGCGCCGAGCAGCCCCCACAGCAGCACGCGCCTGACGATCACCGCATCGGCCGCTGCCGCCGGCACCAGCGAGGTAATGACCTCCACGGCGACGATCGCGGCGACGATGCAGGCGGACTCCCAGCGCCGGCGAAACAGCGCCGTCCACACTAGCGGGATCAGGATGACGATCCCCACCCCTGATGAGGCACCCGCCGCCAGGATCAGCGCCAGCACCCAGCCGGTGCAGACCAGGGGGACCAGCACCATCGCCCAGCCCGGCAGCCGATCCCACGGCAGCGCGAACGACGCTGGTACCGCCAGCAGCAGCACGATACTCGCGATCACTGCGGCGGGTGACTGCACGCCGGGCGGCAGCGCGAGGCTGATCTCGGCTAGTACGGCGACCACCGCGAACGGGACGGCACTAGCTGCCAGCCCCGGCCCCTGGAACGGGAAACCGGGCGGCTGCTGCCCGCCCGGGAGGACGTTGGTCGTCATGGCGACTTCCTCCGAAGCCGTGCAGCGCCACAGGCGAGACAAGGCTTCCGCATCTCACGATCCTGAGCCGCAGCAGCATGATCCGGGTGCACGCATCCACGCTGGCATGGGCGCTTATTCACATGTAATCGTAGCCCCGCCGTTCTGGACGGACTAACCCCACCCTGGGCCTTCCCTGCCCCGGTGCCGCGCGGGAGGACCGACGGCCTGGTCAGCCGCCGGTTGAGATGGGGAACCGGCATGTACGGTCCGGCCGCTCTTCCGTCTGCGGTCGCCTCAGTCGACCGAGGAGCGGGCGATGACGTCGAAGGGGTCGGGCCCGGGAGGGGGGTAGTCGAGGCGGTCGCGGACCGCCACGACGCCCTGGACGTGCCTGGCACGGCTGATGATGGCGTGTCCCTGGTCGCGGGTCTGCGGCCGGCCGACGATCGTGGCCACCCCGGCGGTCACGCTAACGTCGAGGGTTCCTGGGTTCGCGGGGGTCTCGGTTGAGAGGATGCCGGTCCTGATGTCCTCGGCGATGTCGGCGTCGGTGCGGCTGTACACGGCGAGCACGTCGGCGCGGCTGACGATCCCGGCCAGGCGCCCGTCGGCGTCGACAACGGGCAGGCGCTTTACGTTGCGCAGGTACATGATCCTGGCGGCCTGCTCGACGGTGTCCTCGGGACGCACGGTGTACGCGGGGGACGTCATCAGCTCCGCCGCCGTGACGGCGTGCGCCTTCTTGAGCTGCTGTCTGTGCAGGATGCCGGTGATCATGCCCGGCACCGTCCCGCTGTCTTCGATGCCGAGGGCCAGCTTCGCCAGCAGGTCCGACTCGGAGACGACGCCGATCACCTGGGACGCCTCGTCAAGCACCGGGAACGCGCTGACCCGGTGCTCGCGCAGAGCGGCGGCTATGACCTCGAACGACGTGTCTTTGCTGACGGTGATCACGTCGGGCGTCATGACGTCCTTGACGACGGCGTTCATCAGTCCTCGCCTGCTTCGCTGCGGGTCAGCACTACCTTGAGCGCGCCGCTGGTCGCGGGGTCGCTGAAGACCTCGTAGGCCTTTTCGAAGTCGTTCAGGTCGAAGCGGTGGGTGACGAACCGGGCGGCGTCGAGCTGCCCGGAGGCGACCAGCCGCATCAGGGTCGGGGTGGACGAGGCGTCCACCAGCCCGGTGGTGATCGTGATGTCCCTGGACCACTGCTCTTCCAGGTGCAGCGCGGCCGCGCCGCCGTGCACGCCGATGTTCGCGATCCGGCCGCCCGGACGGGCCAGCCGCACGGCCATCTCGAACGTGGCCGCGGTGCCGACCGCCTCGATCGCCACGTCCGCGCCGAGCCGCCCGGTCAGGTGCTTGATCACGGCCACGGGGTCTTCGCGCGCGTCGTTGACCGTGACGTCGGCGCCGAAATGACGGGCGGCCTCCAGGCGGGCGTCGGACAGGTCGACGGCGACGATGTGGCTGGGGCTGAACAGCCGCGCGGAGGCGATCGCGGACAGACCGACCGGGCCGGCGCCGACGACGGCCACCACGTCGCCTGGCCGGACGCCGCCGGCCAGCACGCCGACCTCGTAGCCGGTGGGCAGGATGTCGGCCAGCATGAGGATCGCCTCGTCGGTCACGCCGTCAGGGATGCGGAAGGTGGAGGTGTCGGCGTAGGGGACGCGGACGTACTCGGCCTGGGTGCCGTCGATCAGGTGGCCGAGAACCCAGCCGCCCTCGTCCAGGCACTGCCCGTAGCGTCCTTCGCGACAGTACTGGCAGGTGCCGCACGCGCTGATGCAAGAGACCAGGACGCGGTCACCCGGCGAGAGCCGGTGCACGCCGTCGCCGACCTCGTCGACGGTGCCCACGGCCTCATGGCCGAGGATCCTCCCGGCGCGCACCTCGGGGACGTCGCCGGCCAGGATGTGCAGGTCGGTGCCGCAGATGGTGGTCGCGTCGACCCGGACGATGGCGTCGGATTCGTCGATGATCTCCGGGTCCGGAACCTCTTCCCAGGCCTTCCGGCCGGGACCGTGGTAAACGAGCGCATACATGGCTGTCTCCGATCATTGTCTGGCTGACAGTTCAAGCTTCGCTCCGCGCGCAGGCTGACGGCAGGGGCCGAAGGTCCCGGCGTGCGGCCCGAAGGTCCGGTCACGCGCGGGCCGTGCGCGGCTAGCGTGGTGTGAATAGGCCGACCAGGCCACCGAGCATCATGCCAGGAAGGAGCACTGCGATGGCTGACCGGGTAATGGAGGAGCTTGAGGAGCACGAGTGCCTGCGCCTCATCGGGCAGGGAGGGATCGGCCGGATCGCGTACGTCGGCCGGTTCGGGCCGGCCGTGCTGCCGGTGAACTACAAGCTGCTTGGCGGGGCGATCGTGTTCCGCACGGCCGAGCACGGGCCGCTGGACGAGGACCTGCGAACCGGGATCGCCAACGCCGACTACAAGGTGGCGTTCGAGATCGACGAGATCGACCTGGCGGCCGGGCGCGGGTGGAGCGTGCTCGTCCAGGGACCGGCCCACCATGCTCAGGGAGCCGAACTGGACGCGGCCCGCGGCGCAGGCGTCGAGCCCTGGGCCCCGGGCGACCGGGAGCAATTCGTCCGGATCGTCCCGTCCCGCATCACCGGCCGCCGCGTCGGCCCCGCCTGACGGCGACGGTGACCGTCCGCCGACGAACTGAGACCGTCGCGAGCGCGGCGCGGGTGATGACGGCCTATCGGGTCAGCCGGTTGCCGGTGGTGGCCAAGGACGGCACGCTGATCGGCATCGTCAGCCAGGGCAACCTGCTCAGGGCCCTCGCATGCCCGCAGTGAGACCCTCGAACCAGCAATCAACGACGTGGCGGGGCCGACGGGCACCCCGCGAGTGCTGCGCCCGTCGCAGTGGGACGTATGGCCCTACCCCCCGGTTGGTGCCTCAATGAGACTTAGAGCTGGGACTTCGGTGAGCATACGGAGGCTGCCATGCGAGCGATGATTTGCCACGGGCCGGGCAAGAGGGCCTGGGAAGAGGTACCGGCTTCCGGGGTCAACGAGGGCGGGATCCGCCCGGTAGTCCGGCCGCTACGCCTAGCACTAGCGGTCGGCTGATGGATACCTACGCGCTCCTGGCTGACGGGACGACCGTCGAGATCCGTCCCGCCACGCCAGAAGACTTCGATGCCGTCCAGGCGATGCACGCGGCGATGTCACTAGACAACATCTACCTGCGCTTCTTCAGCTTCAGCCGACTGTCGGCCGAAGCTGAGGCGGAACGGATCTGCCGGGCGGGCGCGCCGGGCCGGGTCGCGCTGCTCGCGCTGGCCGACGGCGAGGTGGTGGGCGTCGCGAGCTACAACGTCGCCGCCAACGAGGAGGGACCGGCGGACAGCGCGGAGGTTGCGTTCGCGGTCGCTGATCACATGCACGACAGGGGTATCGCGACGCTCCTGTTCGAGCACCTGGTCTCGGTCGCCAGAAGCCAGGGCGTGACCACGTTCACCGCGCAGGCGCTGGCGCAGAACACCCCGATGCTGCACCTGTTCGCCGACGCCGGGCTCCCCGTCCAGCGTCACTACGACGATGGCGTGGCCGAGGTGACGATCCCGCTTCCTTCCGACGACACCGGCACCACGCTGGACGCCTTCCTGGAGGCGGTGGCCCGGCGCGAGCGCACCGCCGACGCCGCCAGCCTGCGGCATGTCCTCGCGCCGGACTCCGTCGTCGTGATCGGCGCCAGCCGGCGGACGGGGACAGCGGGCCGGGCCATCCTGGACAACATCCGCGCCGGCGGGTATCAGGGCCGCCTCTACGCGGTCCATCCGCACGCACTGCAGCTCGGCGACGTGCACTGCGTGCAGGCGGTGGCAGACCTGCCTGAAGCGCCGGACCTGGCCCTGATCGCGGTACCCGCCCCGGCGGTCCTCGACGTCGCCGAAGACTGCGGTCGGCTCGGCGTGAAGGCCCTCACCGTGACCACCTCCGGCCTGGACACCGTCGCCTGCGCCGGCCTGCTCGCCGTGTGCAGGAGACACGGCATGCGGCTGGTCGGGCCAGACTCCTTCGGCATCGCAGTGCCCAGCCTAGGCCTCGACGCCACCTTCGCCGCCGGCCACCCCAGGCCCGGCGTGGCCGGGCTGGTCATGCAGTCCGGCGGCGTCGGCTTGGCGATGGTCGATCAGCTGTCGAGGCTCGGCATCGGCATCTCCTCGTTCGCGTCGGTCGGCCGCAAGCTCGACGTCTCCAGCAACGACATGCTCCTGTGGTGGGAACAGGACCAGGTGACCAAGCTGGCCGTGCTGTACATCGAGTCATTCGGCAATCCCCGCAAGTTCGCCAGGACTGCGCGCCGGGTCGGAGCCCGGATTCCCATGCTCACTGTGCACGCCGGACCGTTCACGGCTGGCCAGGACACCGCCTCGTCGCACCCGGCCGCGGCCGGCATGGCCAGCCGCGAGGCACTGTTCGAGCAAGTGGGCATCATCGCAGCGCCCGGCCTCGGCGAGTTGGTCGAGACCGCCGCGCTGCTCGCCACCCAGCCCGTCCCGGCCGGCCGCACGATCGCGATCGTGTCCAACATCGGCGGCGCCGGAGCGCTTGCGGCGGACGCGTGCGCCGACCTCGGCCTGACCGTGTACCGCCCGCACGGGATTACCCTCCGCAAGCTGCGCACGCTGATTCCGGGTGCCGGCCCGGTCAGCGGCCCGGTGGACACCACCGCCGCGATATCCGGCGAAGCCTTCCGGCAGTGCCTGGAGCTGGTCGCGGCGGACGAGAACGTACACGCCGTCATCGCGCTGGTCCTGCCCACCGGCGCCACCGGCGACCTGATCCAAGCCATCCGGCAGGCCGACGTCAGCGTCCCGCTGGCGGCCGTCGTGCTGAACCAGGCCGAATCCGTGCGCCTGCTCGACGACACGATCCCCGCCTACGCGTACCCGCAGGCCGCGGTGGGCGCCATCGCCCGCGCGGCCACGTACGGGGCATGGCGCAGGGAGCCACGCGGAGAGGTGCCCGCCTTCCCCGACGTGCGAACCGCCCACGCGCAAGCCGTCGTGCGCGAGTACCTCCACACGAACATCAGGGGCGGCTGGCTGCCGCCCGGCCAGACCGCCGACGTGCTGCGCTGCTACGGGATCCCACTCGCCGAACCCGCCCCGACGGCCGATGAGCACACGACCAAGGCCACTGTGCAGGTCGTCCACGACCCGGTGTTCGGGCCGCTCGTGGCGCTGGCCGGCCGCGGGGCCAGGCTGGCGCCGCTGACCACCGCCGACGCGGACACGCTGCTACTCGCTGACCGGGACCAGTCCGCCGCCGACCTGGCCGCCTCCCCTGATCCGAGGCTCCGGGACCTGTTGCTGCGGGTCTCCCGGCTGGCCGAAGACCTGCCCGAGATCACCGACCTTGAGCTCAGCCTGGTCCGCCCCCGTCCGGCTGGCGTGAACTCCGTCGATGCGCGGATCAAGGTGAAGCGGTATGAACCTTATGACCCGTTCCTGCGCAAGCTCCGCTGAGAAATTTGTCCCGGCCGGCCTGTCGTGTTAGCTTTTTGTCCCGGCCCGAGAGCGACACCCCGGCGGCGATAACGACGTGCTGGTGAGCGCCACGACGGCGACGCCGACTCAATCGCGAACGAGTTTCAGTGCCAGCCTGGGCACGACAAACGATGCGAGAAAGATCGGCAAGAGCCTCTTTCCGGTGCATCGGAAGGCGACGGCCTCTTCCTCGGCGGCGTCGAAGGTTTCAGTGCTGCTCGAGTTTCGTCCATTGCGAACTTGCAGGGTGTGACGTCCAGGCTCGACTGGTATCTCGATCGTGTGGTTCATTCCGACCGACCCGACCCGCGCACCGTCGACCACGACATCGTAGGTGCCACGACGGACCTCCGCTCCGATTGCCTTATGCGTCAACTTCAGTGTCGCCGACATTTGTTGATCTCCTCTTGTTTCTGAGCGGCGCTTCTTGCCAGTGCCCAGCTGGAGCGCGGTTATCCCAGTTATGGAATCCCCAGTGCTTTTGCGCCTTGGGCGGGATCAAGAGCATAATCAGTATCCCCACAAGCGAAGTGATGAACACTCCTAGAATTGCGCCTAGGAGGAGTCTGTCTTTGCGTATGCCGAGCCAGACGCATATCGCCACGTTAATAAGCCAGAGAACGCTAAGTCCTAGATATGTCATTGTCCTCTCCTTTCCTTGCACCAGTGCCCAGTAGCTGTTTCCTCTGGCACCATGGCGATCGCGCCGCAGGGGCATTCGGCGGCGCAGATGCCGCAGCCCTTGCAGTAGTCGAGATCGATTTCGTAGTGGCCCGCGTCGAGCTTGATGACGGCGTTGTCGGGGCAGGCGCCGTAGCAGTTGTCGCAGCCGAAGCAGTTGCCGCAGGACATGCACCGCCGGGCTTCGAACAGCGCGGTCGACGCGTCCAGGCCGCCGGTCACCTCGTCGAACGTGCCGGTCCGGCGGGCGGCCTCGAGCTTCGGCCGGACTGCGCCCGGCGTAGTACCAGGTGTTGAGCTTGTCGTAGGCGGCGGGAGCCGGTCGCTGCTGCGGGTAGTGGTGTGGTGTGTCGCGATCGGTTCGGCGCAGCCAGGCGTCGATGGCGCGGGCCGCCCTCTTGCCGTGACCGATGGCGACGGTGACGGTTCGCTCGGCGGGCACCATGTCGCCGCCGGCGAAGATGCCCGGGTGCCCGGTCATCAGGTTCCGGTCCACGTCGACGGTGCCGCCGGAGAACGTCACGCCGGGCATGCCGTCAAGGACGGCCAGGTCGGCGTCCTGGCCGAGTGCGAGCACCAGGCAGTCGGCCGATAGTTCCTCGAATTCGCCGGTCGGCTGGGGGAACCCGGTGTCGTCGAGCCGCATCTTCTCGATCGTCAGCGAGCCGGCGTCGGCGGCGGTGACGGTGGACAGCCAGCGCATGGTGACGCCCTCTTCCAGCGCCTCCTCCACCTCGATGCCATGAGCGGGCATGCGGTCCCTGGTGCGGCGGTAGACCACGACGGCTTCGGCCGCGCCGAGCCTGCGCGCGGTGCGGGCGGCGTCCATGGCGGTGTTCCCGCCGCCGTAGACGGCGACCCGGCGGCCGAGCATGGGCGGCGTGCCGTCCTCCACGCGGTGCAGCAGCGATACCGCGTCCATGATCTTGGCCGAGTCGCCCGCCGGGATGTAGGCGCGCTTGCCGATGTGCGCGCCGACGGCCACGAAGGCGGCGTCGAAGCAGCCTTCGCCGCCGTGGCCGCCGGCGGCCTCGCTGAGCTCGGCCAGGATGTCGGTGACGGTGGTGTTGAGCTCGAGCCTGACGCCCATCTCGAGGATCCGGTCGATCTCGGCGTCCATGACGTCGCGCGGCAGCCGGTACTTCGGTATGCCGTAGCGCATCATGCCACCGGGCTGGCTGCCCGCGTCCTTGATCGTGACCGCGTGGCCCAGACGGGTGAGGTGGTAGGCGGCCGAAAGGCCGGACGGCCCCGCGCCTACCACCAGCACCCGCTTACCCGTCGGCTGCCTGGTCTGCGCGGGCGGAGTGACGGGCGCATTGTCGGCGAACACGGGCCATCCCTCGTGGATGGCCTGGTCGCCGAGGTACCGTTCGACCGAGTTGATCCCGACGGCGCTGTCAAGCTGGCCCCGGTTGCAGGCGGTCTCGCACGGCCGGTAGCAGACCCGGCCCATGATCGCGGGGAACGGGTTATCGGTCATGATCTGCCGCCACGCCGCCTCGTAGGCCGGCAGGCCGCCCTCCTCGGCGTGGTAGAGCCACTGCTGGATGTTCTCCCCGGCCGGGCAGGCGTCGTTGCACGGCGGCAGGCCGGAGACGTAAACGCGCCGCTCGGTGCGCCAGGCGCCGGTGTGGTTGGCCCGGCTGGAACCGGGATTGAGGGTGATGGCAAAGGGCTTGTTCATCGGAGGTCACCGCCGTTGTCCGGAGTCGTCGACGAGGGCCGGAGTCAGCCGGGTCCGTTCGGAAAAATCTGGCTTTTCTTCTTCGAGCAGGCCGAACCGCGCGACGTTACGGTCGGCCGAGGCCTGCAGCCGCCCGATCACCTCGGTCCGCTCCCGCGGGCGGAACAGATGCGCGTAGCGGGCCTGGAGCCGCAGGTAGTCGGTGACCGGAACCTGGCGGCGGATCCGGGCCGAGCTGACGACCTGGCCGTCTTCGGCCTCGAAGACGGGGAACAGGCCGGACTCGGTGGCGAGCCGCGCGACCTTGATCGTGTCAGCCGGGGAACTGCCCCAGCCGAGCGGGCAGGGAACCAGGATGTGCAGGTAGCGGGCGCCGTGGAAGTCCATCGCGCGGGTGGCCTTGTACTCCAGGTCGCGCAGGTCGGCGACCGTGGCCGTGGCCACGTAGGGGATCTCGTGCGCCATGGCGATCAACGGGACGTTCTTGCCCTGGCCGAAGACGTTCCCCGGCTCGGGGCCGACCGCAGGGGTGGTCGCGGTGCGCGCGGCCGGGGGGGTGGCGCCGGAGCGCTGCACGCCGGTGTTCATGTACGCCTGGTTGTCGTAGCAGATGTACAGCACGTCGTCGTTCCGCTCGAACAGGCCGGACAGGCAGGCCATGCCGATATCGACCGTCCCGCCGTCGCCGCCCTGCGCGACCACCCGGATGTCGGTCCGTCCCATGGCCTGCATCGCCGCGGCCACGCCGGAGCCGACGGCGGGCGCGTTGCCGAACAGCGAGTGCAGCCAGGGAATCTGCCAGGAGGTCTCGGGGAAGGGGGTGGAGAACACCTCCAGGCAGCCGGTCGCGTTGACGGCGATCATCTTGCCCTTGGTCGCGCGCATCACCGCGTCGAGCGCGTAGCGCGCGCCGAGCGCCTCGCCGCAGCCCTGGCAGGCGCGGTGGCCGCAGGTGAGCGTGTTGGCGCGGGCGGCGCTCGACTGGACGCTGCTCATGTCCGGCGGCAGCAGCCGGTTGCCGGCCGCGAAGCTGCCGACCTGGTAGAACCTGGTTCGCCGCGGCGTTGTAGACGGCCTCGCTCATGTACAGCAGGCCCTGGCTGGCGGTCGCGGTGTAGGTGCGCGCGCCGACGGCGGAGGCGCCGATGACCGCCGACATCGCGGCGAACTCCGACTCGACGTTGAGGAAGCCGGCGTTCAGCTCCCCCTTCTTCACCAGGGCGCCGAGCGCCTCGACGATGTGGGTCTGCGGGGTGATCGGGTACGCGCAGATCACCTGCGGACGGCACAGGGCCACCGCCTCGGCGACCGCCCGGGAACCCTCGATCTGCTTAAGCACCGGTCAGCTCCGTTCGCTCGGCGCCGTCGTAAACGAATCGCTCGGCCAGGACGTAATCGAAGGCCGCCACGGCGGCGGCGGTGTTGCCCGCGGCGACCTGGCCGGTGAACCGGTCAGTGATCGCGGCGAGCACCGCGTCCAGGCTGACCACGCCGGTCAGCGCCGCGAGCGCGGCGAGCAGCGGGGCACCGGGGAGCGGGCGGCCGAGGCGGGCCATCGCCAGGCTGGAAGCCGGGACGGTGAGGAGCCGGTGACTATCGCGGGTGGCGGCGAAGTCGCCCAGGCCGAGCTGGCCGAAGCTCTGCGCCGCGTTGATGAGCACGTATGCGCGTGGCGCCAGGCCCGCGAACACGTCCGCCTGGTGCAGCAGCGTCGGGTCCTGGATGACAAGCGCGTCCGGCTCGGTGACCGGCTCGCGGGTGCGGATCGGCCGGTCGTCGATCCGGCAGAACGACATCACCGGGGCGCCCATCCGCTCCGAGCCGAAGCTCGGGAACGCCTGCGCGTAGCGGCCCTCGCTGAACGCGGCGGACGCGAGCAACTCGGCGGCTGTCACGACGCCCTGGCCGCCGCGGCCGTGGAATCGCACCTGGAACATCGACTGGCTCCTTCGCTTGCTCGTCGCTAGCCGGGTCTGCACGGGATAACCCCGGGTGGCGCCTTGAGCCGACGCCGACCGGGGGTCTCTCCGTGTTCTCTTCGTTCTCTTCTGGTGTTGGTTGCCGTTGCCGATCACGTGCTGCTTACGCGGTCGTGGCCGGGGTGATGCTCTCGTGGCTACCCGGCTGCGCCACCTGGCTGGCTCCCCTGGGCCGACGGCCGAAGGCGAACAGGTAAGCGGCGGCGAGGCCGGCCACGGTGCCGAGGCCGAACAGGACGAGCGAGACGATGTAGACGATCTGGGAGACCTTCCACCAGCCGTAGGCGTTCAGCAGCATGCTGCGGAGCGTCTCGCCTTTGAAGACGGTGCTGACGGTGGCGGCGAGCTGGGTGTTGTTCGGCTGCGCGAGGGACTCGGTGGACAGCTGGGAGTAGGTCTTGCCGCCTGCCATGTTCTGGATGTGGACGGCGATGAAGTGGTCGGCGTAGGCCTCGGCCTGCTGGCCGGTGAGCAGCTGCTGCCCGGCGTACTGGCTGACGGAGGGGATCATGCTCGGGGTGATCTCGGTGCCGGCCTTGGGGTGCGCGAACGCGGCCGC
>DATCGA010000447.1:0-14007 GCA_036509215.1 Trebonia sp.
TACGCCAGCGCAGGCAGGCCTGCAGCTTGCGGGCCAGCGCGGGGTGATTCCGGTGGTCCGAGCCGCCCATGACAAAGGTGCGTACCGGACCGAACTGCGCCTCGATCGGATTGGCCCAGGATGCGTTCGCGGGCGTGAAGCACAGCTCGATGTTCTCGCGCCTGGCCCAGCGCCGGAACCCGGTGAACGTATGTGGCCAGCGCCCTAGCGAGCCGGGCACTGGCCGCTGAACTGCTCGTCGACGACGATCCGGATCGCGCCCGCGTGCATGCCCGCCGGCAGGCCGGTCAGACTCGGCCAGGCCGGCTGGGCTGGCGGGCAGACCGCCGACGGCGGACCGAGCACCTGGGCCGGAAGCACGGCCGGCTGGGCGGCGGCCGGCGGTGAGCTGGTCGCGCGCTGCGACCCCGCGGCTGTCACCGCGATCGCGATGGCGGCCGCGGCGGCACCCGCGATCGCGGCGGCGGCCACGCAGGCGCGCAGACGGCGCGACGGCGGCCGGGCTTCGCGTCGCGGTCCGAAACCGATCTCGTCCACCGAGAACCACCCGCCCTCATCCACCCGGCAATTCGCACCATAGTGGCGCATAGGGGTTATGACGGGCAAGAGGTCATATAGCCGACAGGTGCTCGTGAACGCTGCGCAGTCATGCAGGGTCCGTTCGAAAATCCGGGCTTGTGATTTTTTGCTTCGGTTAGGGCAGCAGGAGGAGCTTGCCGCGGGCGTGGCCGGTCAGGCTGATCTCCACGGCGGCGCGCCATTCTTCGAGGGGGAGGCCCGGGCGATCGGCACCGTGAACGTGCCGTCGGCGGCGCTCATCGCGGTGCGCAGTAGTCGCCGGCCTCGATGTCCTCGAGCAGCGTGGGGTGGGTGGGCGTCCAGCCGAGCAGAGCCTGCGTGCGCGCGCTGGAGACGGGCGCGTCGGCGGCGACAAAGACGAGCATGCGTCTCCTTGCCAGAAGAGGTTAAGCTAGCCGAAGCGGATCATGTTCCGCTTACAAGATCGACACTAGCACAAGTGGAGCGTGATCCGTTTTGACCGACGTCGACGTCCGCGCCCTTCGCGCGGACGCGTCCCGCAACCGCGACACGCTGCTCGCGGCGGCCACCCGCGCGTTCGCGGCGGCCGAGGCCGAGCCGTCGATGCGCGCCATCGCCCGCGAGGCCGGCGTCGGGATCGCGACCCTCTACCGACACTTCCCGACCCGCGAGTCGCTGGTCGACGCCGTCTACCACGACCAGGTCGAGCGGCTCACCGTCGGCGCTAGGGAGCTGCTCGGGCAGCTTCCGCCGGCCGAGGCGATGCGGCGCTGGATGGACCTGTTCGGCGACTGGCTGATGACCAAGCACGGCATGATCGGCACGCTGCTGGCGATGATCGAGTCGGGCGAGATCGCCCTCGCCCGGACCCGGGCCGAGCTCCTCGACGTCATCACCACGATCCTCGAGGCCGGCCGGGCGGCGGGCGACCTCCGGGCCGACGTCACCGCCGAGGACATCGCCGCCAGCCTGATCGGCATCTTCACCGTGGTCGGCAAGCCCGAGCAGCGCCCGCAGGCCGACCGGCTGCTGAACCTGCTCATGGACGGCCTGAGAACCCCGGCGGCGCGGTGATTTAACCGGCCTGGGCGGCGGTGGAACCTGCGGCCGCGCCTGCGGCGTCTAAGGGGTATGAGGAATGCAGGCTGGCTGGCCGTCATCGGCGTCGTCGCTTTGCTGGCGGGCTGCGGAACCGTTTCGGCCGGCCGGCCGGCGACCCCGGTCACCGGAGTGGCGGCGGCGGCGCGGCAGACGCCGCAGCAGCGTGCGGTCGCCGACGCGGCGGACCTGCTCGCCTCGTTCGTCCCCCCGCCGGATGCGCTGCGGATCGGCCGAGCGCCGGTGTCCTTGCTGGCCAAGGCGCCGACCGTGCCGGCCAGCGCCAACGTGGTGAGCCGGGCGGGCTGGTGGCAGGTGGCCGGCCAGCCTCGGACCGTCCTGGCGTGGATCCGGGCGCATAGGCCGGCCGGCTCTACTGACGTTGGCGGCGGCGGCGTCGGCAAGGTCGTGCCTGGAAGCGGTCCCCCGCTCACACCGGGGTTGCCGAACAACCTGCAGCTGTCGTACGTCGATTTCGCCCTGCCCGACGGGCCGGGGGTCTTGATCGACCGGACGGTGATCGCGGCCGTGGTCGCCGAGGGCCGGGACCGGACCGCGATCGGGGTGTACGCCCAGGTCTTGTGGTTGCCGGCCAGGACCGCGGCGTCGCTCATCCCGGCCGCGGCCCGGATGGTGACGATCACCCCGCTGGCCGGGCACGCGCCCCCGGCCCGCACCGACCACCAGGTCACGATCACCGATCCGGCCCTGGTGGAGAAGATCGCCGCGGTCGTGAACGTGCTGCCGTCGGACCCCCCGGCCGACTGGACGGAATGCGGCCCCTTTCCCGGCCCGGGCATGCAGCTGACGTTCCGCGCGGCCGCGGGCGGCCCGGCGCTGGCGGTGGTGACTGCGCACCAGGAGCTGTGCCCGCTGGTCTCGGTCGTGATCGGCGGCAAGACGACGCCTCAGCTTGACGGCGCGGAGACCCTGTTCCAGCGGGTGATGACGGTGGCCGGCTTCCACTGGGCCGACTTCCCGGCCCCCGGTCCGACCGCACCCGGCCCCATCGCGACAACTCCGTAAACCCGGCCGGGACGCTGGCGACGACGATGGCGCGCTTGCATGCTTCGTGCACTAATTGATAGTGTCTTAATGGTTAGAGCGTGCAGCGATTCCAGGTTACCGGCCACGATGGGGCACCCGTGACGATTATCGAACACACCGGCGAGCGAACAGGACCGCCCGAGGGGCCGGCCGATCCGCTGGCCCTGGAGCGCCAGGTGTGCTTTGCGGTGTCGATCGCGGCGCGCAGCGTGCTCAGCGTCTACCGGCCGATCCTGGAGCCGATGGGGCTGACCCACCCGCAGTACCTGGTCATGCTGGCCCTGTGGGGGCAGTCGCCGCTGCCGGTGAAGGAGCTCATCGAGCTGCTCCAGCTGGACGGGCCGACGCTCTCGCCGATGCTGAAGCGCCTCGAGGCGGCGGGCCTGGTCACCAGGACCCGCGACGCCCGCGACGAGCGTCAGCTCCGCATCGACCTGACGCAGGACGGCCGGGCGCTGCGCGAGCAGGCGCTGAACGTGCCGCCCGCGGTCGTGGCCAGGCTCGGCCTGAGCCTCGGCGAGCTCATGGAACTGCACCGGGGGCTCACCGAGCTGAACCAGGCGGCCCGCCGGGCCGGCGTCAAGCCACTCCCCTCCCCAGCCAAGGACAGCATCTAAGTGAACAGCAATTTGACCACGATCGTGATTCTGGTATCGGTGATTCACGTGGCGGTGCTCGTGCTCATGATCTGGATTCGGGTCCGGCGGACCCCGGGCGATGGCATCACGGTCCCAGCCCCGAAGATCACCCCCTGCACCGTGTGCGGCGAGCCGGCCATCAACTGGAGCTACGACGGGCTCGATCCCGATGAGCAGCGCGACCCGCACTCCGGCCGGGTCTGGTCCGCCTGCGCGGATCACTACCGGCCGGTGTGCGCGGCCCACTAGGCGGCGAGCCTGACCCGGATCGGCAGCGAGCCGAGCGAGCGCGTCATGTTGTTGAGCGCCAGCGTCGGTTCGCCGATGACCTCGAACCGCTCGACCCGCCGGGCCAGCGCCTCGATGATCGCGAAGCCCTCGAACTTGGCGAGGCTCTGGCCGGGGCAGCTGTGGATGCCGTAGCCGAAGGCGATGTGGTCCGCGTTGTCCCGGGTGACGTCGAACCGGTCGGGGTCGGCGTACTTGCGCTCGTCGCGATTTGACGAAGCGTACGAGACCAGCACCCGGCGGCCCGGCTCGATCGACAGCCCGCCGGCCGAGTACGGCCGCCTCGTGGTGCGACCGAAGGACGGGACCGGCGACTCGAGCCGGAGGGCCTCGGCGAAGGCGCCCGGGATCAGGCTCGGGTCCGCCCGGATGAGGTCCCACTGGTCCGGGTGCTGCGCGAACAGCCAGATCGAGCTTCCGATGGCGCTGATCGTGGTGTCCAGCGACGGGATCGCGTAGGCGGCCAGGAGATGGGCGACCGAATCGGCGGGGATGTCGCCCCGCGCGGCCGCCTCGTGAATGGTGGTGGCGAACCCGCCCGGGATCATGACGTCGGCCGTGCACTTGGTGGCCAGCCAGGTGAACATCTCGGCCGCCTCAGGGAAGGAGGCCGCGCGAGCTGACGGTCGACCAGGCCTATGCGCGCTGGCTGCACCGGGTCACGCCCGAGCTGATGCCCGCCGAAATCCCCGGACTGGTAGACGAGTTCAGCATGGAGATCGGTTACCGCTGCCGCTCGACGGCGATCCTGCCCGATCCAGACGAAGCCGATGACGACGCGCTGGTCGAGCACCCGGGGAAGGCGCTCGGGCAGCCCGGGAGCCGCGCACCGCACGTCGAGCTCGCGCCCGGCCGGTCCACCCTCGACCTGTTCGGATTGGGCTTCGTGCTGCTGACCGGGGATTGCGGCCAGCCCTGGCAGGAGGCGGCAGCGGCGGCGGCCCGCCGGGGCCTGCCGGTGATCGCGCCGCTGGCCGGGATCGGGTCCGATGGCATCGCGGCCGCCTACGGGATCGGCCCGGCCGGCGCCGCGCTCGTCCGTCCCGACGGCTTCGTCGGCTGGCGCAGCCGAGGCGGTGCGGCCGATCCCGCCGCCGAGCTCAGCCAGGCTCTGACCAGGCTGCTGGCCCGATGATGATCGAGCAGAACCTGCCGCTCACCCCGGATGGGGCCGTCCGCCTGGTGCGGGCGGCGTGGTCGGGCAGGCCCCCGACGGTCGAGTAGGCCCGGTCCGACAGCGGGCCGGCGCCGATGCGGAGGTCGACCGACAGCGGGGCGCTGAGCGCGTGGGCGGGCTGGTTTTCCTCCCTCGGGGGCACCGACGGGGCACGTCGTCGGCCGCCGCCTGACTGCTCGGGTCCTGGGTGCTCGTGTCCTGGGTGAGCACCGCCTTGACAGTGCTCGGCCGGGCGGCGGGCGCGAACAGCTGCCCGGAGGCCCCCAGCGTGAGCGCCGCCACCGCGACGACGGAGGTGACCGCGGCCGCGATTCGGTAGCACCGTCTGCCGTCGGCGATCAGGTGGCGGACCGACCGATGGCGTATTCTCCCCGTCACGGACGGCCTCCTCGATATTTATACCTGCATCGGAGACGGCGGCACCCTCAGCCGATAACGGAAATCGCGCGAGTATCTTGAGTCGCGTAAGGCGGCGCTGTTGTCGGTGGCTGGGGGTCGGATCGTGCCGAAACTGGCGGACCTTTTCCGCGCGCGCTACCGCGCCGACGGGATCGACTTCGACTCGATCCGGGTGCACCACGGCGATGCTGCCGGTGGCGCCGCCGACCTGGCGTGCCGTGCGCTGGGGGCGCGGGCGTTCACCGTCGGGACGGATATCTACTTCGCGGCCGGAGAATTCCGGCCGGCCACCCGCGACGGCCTATGGCTGCTGGCGCACGAGGTCGCGCACGTGGTCCAGCAGTCCGCGGGCCTGGTCCGCGCGCCCGGGCGGGGCGCTGACTTTCCGATTCCGCTGCCGGTGCCGCTTCCGGTGACGGTGATGCCGGCCGCGACGGCGGAAGAGCCCGCGGCCGACGCGGCCGCCGACGCGCTTATCGCGGGGCGTCCCGTCACGTTCGGGGTATCGGGGGGCGGGACCGGCCGGCGGCCGGTGCTGCAGCGGTACATGGCCTGGGAGCACTCGATGCTCGGGGACCTCGATCCGGAGCAGGTGCGGGCCGCGGCGGACGGGGACGCGGTTCCCGTGGCCGGCTACCGCGACCTGCTGGCGGAGCTCGGGCGGGCGCCACGGCAGGCGAGCGAGGGACGGCTGCGTTCCGCGTACCCGGCGCTTGAACCGGTCCGGCTGCGCGGCAGCGGCCTGGTGGTGACCCTCGGGGAGCTGAACGTGCTCCCCGACTACCTGGGACGGCCGGAAGACATCGAGTCCGCCCCGCTGGCGTTCATCGGGCCGCTGATCCAGTCGGTCCGCAGCTGGAGCGTCGCCGAGCTGGCCCGGCCGGCCGGGGTCCGCGGCACCCGGGGTCCGCTGCCGGTGACGCTGCCCCGGCTGCTGCCCGGGTCGCTGCGCTACCCGTTGCTCGGCCCGCTGGCCGAGACGGCCGAGATAGCGGCGGTCAGCAAGCTCGGCCGACGGCACGGGTTCGGCCCGGCCAAGCGGTACTCGGCGGTGCTGGCGCGCAACTCCGGTCACTTCGCCCCGTTCTCCTGGCACCGCTGGCGCTGCTTCCACCTGGCCGCCCGGGAGCTGATCGCGCGGTCGGCGACCGAGGCCGGGGCGGAGCGGGAGGCGCTGCGGCTGCGGGCGCGGACCTGGGCGGGCTACGCCGACCATTTCCTGCAGGACTCCTTCGCGGCCGGCCACCTCGTTAACAAGACGCTGGTCATCCAGTGGTACATCGAGTGGCTGGCCACGTCCGGCGTGTCCTATCCCGGACGGGACGTGCTCGACACCCTCACCGCCGCGCGGCAGCCGCTGCTGCACGGCCCCGGGCTCTACGACCGGGCCAGCGGGGCGGCGGGGCCGCCCGGACCCACCCGGGACGCGCAGGACGTGGCCGACGCGGGGACGCTGGAGGAGCGGATCGCGGCCAGCGGCGTGGTCGGCGATTCCGACGCCGAGCAGCGCGCCGCCTACGCGGCCTACCTGACGATGCTCGGCAGCGGGACCGTCCAGTTGGCGGTGAAGGTCGCCCACGAGTACCTCAACGCGCACTCGCTGGTCGTCTCGGCCGGCCTGCTCGGCCCGCGCTTCCGGCTCAACGGGGACCACACCCTGCTGGCCGGCCCGGCCGGGGCGCTACGGGCGGCGGAGGCGGCGGCCGCCTCCCGGCGGGCGATCGCGGAGCTGTTGCGAGACGGCGAGACCTCGGTCGACAGCTGGGAGATCTTCGACCTTTTCCCCGACCACGTGGAACAGGACG
Organism: Trebonia sp.; assembly: GCA_036509215.1. Classification (GTDB taxonomy): domain Bacteria; phylum Actinomycetota; class Actinomycetes; order Streptosporangiales; family Streptosporangiaceae; genus Trebonia. Next base: position 6,993 of record DATCGA010000447.1, read on the forward strand.
GCCGGCTGGTCTCGCTCCCGCAATGGCACCAGGAGGGGCTGCGGGACCTGTGCTTCGAGCTCTTCGAGCGGCGCTCGACGCGCGCGCTGCGCAGCCTCATGTCCGGCGCGTTCGGACAGCGGGTGCTGCCCACCGGCGACGGCTAGCTGTACGGGCGGCCCCGTGCGCTAACTTGCTGGGATGGACGGCAACCGCGACCTCGCCGAGCGCTTCATCACAAGCCTGGAAGCGCGGGACTGGGATATGTGGGCGGGGCTGCTGCACCCGGCCGTGGTCTACGAGATCCCGCAGTCACGGGAGCGCATCCGGGGACGTGACCGCTACCTGCGGTTCAATCAGGAGTATCCCGGCGACTGGCACCTGCGGCCGAAGGTCGTCATCGCCGACGAGCGGCACGGCGTGGTGTGGTTCGAATGGCGTCTCGACGGCCGAACCGACGACGCGATGGTGTTCTTCGAATTCGCCAACGGGCTGATCACCCAGGTGACGGACTTCTGGCCGGAACCGTACGAACCGCCGTCTGGCCGTGAGCACCTGGTCGAGCGCTGGTAAATCGCTCACCGGGAAGCCGGATCGTGTATGTCTCCGGGATGCCGGGGGCGGGGAAGACCAGCCTTGCCTTCCCCCTCGCGGCGGAGCTCGGGTACTCGCTGGTCACCGAGGACCTGACCAAGGAGACGCGGTACGACGCCCTGCACGTCCCGGGCGAGGGCGACATCGACGGGGAGTGGTCCGGGAGACTGGTCAGAGGCCTTCGCGGTGGGCGATCGCGGCGGCTTCGGTGCGGTTGGTGACAGCCAGCTTGGCGAGGATGTTGGAGACGTGCACGCTGGCGGTCTTGGGCGAGATGAACAGCTCGACGCCGATCTGGCGGTTGGACTGGCCTCGGGAGAGCAGCCGGAGCACGTCGCGCTCGCGGTCGGTGAGCGATTCGGTCAGGTACTCGCTGCCGGAGGCGGCGGTGGCCCCATCGCCCTTGGCGGCCGGGCCGGGGTCCAGGCGGGCGCGACGGGCCAGGGCTTCGAGGGCGGCGGAGAGCGGTGCGGCGCCTAGTCGGGTGGCCGTGGCGGCGGCTGCCCGCCAGATCGGCACCGCTTCCTCGGCCCGGCCGGCCTCGATGAGCGCCTCGGCCAGCCGCCACTGGCCGCGGGCGGTCTCGTACACGTACTGCGGGCCGAACGCGCTGAGCACGGCTTCCCAGGATTCGGGTGCGTTCTGACCGGACGCCCGGCCGTACTCGGCCTCGGCCCGGGCGAACCAGCCCCGGCCCTCCGGGCCGAGGACCGCCTTCGGCAGGGCCGGAGAGCGGGCGCCCTCACGCGCGATGTCGAGCAGTTCCTTCGCGCTGGCCAGTTCGGCCGCCGCGGCGCCGGAGTTCCCTGACGCCCGGGCGGCGACCGCACGGTCGGCGCGGGCGGCCAGCGCGATGGCGGCCGGGCGGAGCGTCGACGGCTTATAGGAGCGTCGCGTGTCGGCGCGGATCGCCGCTTCGGCGTGCGACAGCGCCAGGTCGGTATCGCCGCGCCACAGCGCGAGCTCGGCCAGCAGGCTCCGCGCCACGTAGCCGACGAAGCCGTCGTTCCAGAACGGCTCCAGCCAGGTCCGGCGTTCCTCGGCGGCCCGGTTGTCCCTGGCGACGTCGATGAATAGGGCCATCGCGGACAGCACCGCCTCGGGCAGGCTGGTGACCCGGACCGGGAACCCGTCCGCCAGCCGTTGGGCGTGATCCCACTGGCCGGACAGGAAGCACGCCTGGAAGTGCAGGTAACGCAGGTCGAGGCCGTAGGGTGCGAGGCCGAGCCCCTCGTCATCGGCCCGGCGCTCGCCCAGCTGCGCGATCCGCGCCCCCTCGGCGAGCTCGCCCCGGGCCTGGTGCTCGTGGGCGAGCATGAACGTCGCCCGCAGCTCGACCTGGACCATCTGGGTGCCCTCGGCCTGTTCGAAGGCGGCGGCGAACATCCGGCTGGCCTCTTCGCTGTCGCCCTCGCGGCTGCTCAGCTGGCCCAGCGTGGTCAGTGCCTCGGCCGCTACCCAGCGGGCCTCGCCATCGGCGGCGGCGCGCGCCCGCTCCGCCCACTCCCGGGCCGACGCGTTGTCCCCGGTCACCATGAGCGTCAGCGCGTAGGTCGCCATCGCGCGGGCCAGGTACCAGGTCGGCGGCTCGGCCGGGGTCTCCCGCACGGTCTCGGCTGCCACCGCGAGCGCCTCGGCCGGCGCCTCGCTGCCTTCGATCTCGAGCAGGAAGTAGGCCAGCCGCTCCCCCACCCGGCTGCGCAGCGCGGCGTCGTCGGCGGCCGCCGCGAGGCCGGCCCGGGGTTTGGCCATGGCCATCCGGATCCGCCGCAGCAGGTGCACCGCGCGGGGCACGTTGCCGGCCGCGAACGCGGCCGATGCGGACTGCAGCGCGAGCTCGCCCCGGCTGACCGCGGCGATCGTGGCCGCGTCGTCCACCCGATCCCACAGCGACAGCGCCTGGTCGTAGTGGCGGTGGGCCTCGGTGGGCGCGCCCAGGCGACGTGCCTCGTCCCCCGCGCGGATCGAGGCGGCGAACGCCCCCGGCACGTCGTGGCTGGCCAGGCTGTGGTGCGCGAGTTCGGCGGCCGCGCCGGGCACGCCCGACAGCAGCGCTGCGAGCTGCCCGTGCAGCCGGGTCCGCTCCCCCGGCAGCAGGTCGCTGTAGACCGCCTCGCGCAGCAGCGCGTGCCGGAAGGCGTAGCCGTCGGCGCCGTCGGGCACCAATAGCTGATGCGCGACCGCCTCGCGGACGGCCTCGTCGTAGGCCGCGCCAGGCAGGCCGGAGGCGGCGCGGACGAGGTCGTCTCCGGATCGGCGCCCGGCCACCGCCGCCGCCCGCAGCACCTGCTGGGCGGCGTCCGATACCCGCTCGACCCGGGACATCAGCAGCGCCGCAAGCCCCGAGGGGAGACCGGGCCCGGCGCGAGTACCGTTCGCGGTGTCCGACAGCGCGGCCAGCAGCTCTTCTGCGTAGTAGGCGTTGCCCTCGGAACTGGCCACGATCTGGTTGACGGTGCCGGCCGACAGCCGCCCGGGCGCGTCGGAAATGGAGAACAGGAGCTCGGTCAGCGCCGACGGGGTGAGCGGGCCGAGCTGGACGGAGACCACCGAGGGGAGCCTGAGCAGGTCGGCCACGACCGGGCGGAGCGGGTGGCGGCGGTAGAGGTCGTCGGTACGGTAGGTGCCGATGATGGCGACGCGCTCGCCGTGCAGCATCCGGAGCAGGAACGTGAGCAGGTCGCGGGTGGAGGCGTCGGCCCAGTGCAGGTCCTCGAGGACGAGCAGCACCGGCGCCCGCCCCGACAGCTCGGCCAGCAGCCCGAGGACGGCGCCGAACATCTGCTGGCGGGTCAGCGCGGCCCGGTCGGTCTCCAGGTCGCCGCCTTCGCCGCCGTCCGGCAGCAGCCGGGCGAGGACCGGGCGCGCCTTCACCGCCGTCTCGACCTCCGGCGACGCGGTTCTGATGGCATCCGCGAACGGGAGGTAGGGCACGCTGTCCCCGATCTCCGCGCACTGGCCGCACAGCACGGTGAACCCCTGGCTGGCGGCGATCGCGGTCACCTCGCTGACCAGCCGGGACTTGCCCACCCCGGCGTCGCCGCCGACGAGGGCGGCGACGGCGCCTGAGGCGGCGTCATCGAGCAGGACGCGGAGCCGGGCGAGTTCCGCGCTCCGGCCGACTAGGGTGGCCATGCCTGCAATTATCCCAGCTCGGGGCCAGTGCCCCGAATCAATTAGCGCGCCTCGTAGCGCTCGCGGCGAACGGTCGCGGTGCGGCCCCTGATGCCGGCCTGCCGGAGCGCCGCCACCACGTCGTCGGCGGCCGCCTCGGGCACCTCGACCAGGGAGAAGCGGTCGGCGATCTCGATCGTGCCGATGTCCCGTCCGGAGAGGTTCGACTTGCCGGTGATAGCGCCTACCAGGTCCTGCGGCCGGACTCCGGCGGCACGGCCGGTCCCCACGAACAGACGGGTCGTGCCCGCCGTCGCGCCCCGACCACGGCGCGGGCCCCGCCCGGCCGACCGGAACGGCTCGCGTCCGCTGCCGTTGCGGCCACCGCGGCGCTCGTCCGTCGACGACAGCTCGACCTCCGGCAGCTCTTCCTCGTCGCGGGGCGTTCCGCTCGCCTCATGGGCCAGCTTGACCGCGGCGAGCGCGACCTTGTAGAGGTCGAACTCCGCGCTGAGCGGCTCGACCACCGCCTGGAAGGCCTCCAGGTCGCCGCCGTCGGCCAGGATCTCGCGGAGCGCGGCGCCGGTCAGCTCCAGGCGCCTGGCCCGCAGGTCGGCGACCGTCGGCAGCTTCTCGATCGTGATCGGCTGCTTGGTCACCCGCTCGATGACCTTGAGCATCCGGTGCTCGCGCGGCTCGACCAGGGTGATGGCGGTGCCTTCGCGGCCGGCCCGCCCGACGCGCCCGATGCGGTGCACGTACGACTCCGGCGCGCTGGGCACGTCGTAGTTCACCACGTGCGTGAGCTGGTCGATGTCGAGGCCGCGGGCGGCCACATCGGTGGCCACCAGCAGGTTGATGCTCTGGCTGCGGAGCCTGTTCATCACCCGGTCGCGGTGATTCTGGTCCATTCCGCCGTGCAGCGCCTCGGCGCGGTAACCCCGGCCGTTCAGGGACTCGGTCAGCTGGTCGACCTCGTCCCTGGTGCGGCAGAAGACGACCGTCGCGGTCGGGGTCTCCAGGTCGAGCACCCGGCCGAGCGCGGCGGCCTTGTGCCCGCGCGGCACGACGTAGGCGGTCTGCCGGACCAGCAGGCCTTCGGCTGACGCCGACTCCTGGCGGCCGAGCTCGACCCGGGCCGGGTTGCGCAGGTGGCGGCGGACCATGCCGTTGATCCGCGGCGGCATAGTCGCCGAGAACAGCGCGGTCTGCCTGGTCTCCGGGGTGCCGCCGAGGATCTCCTCGATGTCGTCGGCGAAGCCCATGTCGAGCATCTCGTCCGCTTCGTCGAGCACGACCATCGCCAGGCCGCTCAGCTTCAGCGTGCCCCGGTTGATGTGGTCGATCGCCCGCCCCGGGGTCGCCACCACCACGTCGACGCCGCGCCGGAGCGGCCCGAGCTGGCGGCCGATCGGCTCGCCGCCGTAGACCGCAAGCACCCGCGCCCCCATGTCGCGCGAGTAGCTGTTCATCGCCTCGGCGACCTGCACCGCGAGCTCGCGGGTGGGGACGAGGACCAGCGCGAGCGGGTCCGTCCCGCCGCCTTCGGCCAGGATTCGCTGGAGGATGGGGAGCGCGAAGGCGGCCGTCTTCCCCGTCCCCGTCGCCGCCTGTCCGACCAGATCACGGCCCTCGAGCAGGGGCGGGATCGCGGCCAGCTGGATCGGCGTTGGCTCCTCATAACCGAGGCCGGACAGCGCACGGCACAGCTCCGGGGCCAGCATGAGGTCGGCGAAGCCGGCCGGCTCCCCGCCGTTGCTTTCGGTCATGAACGAACCATCTTGCTCAACAAGCACTTTTTGACTCCCACACTGGTTTCTGCCCTCGGCCACGCCGTTACGGCGCGGCCCGGCCTGGGGCTCATCCAGCGCGGCGGTGACTTTGCTGTCACGTGCTACGTCGCAGTCAAGGCGCTGACATCGAGCTCGGCCGCCGTCGCGACGGATTGCCGTTGCGACGGACATGACGCGGGCCGACGCCATCGGATGGGTCGGCCCACTGCTTACTATTGTGCCCTCAATCTCGGAATTGGGGGCACAGAAGACAACTACGACCACAGGCTACAGCCCATCCGGCCGCCAGTTCATTCCCGCCCCCGGTGTCCGAGGCGGTCGAGCATCCTCCGGTTACAGCTCAGCGGACGTCGGCGCGTCGAGCATGACGACAGCGAGGTCGGTCAGGACCAGCGTGAACGACGCCAGCGGGACGACGTCGTCGACGCCGATCTCGCTGTCGTGCTCCCACCGGGCCAGGCCGCTGTTCAGGAACCGGACGGTCAGCGCGACCCGGTCGACCGCCTCCGACTCGGGCAGGTGGCTCAGGTGCGCCACCATGAGGTCGAGCAGGTCGGACTGGATCGAGTCTGCCTGCTGCTGCGGGCCGGGATGCGGGGAAGGCCCGATGCCGCGCCCGAACCGCAGCGGCTCGTCGACCAGCAGCAGCTCGGTGAGCCTGGCCCAGTACGACGGGGCGCAGCGCAGCATCTCGGCCGCGAGCGGCCGAATCTGGGCCTCGACGAGCTGGCGGGTGGTCCGATCCCCGGGTTCCGGCAGCCTGGCGACGAGATGCTGGCGGTGCTGGGCGATCGGGGTCTCATGCCGTTCGCGGACCGCGTCGATCAACCCGGCCCTGGACGCGAAGTGATAGGTGATCGCCGACTGGTTGTGCTGGCCGGCGGTGGTTACGATGTCGCGGTTCGCCACCTCGAGCCCGCGGGTGGCGAACAGCTGCTCGGCCGCCGCCAGCAGGCGCAGCCTCCCGTCCGCGGGACGCCCGTGACCAGCGCTGCGAGACGCCCGCGTACGAACCGGCGAGGACTCAGTCACGTGGTCCAACGCTAGCGTCAATATCCAACAAATACCCATATGTTGCGTAAAATCTTGGCGACGCTCAGCCTCCTCGGGGGCAAGCGCAAGCTGGCCGGCCTGGCTCCGGGCCGACTTAATGTCGGGGCATTACATGAAATCTTCACGACGGCGGCGATCACTGCCTTTCCCCTCGTGTCCGCGTAACGAATCGGCTACCGCAGGCTAATCCCTTCGGATTAACCGCCTCTGAGCTGCTCTCGTCCCTTGCCGGGCGTTCACCTTGGCCCGGAAGGCTTCTCGGTTGTGGTGAACCCCCGCTACCCAGGAGAGACAGCGCTGTGACCTTGAAATTCCAGAAGCTTGCCCGCCGTCGTCGGCTGGCCGCCGCGGCCGCCGCGGCGGCGGCCGTGACCGCCGCCGGCCTGACCTACGGCGTGGCCGGCGCGAACGCCGCCGCCGCCCCGGTCCTGCAGACCCAGACCTACACCGCGACCGGCCCCGGCGGCAGCCTCTACCGCCCC
>DATCGA010000448.1:0-16645 GCA_036509215.1 Trebonia sp.
GGGTCCGCGTGGCCGGCGCGACCCTTGGTGATCGTGGTCGCTGTGTGGCCCGTCGTGGCCGTCTGGACTGCCGTCGCCGTGTGGCCCGCGCGCGTCGTGGTCGTGGTCGTGGTCGTCGTGGGGATCAGCGTTGTGGCCGGGGGAGCCATGGGCGTCGTGGGCGCTAACGTCTACGGAGCCATGGGCGTCGTCGGCGTCGGGCTGGTCGTGGCTGCTCTGGCGGGGCCCGGGGGTGAGGGACTGGTCGGGGCAGTGGTCGACCTGGAGGGTCAGGTGGCTGATGCCGTAGTCGCGGGCCAGCAGGGCCTCCAGGTCGGCCCGGACGGCGTGGCAGTCCTGCCGGGGCTCGACCAGGACGTGGGCCGAGGCAGCGGGCATGCCGGTGGTGATGGCCCAGACGTGCAGGTCGTGGACCTCGGCGACGTGGGGCCTGGCAACCATGGCGGCGCCGAGGGCGCTGGGGTCGATGTCGGCCGGGGCCGCCTCGAGGAAGATCCGTCCGGACTCCCGGATCAGCCCGCTTCCGGCCCGCAGCATGAGGGCGACCACGACCAGGGTGGCGATCGGGTCGGCGCGGTTGAACCCGGTCGCCAGGATGATGATGGCCGCCACCACGGTGGCGGCGAAGGCGTACAGGTCGGTCAGCACATGCGCGACCGCGCCCTCCATGTTGAGGCTGCGCCGGTCGCTGGAGGCGTTCGCCCGGGCCAGCAGCAGGCTCGCCGCCACGTTGACGGCGACGCCGGCCAGTGCGACACCGAGCATCAGGCCGCCCGCGACCGGGTGCGGCGTGATCAGCCGCCGGATCGCCTCGTAGGCCAGCCAGACCGCCAGCAGCACCAGCGTGATCCCGTTGGCCTGGGCGGACAGGATCTCGAGGCGGCGCAGCCCGTAGGTATAACCGCCGCGGGCCGGCCGTCCCGCGATCTTGGTGGTGACGATTGCCAGGCCGATCGCGGCGGCGTCGGTGAGCATGTGCGCGGCGTCCGACAGCAGCGCCAGCGAGTGCGCGACCACCCCGGCCGTGACCTCGCCCACCATGAACAGCACGATGAGCGCCCCGGCCGCCGCCAGCCAGCGCCAGTCGGCGTCAGGGGAGGCGCGGTGCGTGTGATCGTGCTCTTGGTGCCGATGTCCCGTCGTCTGGATCGATCCGCTCGCTAGTACCGCCGCTCGCTCTACCAGCACCCTTTGTACCCGTTCGCCGGCCCGGTAAGGCCCCCGGGGCGGACGGGAACGGGGCACCGGGACCGGCGGAGGGCGGCGAACCCCGCCCGCTGACCGCTCTCACCGGGGGCTGATGGCCTTATTTGACCGTGTAATAACTATAAAAACTGGAATCAGTCTCGTTACTGATCACGGAACGCTAACGTCCTGTTCGGGAAGCGTCGCGGCCAGAGCGTCGACGGTTGGGAAGGACCGTGATCATGAGACTGCCTACGGGTCGGGGCAGCCAAGGCGGCAATCGGCGCGGCTCCGGCCGGCATGGCCGGACCAGCCTGGTTGGCGGCGGCGACCAGCCCGGGTACGGCAGTCGGCCGCGCTACGGCGACGATCAGCCCGAATACGGCCGCCAGCCCGGCTACCGCGATGCTCAGCCCGGCTACGGCGGTCAGCCCGCCTATGGGGGCCTGCCCGGCTACGGGGATCAGCCCGGCTACGACAACGGCCAGCCCGGCTTCGGCGCTCAGCCTGGGTACGGCGGTCAGCTGGGGTACGGAGATCAGCCCGGCTACGGGGATCAAATCGGCCACGAATTCGACCGTGGCCAGCCCGGCTACGGCGGCCAGCCCGGGTACCCAGCAGCCCGGCCCCGCTACGGCGGCCGCCAGCCGGGCTACGGCAGCGGCGGCCCCGCCTACGGCGGCGGTCGGCCGGGATACGACCGCGACGCCAGATCGCCGTATGCGTTGCCCGAGGGCGATCCGCGCTCTCTGCAGCGGCGTCCGGTCCGACAGCGCGGCCACCGGCGCCGGCACGGCCCCATCGGGTGGCTCGGCGCTCACCCGGTCTCGGTCATCTCCGTGCTCGCGATCGTGGCCGTCGGCGCCGTCTCGACGATGGCCCTCGGGGCGAGCGGCCTGTTCAGGACCGCCGCGGCGCCGCCCGGGGCCGCTGCCCCGGGCGCCGCGGGCGCGGCGGCCAACCCCAACTGCACGCTCATCGTGCCCGAGAACCCGCTGACCCCGCTTGGCCTGACGACGCCGTACCAGCTGACCGCGACCGACCCGGCCGACGGCCCGTGCCACGAGGCCGACGACAGCCAGGCGGCCTTCGTCCAAGGAGCGATCATCAACCCCGCCACCGGTCAGATCTCGGTCTACGACCCGCTGGTGGTCGACGCGAACACGACCGCGGCCGTCGCCCCGGTCCTGCCCGCGATCCCGGCCAACGCGGTGGTCGCGCTCTGGTTCGGCTTCAACGGCGACGACCTGACGCTGAAAGGGGAAGACCAGGATCCGTCGCTCGTCCCAGCGCAGTCATCGACGCCGCAAGAGTCGGACACGGTCCGTTCGATACCGGGGTCTGCGGGTTTGGCCTTCTCCCGTGACTCCGGCCAAGGCAGCGCCGCCGTCGAGTCGCAGGGGTCGGCGCCGCTGCCGCCCGGCACGGCCGAGACGGCCGACTCGTCCGGCAGCGTGAGCAAGGGCGCAGGGACCGCGCCGGCCGGGACGTTCGCGTTCCCGGCCGCCGGGGCCGTGCCCGACTTCTCCCTGCAGAGCAACTCCTGCGTGGCGGGCGAGGACAACGACGGCCAGTTCACCGGCTTCACCCAGGTGGGAGCGTGCAACGCGGCGGCGTTCTTCGCGGCCGCCAACACCGCGATCACGGCGGGCAAGCTCACCGTGCCCGCGCCGGGCAACTCGGTGGACGGGCAGGCCTGCCTCACCACCCGGAGCTTCGCCTTCGTCGACGCCAACCAGAGCGCGAACGTGACGACCCAGTACCTGACGGCCCACGACGGCCGGATCGCCCAGGACACCGCCGCCAACAAGACCTCGCTGGCGGGCGCGGGCACGATCGTCAACCAGGGTGACAACGGCCTGCTCGACCAGTTCCTCGACCCCGCGCTCGGCTGCTCGCCGTGGCAGGAGCCGAACCTGGCCGACAACGGAGCGCCCGCGTCGGCCCTGCCGCTCGACGAGCTCCAGGCGGCCGCCTGGGCCGGCCGGGCCGGCGCCGGGGCGGAGGCGCTCGTCCCGCTCAACGACCCGGTGACGCTGGACCGGTTCGGCAACTACGACACGGTCAAGGCGGACACGCTCCGGTCGATCGTGGACATGGCGCCGCTGCCGGCCGGCCAGTCGCCCGACGCCTACTGCACCGCACTCGAGCAGGCTCAGGGCAGTCGGCTCCAGCAGGACGTCAACCTGCTGTTCGGGGCGGCCAGCCCCGACCCGGACGCGGCCGACAACCTCTTCACGTTCCTGGCGATGCGGCTCGACCAGTCGTTCAGCAAGCTCGGCTGCGGGTCCCTGGGCGTGGGCGACGACGTCTCGATCAGCGTGAACGGGGCCGGGGTGGCGGTCGCGGCCTGCTTCGCCAGCCCGGTCGCGCCGGTCACTACCGGGCCGGGCAACCCGATGGCGAATAAGAGAACCTGCCCGGCGACCGCCGGCGGGTCATAAGTCCGCAGGGGGGAAACAGAAGGGATGATCGATGACTGAACCGACGACCCAGGCTGATCACGCTGCCGCCCGCCGCACGGTGCTGCTCTGCGCCGGGCTGGGCGGGGCGGGCGCGCTGCTGACCGCGTGCAGCACCTCCGCCGTGCCCTACGACGCGAACGAGCAGGGCCAGGCGCCGGGACCTCAGCTGGCGGCCGCGCCCGCCGCCAGCACGCCCGCGCCCGCCGCGTCCGCCAGCTCAGGCAAGGCGGCAGGCTCGGGCGGCACCGTGCTCGGCCAGACGGCCGACATCCCGCTCGGCGGCGGCATGGTCTTCACCGACGCCAAGGTCGTGGTCACCCAGCCGACCAAGGGCGTCTTCAAGGCCTTCAGCGCGGTCTGCACCCACGTCGGGTGCCTCTGCAACCAGGTCGCGGACGGCACCATCGACTGCCCCTGCCACGGCTCCAAGTTCAAGATCACCGACGGCGCGGTCGTCGCCGGGCCGGCCCCGTCGGCGCTTCCGGCGGCGCCGATCACCGTGACAGACGGCAAGATCATGCTCCATTGACGCGCTCTTCCGCCTGATGGCGGAGGATTCAGCCTGTGCCGCGTCAGTCATGCGGCGCTCCTGCGGCTTCCCGCTTCACGGGCCGGTGCCGGCGTCGCCGCTGGTCTTACCTGGCCTCCACGGGCGTTTAGCCTCTCCCTGCGTCCCAGGGCGAGGATGTTCCTGGCCGCGTTGACATCGCGGTCGTGGACCGCTCCGCACTGACCGCACGTCCACTCTCGCACGCTCAGCGGCTTCGGGCCGTCGTTCGCGCCGCAGGCCGAGCAGACCTGCGACGTCGGCTCCCACCGGCCGATGCGATGGAAGTCCCGGCCGTGCAGCTTCGCCTTGTACTCGAGCATCGACACGAACGCCGACCAGCCGGCGTCGTGCACTGACTTCGCCAGCCGCGTCCGCGCCATCCCCCGCACCGACAGGTCCTCCACGTACACCGCTTGGCTATCGCGGATGATCTGGGTGGAGAGCTTGTGGTGGAAGTCGCGGCGCGCGTCCTTGACGCGGGCGCGCGCCCGCGCGACCTTCACGCGGGCCTTGTCCCTGTTGCCGCTGCCTATCTGCTTGCGGGACAGGTCCCGCTGCGCCCGCCTGAGTTTCTTCTCCGCGCGCCGCAGGAACCTCGGCGCGGCGATCTTGGTGCCGTCGTCCAGCACCGCGAAGTGGGTCAGGCCCAGGTCGATCCCGCATTCCCGGCCGGTCTCGGGCAGCGGGTCGCGGCCGGCCTCGACCACGAACGACGCGAAGTACCGGCCGGCCGCGTCGCGGATCACCGTGACCGACGATGGGGCGGCGGGCAGGTCGCGGGACCAGCGGACCTCGACGTCGCCGATCTTCGGCAGGCGCAGCCGCCCGTTGCCCAGGACCCGGAACCGGGAGTTCGCGGTGAACCTGACCGACTGCCTGCGGTCTTTCCTGGACCGGAACCGGGGCGGCGCGACCTTCGGGCCCTTCCGCCTCCCCACGGCCGACGCGAGGAAGTTCCTGTAGCCCGCGTTCAGGTCCGCGAGGGCCTGCTGGAGCACCACCGCCGACACCTCGCCGAGCCACGCCCGTTCCGCCGTTGCCTTGGCGGCGGTGAGCGCGGCCGACAGCGTGGCGGCCCTCCCGCGTCCGCTTCCACCACCGGCCTGAAGGCCGGCGCACTAGCCGACGGCTTGGTAGCAGCATGCGGCATACTTTCTCCATGGTTCAACGCTGGCGGTGCCCGACGGTGCTGCGGGTCAAGGCGGTCGTCATCGCGGTCATCGGCGCGGTGATCGCGCTCGTCTTCCTCCCGCTCTGGTTCGGCGTCCCGGTCGCCGTGCTGCTCGCGCTGTGGGCGGCGGGCATGACGGTCTCCGGCTCGTCGGTGGTGATCAACCCCGAGGTCGGCCTGCTCGTGTTCGGGATGGGGCTCATCACCAGGCGGGTCCGGCTGACCGATATCACCGCCGTGCTCGTCGACCGGTCCAAGGTGTCGGTGGCCAGATCGGCCGGGGGCGAGATCTCGCTCTACACGTGGCGCAAGTCCGCCCTCGACGGCTGGCTGCGGATCCCGGCCGAGGCCGACGAGATCGGCCACGCGATCTCGGCCGCGGTCGCGCTGGCGCAAGACGCACAGCGCCGCGAGGCCGCCGCCGCCGACCAGGCCGCCGAGCCGGCCGGGCCGCCGGTCCGGGTCGGCTCGGCCGCCCGGACCCGGTCGACGCTCACCACCGCCCTGCTCGGCTGCGCCGGGCTGGTCGCGCTTGGCGCGGCGCTGGTGGTCCGGGTCCGCTGGCACGACGACCCGGTGATGACCATCCTGGGCGTGATCCTGGCGCTGGCGCTCGGCGTCTCCGGCCTGTTCTACCTGCTGGCCGCGCTCTGGCTGCTGCTCACCGGGCGGGCCGGCCTGGCCGCCGCCGACCGCGCCAGCGTCGCCTGACGTCGTCGGACGCCGCCTGGCACCGGAGGTACCCAACACGGCCGCTGCCCGGGCGTGGCAGGATAAGCCGGTGGGCTCGTTGATGCTTCTTGACACGGCGTCGCTGTACTACCGGGCGTTCTACGGAATGCCGGACACGGTGACTGCGTCCGACGGCACCCCGGTGAACGCGATCCGGGGTCTCCTTGACGCGATCGCCCGGCTGGTGCGGGAACATCGCCCGGCTCGCCTGGTGGCCTGCCTGGACGCGGACTGGCGGCCGGCCTTCCGGGTCGCCGCGATCCCTGGCTACAAGGCGCACCGGGCCGAGCCCGACGGGTCCGAGCAGACGCCGCCCGGCCTCGTCGTGCAGATCCCGCTCATCACCCAGGTTCTCAGCGCGGCCGGGATCGCCCTCGCCGAGGCGGCCGGCTACGAGGCCGATGACGTCATCGCCACCCTTGCCACCCGGGCCACCCAGCCGGTCGACGTCGTCACCGGCGACCGGGACCTGTTCCAGCTGGTCGACGACGCGCGCGGCGTCCGCGTGCTGTACACGGTCCGGGGCCTCGGCCACCTCGAAGCGGTCACCCAGCCGGACATCGCGAAAAAGTACAACATCCCCGGCGACCGCTACGCCGACTTCGCCGTGCTGCGGGGCGACCCGAGCGACGGCCTGCCCGGCGTGCCCGGCATCGGCGAGAAGACGGCCGCCATCCTGATCAGCACCTTCGGCGACCTGGAGAGCCTCAAGCAGGCGCTCGACAAGGGCCACGGCGGCTTCCCGTCCGGCACCCGCAAGAAGCTCGAGGCGGCCAGGTCCTACCTGGACATCGCCCCTCCGGTGGTGCGGACGGCGACCGACGTCCCGCTGCCGGACGACATCGACGGCGCCCTGCCGGCCGCCCCGCCCGACCCGGAGCTGCTGACCGAGATCGGCGCCGCCCTCGGCCTCGGCTCCTCGCTCAGCCGGTTCCGCTCTGTTGTTACAAAAGTGAACTAGGAGATCTCGTGACCACCGACCCGGCCCTCTACCCGACCGAGCGACTCACCCGGGTGCAGGAGGCCGTACGCAAGGCGGGCATCGACGTCCTGCTGCTCACCCCCGGGCCCGACCTGCGCTACGTGACCGGCTACGACGCCAAGCAGCTGGAGCGGCTTACCTGCCTGGCGGTGCCCGCCGACGACGACCCGTTCCTGGTCGTGCCCGGGCTCGAGCTCAAGGCGGCCCAGGCCTCGCCGGCCGGCCAGCTCAACGTCGATATGATCCCGTGGGGCGAGCTCACCGACCCGTTCGGGATCATCGCGGACAAGGTCGGCCGCCCGGAGCTCGTCGCGCTGAGCGACCGGATGTGGGCGCTGCACGTGCTCCAGTTCGCGAAGGCGCTGCCGCACGCGGGCCAGCGGCTGGCATCCGAGGTGATCTCGCCGCTGCGGATCCGCAAGTCGCCCGCCGAGGTCGCCGCGCTGCTGGCGGCCGGCCAGGCCATCGACCGGGTGCACGCCAACGTCCCGAACTGGCTCCGGGCCGGCCAGACCGAACGCCAGGTGGGCGTCAAGATCGCCGAGGCCATCTTCGCCGAGGGGCACATCAGCGCCGACTTCGTGATCGTGGGCTCCGGCCCGAACGCCGCCTCGCCGCACCATGAGGTCTCAGACCGGGTGATCTCCGGCGGCGACGTCGTCGTGGTCGACATCGGCGGCACGATGCCGTCCGGCTACTGCTCCGACTGCACCCGCACCTACGCCGTCGGCGGCGCGCCGGACGACTTCACGGCCTACTACGAGGTGCTCAAGCGCGCCCAGGAGGCAGCCACCGTCAGCGTCAGGCCCGGCGTCACCGCCGAGAGCGTGGACCAGGCGGCCCGGGGCATCATCGACGAGGCCGGGTACGGCGAGTGGTTCATCCACCGCACCGGCCACGGCATCGGCCTGGAGACCCACGAGGAGCCGTACATCGTCGAGGGCAACGGCACCCGGCTGGAGGACGGCATGGCGTTCTCGATCGAGCCCGGCATCTACCCCGGCCCGCACGGCGCGCGCATCGAGGACATCGTGGTCTGCACCGAGACCGGTTTCCAGCGGATGAACAACGGCCCCCGCGAGCTGGTGATCGTCTAGCCCGGAGGGGGGCCGCCTAGTCCTCGGTGCCCCGCTGCTGTTCGGCCAGGAACTGCTCGAACGCCTCGGCCAGCTCGTCGGCGGTCGGCATTTCCTCGCCGTCGGCGAGCAGGTTCTCGCCGTCGTGCGCGATCGCCGCGTCGTACTGCGCCTCGAGCCCCTGCACGAGCTCCGCGACCTCGGTCGACTCCTCGACCTGGCGGTCGATCAGCGCGTTGGTCCGGTCGGCCGCCTCGCGGAGCTCGAGCGCGGGCAGGTCGAGGCCGCTGACCTCGGTCAGCGCGTCGATCAGGGTCAGCGCGGCGGTCGGGTAGGCGGCCTGGGAGAGGTAGTGCGGCACCTGGACGACCAGGCCGATCGCGTCCTTGCCGGCCTGGCCGAACCGGAACTCAAGCAGCGACGAGGCCGAGCCTGGGACCTGCAGCTTCGACGGCAGCGGGATCTTGCTGGTCACCAGCCCCGGCCGCGACGAGTGGGTGATCATGCCGAGCGGGCGAGTGTGCGGAATGCCCATCGGCACGCCGAAGTAGGTGATCAGCGGCCCGGCGCCGAGGCGCTCGGCCAGCGTCTGGGTGGCGGCCGCGAACGACTCCCACTCGTGGTCCGGCTCCGGCCCGGTGAGCAGGAGGAAGGGCTTGCCGACGCCGTCGGTCAGTCGGTAGACGGACAGCTCGGGGGCGTCGTAGCTCTCCCACTTGCCCTCGTCGAAGGTCATCAGCGGCCGCCGCGATCGGTAGTCGAGGAGCCGGTCGGTGTCGAACCTGGCCACCGTCGTGTGCTCGAACGCGTCGAGCAGGTGCTCGGTGAGCAGGCGTCCCGCCGCGCCCGCGTCCATGAACCCTTCCAGGTGCACGAGCAGGGCCGCGCCGTCAAGGTCCGACGTCTCCTCTGCGTCCAGTGCGTAGAGATCTTCCGGCTGCATGCTTCCAGTCTCCCACCACGGTCGCCTAGCTTTGGCCGTGCGACCTGTTTTCTACCTCGGGGGGCCCCGAGATTTAGCTGTTACCCAGTGCGGTCAACGCGCAGGGACATTTCACGTTAAGTTGTCGTAGTGGAAGAGATCGACCGCCGGATCGTGTCCCTGCTGTCCAGGAATGGGCGCATGAGCTTCACCGAACTTGCCAGGCAGGCTGGCCTTTCGGTGTCGGCCGTGCACCAGCGGGTGCGCCGCCTTGAGACCGAGGGCGTGATCACTGGCTACGTAGCGCTGTGTGACCCGCAGGTGATCGGGCTGCCTCTGACGGCGTTCGTGTCGATCAAGCCGTTCGACCCGTCCGCGCCCGACGACGTTCCGCAGCGCCTCGAGCAGCTGACGGCGATCGAGGCGTGCCACAGCGTGGCCGGGGACGAGAACTACATTCTCAAGGTCCGGGCCGCCTCCCCGGTGGCGCTCGAGGAATTGCTCCAGCAGATCCGCACGTTCGCGAACGTGTCCACGCGGACCACGATCGTGCTGTCCACGCCGTACGAGAACCGGCCGCCGACGATCTGACAAGCAGAAATTCAAATTCAGTTTTTCCCGAACGGACCGTTGCTCCGCCTCAGTCGCTGATTTGCCCGGCCGCCGCGGCCGGCCCACCGGGTGCCGCCTGCGGGCGCAGCCCGTCGAGCACCAGCGCCAGCAGTCGGTCGGCGTCGGCCGGGGCCTGCTCGGTGGCGATCGTGATGCCGTGGATCAGCCGGAGCACGTCGTGGGCGGAGATGTCGTCGCGGAGGACGCCGGCCTGCTGCGCGTGCGCGAGCAGCCGGTCGGTCGACTCCCGCATCGCGACCCAGCAGCCGGAGATGAGCTCGGAGTCCTTGCCGACCGCCTCGATCAGCGCCCGCGACAGCCCGCGCTTGGTGGCGAGGTAGCCCGCCATCGCCCGCACCCAGCCGAAGAACGCCTCCTCGGGCGGCACGGTCACGATGAGCTCGTCGGCCGCCGCGCAGACGGTCAGCACCTGGCTTCGGTAGACCGCGGCCTGCAGGTCGGTCCTGGTCGGGAAGTGCCGGTAGAGGGTGCCGATCCCGACCCCGGCCCGGCGGGCGATGTCGTCGAGCGGCGCGTCGGCGCCGTGCTCGGCGAACGCCGCGGTGGCGGCCTCGAGCAGCTTGATACGGCTGCGGCGCGCGTCCGCGCGCATCTTCGAGCCCGGCTCGTCCCAGCAGCCGGCCGGGGTGGCCTCGTTCCTGGCGACGTCGTCGTCGGCCACGGATACGTCCTCTGCAGTGCTCATCGCTTCACTAATCCAGTTTGCTAAACGGAGGGAGCCTCCGTATAGTAACCGGAGTGGACCTCCGAATCTTTCCTCATCGTACATCGGTGATAGCCAAGTGAGTACCAACATGTCCGATGCCGCAACCGCTGCACCGAGCCGCAGGCAGGGGCGCCGAGGGCTGGCGCTGACCATCATGCTCGGCGCGCAGCTCATGATCATCCTCGACGCGACCGTGGTGAACATCGCCCTGCCGCACATCCAGAACGGCCTGCACTTCTCCTCGACCAACCTGTCGTGGGTGATGAACGGGTACACGCTGACGTTCGGCGGGCTGCTGCTGCTGGGCGGCCGGGCGGGCGACATCCTCGGCCGCCGCCGCATGTTCATCGCCGGCCTCGCCATCTTCACGATCGCCTCGCTGGCGGGCGGCCTGGCCACCTCGGCCGGCCTGCTGCTGGCGGCCCGCGCCATCCAGGGCGTCGGCGGCGCGCTCGCATCGCCCGCCGTGCTCGCGCTGGTCGTCAGCTCCTTCCCCGAGGGCAAGGAGCGGGTCAAGGCGCTCGCCATCTACTCGGCCGTGGTGACCGGCGGCAGCTCGCTCGGCCTGGTGCTCGGCGGCTTCATCACCGAGTGGCTCTCCTGGCGCTGGGTGCTGTTCATCAACGTGCCGATCGGCATCGCCGTCATCGCGATCACCCCGCTGTTCGTGGCGGAGACCAAGCGCCAGCCGGGCAAGTTCGACCTGACCGGCGCGATCACCTCGACCGCGGGAATCGGCGCCCTCGTCTACGGCTTCATCCGGGCCGCGTCGAACGGCTGGGGTGACACCGTGGCCATCGGCTCGTTCGTGGTCGCGGCCGCGCTGCTGGCGCTCTTCCTGTTCAACGAGACCCGCGCCGCGCAGCCGATCACCCCGCTGCGGCTGTTCGCCGACAAGAGCAGGTCCGGCTCCTTCGTGGCCCGGCTGCTGCTGGTGGCGGGGATGATGGGGATGTTCTTCTTCCTCACCCAGTTCATCCAGGAAGTGCTCGGCTTCAGCCCGATCATGGCCGGCGTCGCGTTCCTGCCGATGACCGTCACCCTGTTCGCGGTCTCCCGCGCCGCGCCGCGGCTGATCCCCCGGTTCGGCCCCAAGCCGCTGATGATCGCGGGCATGCTGCCGGTTATCGCCGGGATGACGATGCTGTCGCAGGTCTCGCCGGGCACCAACTACTGGACCGGCGTCTTCCCCGCGATGATGCTGTTCGGCCTGGGCATGGGCGTCGTGTTCGTGCCGCTGACCACGGTCTCGCTGGCCGGCGTCCGCCCGGAGGAGTCCGGCGCCGCCTCCAGCATGGTCAACGTCATGCAGCAGGTCGGCGGCGCGCTCGGGCTGGCGGTGCTGGTCGCGGTCTACGGGACCGCGACCCGCAGCGCCGCCGCGCATCCGATCGCCGGCCTGACCGCGGTCGCGCAGCAGCACCACGTGCTCGCGCATGGCATGTCGGCCGCCTTCGCCCTCGCCGCCATCTTCGACGTGGTGACGCTGGTCCTGTTCGTCACCGTGATCCGCGGCAGGCCGCGCAAGGTGGCGGTGCCCGACTCGCTCGAGGGGGCCGAGTTCGCGGAGGAGCAGGCGCTGATCGAGTAGCCGCCCAGCCGGGCGTCGCAGGTCCAGATCCGCCGGTCACGGCGGAGTCGAATGCGCCATCGGGTTCGCGCAGGCGAAACCCGGTGGCGCATTTCCATGTCGTGGGATCAGCCGTGTCCCTTTAGCCGGTCGAGACCGCGTCCGAACCTCTCCAGACTGGCGATTGTCTTACGTAATTCAGTTTTCGGCATTTGCTGCGGGTAATGTCACGGCAGAATGTTCCCAAGCCGGCCGGACCTGATCTCCCCAGATCGCAGGTCCCTGCTCAGTCGGCCGACACGGCGCATGCGCGGCATGCTGGGTCAGCCGTACCGGCTGACCCAGTCACCCTCCAGACAGGACCAGGCACGTGGACGACCAGCAGCCAAGTGGCAGGCGGATCGGCGTATTCCTAGTCGACGATCATGAGATCGTCCGCCGCGGGGTGCGTGACCTGCTGGAATCCCAACCCGACATCGTCGTGGTCGGAGAGGCCGGGACGGCGGAGGCGGCGCTGGCCGACATCCCCGCGCTCCGCCCGGACGTCGCCGTGCTCGACGTCCGGTTGCCCGACGGGGACGGGGTGAGCGTCTGCCGGGAGATCCGCTCGCAGGCGCCGGAGGTCGGCTGCCTGATGCTGACGTCCTTCGGTGACGACGAGGCCCTGTTCGACGCGATCATGGCCGGCGCCGCAGGCTACGTGCTGAAGCAGATACGCGGCACCGACCTGATCGGGGCGATCCGCACCGTGGCATCCGGTCAGTCGCTAATCGACCCGAAGGCCGCCTGCCGGGTAATGGACCGAATGCGCGAGCAGGCCCGGGGAGCCAATTCGCTGACGACGCTAACTACACCAGAAACGAAGATTCTCGAGCTAATCGGGAAGGGCCTGACTAACCGGCAGATCGGGGAGCGGCTGTTCCTGGCCGAGAAGACCGTGAAGAACTACGTGTCCTCGATCTTCGTCAAGCTCGGCATGGAGCGCAGAACCCAGGCGGCGGCGTACGCGGTCAGGATCTTCGAGGGAACCGACCGCTGAACCAGCCCGGGCGGACCACGGACCCGGACAGCAGCGGCACCCGCCATTCGAGCTCGGTTCCGCCTCCCTCGGCCGGGGTGACCCGCATTTCGCCGCCGAGTTCCTCGGCCCGGTTGGCGAGGTTGAGCAGCCCGCTGCGACGGGTCTGGAGCCCGATGCCGATCCCGTTGTCGACCACCCGCAGGGTCAGCATTCCGGTGCCGTCGACGTCCGCCGTCACGTCGACCCGGGTGGCGTTGGCGTGCCGGGCGGCATTCGAGAGCGCCTCCCGCAGCACCGCCAGCGCCTGCTCGGCTACCTCGGGGTTGCCGTGCGAATCGAGGCCGCTGCCGAGACGGAGGGCCGGCGCGAAGCCGAGCGCCCCCGCCGCCGCCTCCTCGGCCAGCGCGACGATCTCCGTACGCAGCCTCGGCCCGGTGTTCCCGCCCCGCGACTGAAGCGCGAAGATCGTGGTGCGGATGACCTTGATGGTCTCGTCCATCGCGTCGACCGCGTTCGTGATCCGGTCGGCCACCTCCGGCCGGTTGATCATCGGCATCGTGCCCTCGAGCGACATGCCGGTGGCGTACAGCCGCTGGATGACCAGGTCGTGCAGGTCCCGGGCGATCCGGTCCCGGTCCTCGTAGACCGACAGCCGCTCGGCCGCCGCCCGGCGGTCGGCCAGCTCGATCGCCACGCTGGCCTGGGCGGCGAAGGACGCGACGACGTCGCTGGCGCCCGGCGGGAACGGCGGCGCGCCGCGCCTGCGGGCGATGGCGAGGACCCCGCGCACGTCGCCGGGCGCGCCGAGCGGGAAGACGATCGCGTGCTCGAGGTGCGCCCCCGCCTGGCGGGCGATCGGGAAGGCGCGCTCGTCTTCCGCGAAATTGTCGGTCACCAGCGGTTCCCCGGTCGCCAGGACGAGACCAGACAGCGACTCGCTGACCGGGAGCACCAGGCCGCGGGCCTCGCCCGCGCCATCGCCCTCGGCGTACTCGATCGTCAGCCGCCGCCGCTGCTCGTCCGGGAGCGCGACCGTGACCAGGTCCGCGTCCGACAGCTCGAGCGTCTGCCTGGCCAGGGCGGCCAGCGCGGTGCCGGACGAGGCACCGGACAGCAGCTGGGTGGCGATCTCGGCGGTGGCCAGCTGCCAGCGCTGCTGCCGCCGCGCCTCGTCGTACAGCCGGGCGTTCTCCACCGCGATCCCGGCGGCCGCGCCGAGCGCGGTGACCACCGCCTCGTCGTCCTCGGTGAACTGGCCGCCGCCGCGCTTCTGGGTCAGGTACAGGTTGCCGAACACCCGGTCGCGCACCCGGACCGGCACGCCGAGGAAGCTGCGCATCCCCGGGTGCCCGTGCGGGAAGCCGGACGACTCCGGGTGCGTCCCGATGTCGGCCAGCCGCAGCGGGCGGGGCTCCTTGATCAGCAGGCCGAGCAGGCCGTGCCCCTCCGGCCAGTGATGGATCCCCCGGATCTCGGACCCGGTCAGGCCGACCGGGATGAACTCGGTCAGCTGCTGATCGGCGCCGATCACGCCCAGCGCCCCGTACTCCGCGCCCGCCAGTTCCACCGCCGCCTCGACGATTCGCCGCAGCATCGCCCCCAGCTCGAGCCCCGAGCCGATGGCGACGACCGCCTCGAGCAGCCCGTGCATCCGGTCTCTGGTCTCCACCACCGCCTGCAACCGGACCTGTACCTCGGCCAGCAGCTCATCGAGCCGCAGCTGCGGCATGAGACCAGACGGCACCTCGGAAGCCTCCACGCCGCACAGCCTAATTGCCGCATAGCGGCTCACACCAGAATCAACGGATGCCAACCGGTGCCAGTTTTCCTTATTCCGTCGGGGTTTCAGCGTTCTGCGGCCCGTGATGAGCCGCGCGTGTCGAGTCCGCGCGGGATATCCGGGCGCGCTCTGGGTCGCACATTCACCGTGACCTGCGTGATCGAAGATGTGTATGCGACTGAGGAGTCGGGAGGGTGTGGGGTTGACCGGTAACATCCCCGTTAATGCACAACGTCCGAGCCGAGGGCCGGGGCCGGCGAAGCTCGGCCCCGGCCCTCGTCAGGCGGTGACGATGAGCCTGGCGGCGGGGGAGTAGCGGACCCGGCCGAAGTACATCAGCTTGACCAGCAGCCAGGACTCCCAGCCGGGCTCGGCCGTCGGCGGTACGGTCACGGTGAAGCTGGCCGTGGCCTCGCCGCCCGGCCCGGCCTCGACCGCCTGCGTCCACGGCCCGGTCGTCGGCCAGGTGCCGACCGGGGAGACCAGCTGGACCTCGCCCCGCAGCTGCGACCGGAGGTGGCTGGCGACCCGGACCGTCAGCTGGCCGGCCGCGCCCGGCCTCAGCCGCAGTTCCGGCGTCAGCAGCTCCAGGTCCGCCTCGCCCGCAAGGGCCATCACGTCGGACTGGAGCCGGAAGAACAGCTCCTCGGGCTCGAGGCTGGCGTCGGGGCCGCCCGCTTCGCCCACCGTGACCAGCGCGGTGTCCTCGAGCACCTGGCCGAGGCCGTCGGTGATGCGCGCGGTGACGAAGTACCGGCCGTCCGTCGTCCCCGCCGCCGCCTGGGCCGTGACGTCCCAGCTGGCGAACCCGTTGGCGGGCAGGTCGTAGCGCAGCGCGCCGCCGTCGGGCGATCCGGCGACCGGGGCGCCGTCGATCTCCGCCGTCAGCTCGGCCGGCACGACCAGCTCGACCGTCCCGGTGGCGGGCTCGGGGCCGCACGCCACCGTCAGCGTCACCCGGCCCTGCGGCGAATCGCCGTTGAGGGTGATCCTGGTCGGCGCGAAGTGCACCGCGACCGGGACGTTGCCGGCCGGCGCGGGTCCCTTCCCGTGCAGCCAGTAGCGCGCGTAGACCGGCTGCACCGGCTCCGGCAGCGCGGCCGAGCCGGACCCGGGCGCGGCCGTGACGGCCGGGCGCGAGGTGACCGCGCTCGGCCGGACGGCCACGGTGACGGTCTCGAACGGGGTCAGCAGGACCGAGACGACGCCGCCCTGCGCCGCCAGCTGCGGGCCGTCGCCCTCGGACAGCTCCTCAAGCAGGTCAGTGCGCCAGGCGGCCTCGATGCCGCCCGCCATCCGCAGCCGGGCCAGGGCCGGCCGCCCGTCGGTCTCCCGCAGCCGCACCGTGACCACGGGGCCGCCGTCGGCGCCGGCCGACGGCGCCGGCTGCCGTCCGGCCGCGAGCGGATTGCCGAACGGCTTGAGCGCGCTGAGGGTGACGTTCGGCGCCCCCTCGACCGAGAGCGGGCCGGTCGGGTCCGCCTGCCCTGCCACGTCTGCCTTGGCCGACGGCCCGGTCGCGGCGGCCGTCAGCTCGTGGTTGTACTCCTCGGCGGCCGCGTTGAACCCGGCCTCGCGCCAGCCGCCCGCCGCGCCCGAGGACGCGAGGGCGTAGCTGAACGTGTGCGACCAGTGCTGCCAGGCGAACGACGAGCCGTCCGGCACCGCCTGCCGGTCGCCGTCGATCCAGACCCCGCTCGGCCAGCCGCCGCAGGCGCGGAAGAGCGACATCCACAGCGTCCCGTCGCGCGTGACCGCCGCGCCCAGGGTGCCCCGGTTGAACAGCGCGACGGCCTCGTCGGCGAGGGCCTCATCGCCGTCGGCGAGCGCCCCCGGCGCCAGGTCCTGGCCG
>DATCGA010000449.1:0-2961 GCA_036509215.1 Trebonia sp.
GAGCCGCCGGCCGGGCGCGGTACGGCCGGCGCGCGGGTAAGGCTCTGGTTCACGAGCCCGAGCAAGCCCGCCGTGATCACCCGGCAGCCCGACCAGGGCGCGGACGGGGCGAAGGGCGCCGAGGGCGACTTCCGCTACCTGGTCGTCCCCCAGCGCGTCCAGTAATCGCCCGGCCCGGGACCCAGGGGACGCAGTGCCCGGCCGCTACCGGCCGGGCGGGATCATCGGGCCGACCGCGGGAGCGCCGTGCCGGGCGAACAGCAGGGCGGTGAACAGCCAGATCAGCATGGCCAGAATCAGCAGCGAGAGGGCGGCGAACTTGCCCGCCCGGTCGGCCGGCGAGGCCCGGTACTGCACGTCGCGGTCGCGATAGCGCGCGCTCGGCCGCTCCTGCCAGCCCGGCTGGAACCCGGCCCTGGCCGGTCCCATGGCCGAGCCGCGCATCCCCGCGTTCCACTCGCCGGCCCAGCTGTAGCTGGGGACGGGGGCGGGCATCCACGGCCGGGCGGGCATTCCCGGCGGGGCGGGATGACGGGCGAGCAAGGCGAGCCCGGGCAGTCTCCCCGGACCGGGCAGATCGGACATGATCCGCGCGAGCTGGCCGAACGTCTTCGCCGCGAACACCGCCTCGAGGCGTTCGTGCAGTTCCTCGAGGGTCAGCCGTCCAGCCGTGAAGTGCTCGCCGAGATCCGCCGCGGCCGCGTCGCGCTCCGCGTCCCCAATGCGCATCGCGTGCGGACCTCGTGGCCAGAACGGGTCGCCGCCACCAGGGAGGGGAGCGTAATAACGCATCGCCATCGTCCCTTCCGTGCTCGCTCGGAAGTTCGGTCCCCTCCACGATAAGTCGCCGGCGGTCGCCTAGGGAACACCGGCCGCGTGGACGGCCCGTCCGGCGACCTAGCGGCGGCGTCGCCGCGGGCCCCGGCCGCCGCCCCGACGGCGGCCGAAAATGAGGAACAGCAGGCGCCGCAGCATCGCGAACGCGGCGAACAGCAGCACGACGGCGAAGGGCCGCCCGCTTCCGATGCCGAAGATCCCGACGATGCCGAACAGCAGGAACGCCGCGAACAGCATGAACGAGGTAACGCCGACCCCGACCAGGCGCCGCGCGTGGAAGCCGGGTCCGCCGGCGCCGAAGGACCCGTCGGCCCCGTCGTCCGATCGCCCGTCGTAGCCGGCCCCCCACTCGTTCCACTGCTGGCCGGGGCGCCCGAGCGGCGTCCGGCCGCCGTAGCCGCCGCCCGCCGTGCTCCTGGCGCCCTCGGCGGCCGCGTCCCGCCAGCGCGCGGACGGCAGGTCGGTGAAGACCGCGTCCAGGTCCCCGCGCGTCTTGGCGGCGAAGGTCTGGTCAAGCCGCTGGTTGAGCTCATCCTGGGTCAGCCGCCCGCTGGCGAAGTGCTCGCGGACCTCAGCCGCCGCAGCCTCGCGCTCGGCGTCCCCGACCCGCATCTCGAATCCCGAAGTCACAGCTTCCCCCAGCCAGAGGCGATATTGAGATCCACGATATATCGCGAAAATCGCGCAGGCAAGTGATCCCCGGCACAACCGGGCCGAGCCTGCCCGCAAGATCTATGAGAATCGATGATGCTGAGGACCCGGCCGGCGTCGGCTGACCAGACCCTCAGCTCCCGCTCGTTCTCGGCCGCGAGGGCATCGGCGACAACGTCCTCACCCGCACCACGCGCACCCGTCCAACCGGACATCAGGGTCATTGTGTGCCGTTCGGGTCGCATAGCGCCCCCAACGGAACACGGTGACGCCCGCGGCCGCGCGCGCGTGCCCCCAACGGAACACGTTGGCCGGAAATGTCAGTGGCGGTCGCTAGCGTGGGGGACCAGACACAGCACGAGGGGAAGCATCATGGTTGCCGACGAGTCCACGCAGGCGCAGGCGCCATCCTGCGAGCGGGCGCAGGACCGGCGGCGCGAGGAGCTGGGCAAGTTCCTCAAGACCCGGCGGGCCCAGCTGTCGCCGGCCGAGTTCGGCCTGCCCGACGGGTCCCGGCGGCGCACGCCGGGGCTGCGCCGGGAGGAGCTGGCGCTGCTCGCGGGCATCGGCGTCAGCTGGTACACGTGGCTCGAGCAGGGCCGCGAGATCAACGCGAGCACCCAGGTGCTCGACGCGCTGGCCCGGACGCTGCGGCTGGACCGCGCCGAGCGCGAGCACCTGTACTGGCTCGCCGAGGCCTCGCCGCTGCTGGTCGGCGCCGTCCGGCGCCCGGTCCCGGCCGAGGTCGGCGAGATCGTCAGCTCGCTCGACCCGCTGCCGGCCACCCTGACCAACGGCCGGTTCGACATCCTCCAGTCGAACGGCGCCTCCGAGGACCTGTTCTGGGAGTGGCACGAGCTGCCGTGCATCCATAAGAACACCCTGTGGTGCTGCGTCACCGAGCCGAGCGCCCGCGAGAAGTTCCCCCAGTACGAGCGGGAAGTGCCGTACCTGGTGGCCCGGCTGCGGGCCGGGTACGCCCGGCACGTCGGCGACCCGGACTGGGAGGAGGACATCCGGCGGCTGTCCGGCCTGAGCCGGGAGTTCGCCGACCTGTGGGCCAGGCACGAGGTGGCCGGCCCCGAGCCGCGCGTCCGCACGTTCATCCACCCCAAGGCGGGCCCGGTCACGTTCACGGTCACCGAGCTCGAGATCCCGGTGCTGCCGGAGGCCCGGCTCACCGTGTACACGCCCGCCGACGGGCAGACTCGCGACCGGCTGCCGCTGACCAGACGCGCCTGAGCGCTGACCAGACGCCCCTGAGCGCTGACCAGACGCGCCTGAGCGCTGACCCGGTTCCCCGGTCGGCCGCCGTCACCAGGTCAGCTGCGGAGGCGGCGCCGGCCGTTGCCCGCCAGTGAGCGGCCGCACCGCCGACAGCAGCAGGACGGCGGCCGCCAGGATGACGTACGAGCTGCCGACCGCCTGCTGCCAGACGGCCCAGCCGAGCTCCCGGCCGCCGCCGGACGGGAA
>DATCGA010000450.1:0-3119 GCA_036509215.1 Trebonia sp.
GGCGGGGCGCTCGACGGCCCTGGACGGACCCGCCGGACGAGGCCGGCCAGGCGGGCGGCACCGAGGGCAGCGGTCCAGACGGATGCTCCGGCCACGTCCCCGGCTGACCGCTTGAATACCGGTTGTCCCGATAAACCACAGCGCTCCCTTCAGGCCCGGCAAGGAGAGGAACGAGCCGATCGGCACGCACACCCAGGCCACCGGGACGCCCGATCCCTTACCTTCCTTGATACGGGAGCAAGCCCGGAACGGTTCGCGGTCCCGCGCGGACGTAATACTTAGGCAAGAAATGGCGCGGTCGATCCGGCGACCGGCATCGCCGCGATGCCCAGCTTGCGGTGGTCCCAGGACCGGACCCGGGCGGGGGCGATCCGCACGACGACCCGCTTGTTCATCATCTGCTCGAGGAACGGCCGCAGGTCCTCGGCGTACGGCCCCTGGTACCGCTCGAAGATGCTGACCGCCGCCGCCCAGTACTGCTCGCTGGCGGTGTCGTCGATGATCGCGGCCGTCCCCTCGATCGCCACGCCGCGCAGCTGGTCGTAGGACTCCCCCGCCTCGACCGAGCAGCTGATCGTCGGGTTGCGCCGGAGGTTGACGACCTTCTGGGAGCGGGCCTTGGTCTCGAGGACCAGATCTCCGTCGATGGTGAGGCCGTACCACATCGCCACCAGGTGCGGGAATCCGTCGGGGCCGATCGTCGCGACCGTCGCCGTCCGTGACTGCCGCAGGAACGCCGCCACCTCGTCGTCGCTCATCCGGATCTGCGCGCGCTGGTTGACGCCCATGGATCGCATGCTCCCAGCTTTTGCGACGGCGGACTAGAGCAACCCTAGAACGCGTTCCACTTTTCTGCGGGCGTCCGTTCGGTGCCCGCCGGCTACGACCGAAGCACCGCGCAGAGCCGGGCGATCGCCGTCGTGTACGCGTGCTCCGGCGGCCGGGCGTAGCCGATGACCAGGCCCGCCCGGGCGCCGCTGCGGGCGAGGTCGTACCACTTCAGGCCGCTCAGCGCCAGCCCGCGCTGCTCGGCCCGGGCGATGGCCTGGTCCTCGTCCTCGGCCGAGGGAAGGTCGACGACCACGTGCAGTCCGGCCGCGATGCCGCCCACCCGCAGCCCCAGCGGGTCGAGGGCCGAGATCAGCCGGTCGCGGCGGTGCCGGTAGACCAGCCGGGCCCGGCGGATCTGCCGCTCGTACGCGCCCGAGGTGACGAACTCCGCCAGCGTGAGCTGGTCGAGGGCCGAGGGCCCGCCGCTGAGGCAGGCCGTCACCCCGTCGAGCAGCGACGGCGGGACGACGAGCCAGGCCAGCCGCAGGCCCGGCGCCAGGGTCTTGCTCGCGGTGCCGGCGTAGACCACCCGGTCGGGCGCGAGCGCCTGCATGGCGCCGACCGGCTGCCGGTCGTAGCGGAACTCGCCGTCGTAGTCGTCCTCGATCACGATCCCGCTCCACTCCGCGAACGACCGGCGGCGATCCGGCGCCAGCGTCATGCCGAGCGGGAACTGGTGGGCGGGCGTGAGCACGACCGCGTCGGCCTGGCCGGCCGCGCCGGCCGAGGCGCCGCGCTCGTCGAGCGGGAGCAGCGGCGCCCGCAGTCCCCGCCGGGTGACGATGTCGCGATGCCCCGGATGGCCGTACTCCTCTACCGCCACCGTGCTCGCGCCGGCCGCGCGCAGCGCCCGGCTCATCACCTCGACCCCGTGCGCGAACCCGGAGCAGATCACGACGTTCTCGCCGCCGGGCGCGGCGACCACGCCGCGGGTCCGGGTCAGGTACTCCGCCAGCGCGCCGCGCAGGGCGGGCAGGCCGCGCGGGTCTCCGTAGCCGAACACCGCGTCGGGGGCGTCGGCGATCGCCTTGCGCGCCGCCGTCAGCCACTCGCCGCGCGGGAACGCGGACAGGTCGGGCTCCCCCGGCCACAGGTCGTAGCGGGGATGCGCGGCCTCCACCAGCACCTCAGGATCCGGGTCAGGGGCCGGGCCGCGCAGCGGCGCGACGGTGGTGCCGGACCCGCCGCGGGCGGTCAGCCAGCCTTCGGCCGTCAGCTGGGTGTAGACCTCGGCGACGGTGTTGCGGGCGATGCCGAGGTCGGCCGCCAGCGTGCGGGAGGACGGCAGCCGGGCGCCCTCGGCCAGCCGGCCGGACCTGATCGCGTCGCGGAGCGCCGCCTCCAGCCTCAAACGCACCCGGGTTCCGGACACGTCCAGATGAAGGTCAAGGCCATTGGCCCACGTTTCCGACATAGAATTGGACCTTACTCCGGGCCGCTTTGAGCCGTTAGCGTCATTCAGGTGACAACAACCGACGATATCCGGCGAACCACCGGCCGCCTGGAGTTCGGGAGCCGCGCGCCGGGGTTTCTCCGGGCGATGATCCAGATGGACCGGGCGGCGACCAAGGAACTCGACCTGGCGGGCATCGACCCGCGGGTCCGCGAGCTCGTCAGGATCCGCGCCTCCCAGCTCAACGCCTGCGCCTACTGCATCGACATGCACACCAAGGACGCGCGCGCGATCGGCGAGACCGAGCAGCGGATCTACGCGCTGTCGGCCTGGCGGGAGACGCCGTTCTTCACCGACCGGGAGCGGGCGGCGCTGGCCTTCACCGAGTCGGTGACGATGCTGGCCGAGACGCACGTCCCCGACGAGGCCTACGCCGCCGTCGCCGCCGAGTACAGCGAGCAGGAGGTGGCCGCCCTGATCAGCCTCATCGTCATGGCCAACGCCTGGAACGCGGTCGGCGTCGCCACCCGGGCCTGGGAGCCCGGCTCGTACCAGCCCTAGCCTTGCCCTACCCCCCGGAGGCGAACCGAGAGATGCCCGCGCTGCCATGGAGGGAATTTCAGGCGGTCGACCCCGGACGGCAGTACGCGGCGATGGCCTCGCGGCTGCCGCTGCGCGCCCACCGCAGCGTGCCCGGATTCCTGCTTGACGCGATGCGGATCCGCGGCCAGCTGGCGCACGCGCCCGGCCTGGTCGGCTACGCCCTCGACGCCCAGCCCGCCCGCAAGACGTTCTGGACGATCTCGGTCTGGGAGGACGAACAGAGCCTGTCCCGGTTCGCCGCCGCCGACCCGCACCGGCTGCTCACCAAGGGGCTGCAGCCGCAGGCGGGGCC
>DATCGA010000451.1:0-7167 GCA_036509215.1 Trebonia sp.
GGTGGAGGAGCTCGCGGAGGCGGCCGGGCGGCTCGGCACCGGCGACCCCCGCCCGGTCGGACGCAGATACGGCGTCACCGAGCTTGACCAGGTCGCGGAGGGCCTGGACAGCGCCTCCCGGCGGGTGACCAAGCTGCTGACGGCCGATCGAGAGCTCGCCATCGACGCCTCGCACCAGCTCCGGACGCCGCTGACCGCGCTGTCGATGCGGCTTGAGGAGATGATCGCCTCGGCCGATGACCCGGCCGTGGTACGCGAGGAGGGCACCGCCGCCCTCGCCCAGGCCGAGCGGCTGGCCGACGTCGTGAGCCAGCTGCTCTCGCCCGCCCGCCGGGTGGGCGCAGGCTCGGCGGGCAAGATCAGCGTCGACCGGATCGTGCTGCAGCAGATCACGGAGTGGGAGCCCGCGTTCCGGCGGGCGGGCCGGAAGATGGTGCTGATCGGGGACTCCAGGCTGCAGGCGTACGTCACCCCGGGGGGACTTGCCCAGGTGATCGCCACCCTGCTGGACAACGCGCTGATGCACGGCCGGGGGACGGTGACGATCCGGCGCTCGCAATCGGCCAGCTCGGTCGTGATCGAGGTTGAGGACGAGGGCAACGGGGTGCCGGCCGAGCTCGTGTCCACGATCTTCGAGCGCTCGGTGAGCGGGCGGCCGGAGGGAACCGGCCTCGGTCTCGCGCTAGCCCGCACGATGGCCACCGCCGACGGCGGCCGGATCGTCCTTGCCCGGCGCAAGCCGCCGGTTTTCGCGGTCTTCCTGCCCCGCAACCGGCCGGGCGTCCAGGGAAAGGCCAGTCGCAGCGGCCCGGCCTGATCCCGGGATCAGCGGGCTTTCAGTGCCTGCGGTGTCGGCCCGTCTGCGAGCGCTGAACCGACGAGGCCGAAGCCGACAGGCCGAGGTCCTGCCCGGTGGCGGCCGGAGCGGCCAGCACGGGCGCAGTCACGGGTCCGTTCGGGATAATTGAAGTTTCCATCCGCGGCGCCGGGCGCTTGGCGGGCTCGCCCCAGGAGTGGGCCTCGGTGACCGCTTCGAACGGGTGAGAGTCGGCCGACGGCTCCCACGGGGTGTCGGCGTGCCCCGAGACGGTGGCGGCCGCGGCGTACGCGGGGTCGAGGTCCCACGGCGGGTAGTCCGGGACCGGCTCGGCGTCGGCCGCCGTCGAGGCGAGGACCGACTCATCGGCCGGGGCGGTGAACACCCACTGGCGGTAGGCGAAGTACCGGAAGATGGTGGCGAGGCCGGTGCCGACGACCGACGCGCCGTTGTACTCAAGCTGGCTGTGCAGCCCCAGCCCGTAGGTGACAATCGCGATCACCGCTTCCGCGATGACAAGCCCGATCACGTTGAGCACGATGAAGAGCGCGAGCTCGCGGCCCAGCGCCTGGTTCTCACGGTGCTTGAACGTCCAGAACCGGGAGCCGAGGTAGGTCAGGGCCATGGCGATGATCGTCGAGATCGCCTTCGCCTCGAGCGCCTCCACGTGGAGCTCTCCGTGCAGCACCGCGGCGCCGCCAAGGTCGAGCACGGCCCCGATGCCGCCCACTACGCAGAACTTGAGCAGCTCGGGTACGAGGTGACGGTAACGGGAGTACAGTCCGGCGGCTGGGAGGGCCATGCGCGATTTGCCCCTTTCAGAGAGCTACGCGTCCACGGTAGTTGACCCTCTTCGCTGCGACGTTGAAGGTTGTCTGAATCGTTGCTCTGTAGTTTTGGCGCAGCCGACGCCCGTCTGCGGGCCCGGCGACAGGGATCGCCGGGCCCGCAGACGGTGCTATGCCCGCTAGACCTGAGCCGTGGGCTCAGCCGGCGCGGTCGCCGCGGCGCGAGCCGAACGGTCCGCGATCAGCCGCCAGGTGAGGTAGATCACAGCGGTGAGCAGGGACCCGACCTCGAACGTGAGGTCGCCCGCGTTGCCCCAGTGCTTGGGGACCACGCCGACGTACTCGGTCTGGTTGGCGAACAGCCAGATCGA
Organism: Trebonia sp.; assembly: GCA_036509215.1. GTDB lineage: Bacteria > Actinomycetota > Actinomycetes > Streptosporangiales > Streptosporangiaceae > Trebonia. The sequence goes on from DATCGA010000451.1 coordinate 1,977, forward strand.
GACGCCCGCGCCGACCGCCATCGCCACCGGGCCGGCCCAGTTGGCGTATTTCTTGTCGAAGAGCAGCCGCTCGCTCTCCTCGGTGGACTTCCTGCGGCGCAGGAACATGTCGCAGAACACGACCGCCAGCCACGGGGCGATCCAGTAGGCGACGATCAGCAGGAAGTTGTTGTACTTGGTGCCGGCGTCGCTCAGCCCCGACCAGGCGAGGAAGAACCCGATGGTGCCGAACCCGAGGGCGACGATCGCGCGGCGGATGTGCAGCGGCAGCTTGATGCCGATCGCGGTGAACGAGATCGCGCCCGAGTAGATGTTGATCGCGTTGGCGGCGATCGCGCCGATCGTGATCGCGAGCAGGGTCAGGTCGGCCAGCCAGCTGGGGAACACGCTGGTGAAGGCGGCCGTCGGGTTGTTCCCCGCGGCTGCGGCCACTTTTGGGATCGTCCCGGCGGCGGCGCCGACGGTCTCGAGCAGGACGCAGGACAGGAACAGCCCAAGGCCGGCCCAGAGGGCGATGGCCCGCTTGCTGGTTTCCGGCTTGAAGTAGCGCGTGTAGTCCGAGGCGTAGGGGTTCCAGCCCACCGCGTAGCCGAACGTGGCGCCGAACTCGATCAGGAAGGCGCCTGGAATCGTCGAGTGCTTGGCGCCAGGGTGGCCCTTGGACAGCATCCAGACGGACGCGATCAGGAAGATGATCACCAGCACCGGGAAGGCGTACCGCTCGAAGGCGTGGATCAGGTTGTGGCCGAGGAACGCCACCACGATCTGGACCACGACGATGATCAGCAGGCAGAGCACCTCGGGCATGTGGGTGAGGGAGTTCAGCGCGAGCGTGCCGCTCACGCTGTTCACCGCGAACCAGCCGATCCCGCCCGTAACGGCGTTGATCCCGGCGGGCAGGACGTTCCCCCAGTACCCGAAGCCGAAGCGGCTCAGCACCATCTGCGGGACGCCGAAGCGCGGTCCCGCGGTGGACAAGATGCCCTGGGTGATGGCGCCGAGCCCGGTGCCGAGCACGATGGCAAGCACGGTGGACCAGAAGCTCATGCCGAAGGCCCATACGCCGAGGAGGCCGACGAAGATCGTCGCGAACTCCATGTTGGGCGAGGTCCAGGTCCAGAAGAGCTGCAGCGGCCTGCCGTGCCGCTCGCTGAGCGGGATGAATTCCGCCCCGCCGGGCTCTACGGCGATGACCTTGTCGCCGTAGTTCCCCTCTCTTACCTCAACGTCGGTTAGCGTCGTCATCTGTACTCCCTGCTTACAGGCGTGGCCAAAGTGCTGGCCGAAACGGGCTGGTCTCGCCTTGGGGGGCGATCGCCGGGATTGGCTGGGTGGCAGATGTCGCGACGCTGCGGCCTCGTATTGCCATGTTGGTTGTACCCAAGATTGGGCGGTTCCGCGTAGGCTACACCGCGTGCATTCACGGTTGTCACCTGCGGGTTCAGAGCAGGCTCGGGAGCCGGTCGGCCCGGCCGGGCCGATCGAGCGGAAGTCGGTTACCGGCATGCCCGCCGTCGGCATGGTCGGCGGTGGACAGTTGGCTCGGATGACCGCCGCGGCGGCGGTCGGTCTTGGCGCGACGTTCCGGGTGCTGGCCGAGTCGCCGACCGAGAGCGCGGCGCTCGTCAGTCACAACGTGGCGATCGGGTCTCATTCTTCCTTGCCTGATATGTCATCATTTGCGACCGAATGTGACGTTATCACATTCGATCATGAGCACGTGCCAGCGCCGGTGCTGGTCGCCCTGGAGTCCGAGGGCGTGCTGGTCAGGCCCGGCTCCGCCGCGCTCAGATACACCCAGGACAAGCTGGCCATGCGGGACAAGCTCAGCGCGCTCGGCGTGCCCTGTCCCCGCTACGCGCCGGTGTCATCGGTGGCGGACGTGGTCAAGTTCGCCGACGGCTCGTGGCCGGTCGTCCTCAAGGCGGTCAGCGGCGGCTACGACGGCAAGGGCGTCTGGATCTGCAAAGGCGCGGCCGAGGTTGAGGAAGTTGTCGCCCACGGGGTGGCGCTGCTGGCCGAGGAGTTCGTGCCGTTCCGCCGGGAGCTCGCCGGGCTCGTCGCCCGGTCGCCGTCCGGGCAGGGCGCCGCGTACCCGGTGGTGCAGACCGTGCAGGTCGACGGCATCTGCCGGGAGGTGATCGCGCCGGCCCCCGGTCTCAGCCAGGACGCAGCGGTGGAGGCCGAGGCGATGGCGCTCCGGATCGCGGTCGAGCTCGGCGTGACCGGCCTACTGGCGGTGGAGCTGTTCGAGACCCGGTCCGGGGCGCTGCTGGTCAACGAGCTCGCAATGCGGCCGCACAACAGCGGGCACTGGACGATCGAGGGGGCGCGGACCTCGCAGTTCGAGCAGCACCTGCGCGCGGTGCTCGACCTGCCGCTCGGCTCCTGCGCGCCGCCCGCGTCGCCGGGTCAGTTCACCGTGATGGCGAACCTGCTCGGCGGCACCGACCCGGACGTGTTCGACCGGTACATCCACGTGATGGCGGCCGACCCGGCGGTCAAGGTGCACTTCTACGGCAAGGAAGTCCGGCCCGGGCGAAAAATCGGGCATGTCACGATCGTCGGAGGCCCCGGCGACGGCGTCGAGGAGCTCCGCGATCGCGCCCGCCGTGCCGCGAGCTATCTCCGCTGGGGCACCGAGGACGGCGACTGACCCTATTCTCGGCCGATTTGCCCTCGCCGGACGCTGATAAAAACACTGATCAGGCTTGTCTGGTGATCTTCGACAACTAACCTCATGATGATTAAAGAAGCGCAGGTCGGTAAGTGGAGGGTTCGTGACCGTCGGTGAATCGCTGAGTCAGGCGCGCTATCAGGCGGGCCTGACGATTGACGAGCTCAGCGAGCGCACCAAGATCCGGGCCTCCGTCATCCGCAGCATCGAGTCCGATGACTACGAGGCGTGCGGCGGGGACCTCTACGTGCGCGGTTACGTCCGCGCCATCGCGGGCGCGATCGGCGTCGACGCGCAGGGCCTGATCCGCGACTACGACCAGGAGCGGGTGCACGCGAGCCGCGACGCCGACGCCACCATGTTCGACCTCCCGGCCGTGGCCCCATCCGATGCGGACGGCGGTGCCGCCACGGGCCGCCAGGACCCGGACGAGACCCGCTTCGACCTGCCGGCGGTGCGTGATGACCGCGATGACTCCGCCGCGACACGATTTGACATCCCGGCGGTGCGCGCCGATCCGCCCGAGGACCTGATGGCGGCCGGCTACGACGTGCAGCCCGCCGCCGGCGGCGCTGGGGGCGGGCTGGGGGCGCCGGCCGGGAGCGCCCGCCCGCAGGCCGCCGCGGCGGCGGCGGGCCCTGGCTCACCCGCCTGGCGCGGGCGGCGTCGTCTGCTGGCAGGCGTCGCGGCCGTGGCGGTGCTGGTGATCGCGGGCGTGCTCGGCGTCCGGCTGGCGTCCGGGTCGACCACGTCCAAGAACGCGGCCGACTCGACGGCGGCGCAGGCGAGCGCGTCGGCCAAGGCGGCCAAGTCCGCCACGTCGGCGAGCTCGGCGGCAGCCGACTCCAAGCCAGCGGCCAAGCCCACCGCCTCGCCGTCGGCGACGGCCAAGCCGAGCCCGAGCAAGCGCCCGCACGTCAGCCAGCCGGTCACGCTCCTGCCGCTCTCGGCGGCGGAGGCGTTCGGCCCGGGGGGCCCGGGCGACGGCGACAACCCGTCCGGCACCGCCTACGTGCTCGCCAGCAACCCGCCGCTGCCCTGGTCGACCGACTGGTACGCGACCGCGAAGTTCGGGATGCTCAAGTCCGGGACCGGCCTGCTGCTCACCCTCGACCACCAGTCCACCATCACCAGCGTGCGCCTCGACCTCACCCACTACCAGGGCGTGAACCTGCAGCTGAGGGTCGGCGACGGCTCCAGCCCGCAGGATTTCAAGGTGGTGGCGACGGCCGACAACACCGGCGGCACGGTCCGGCTCACGCTGCGCCACCCGGCCTCCTCGCGCTACCTGCTGATCTGGTTCACCCAGCTGCCGCCGAACGGCGACGGCCAGTATCAGGAGAGCGTCTACCACGTCCTGGTGAACGGCCACCGGTAGCGGGCGGACACCGCCCGAGCGGTTACGCTAAGGGCCGTGCAGAGTGATTCGCCGCTGGTCGGCGTGGTGATGGGCTCCGACTCGGACTGGCCTGTGATGAAGGCTGCGGCCGAGGCGCTTGACGAATTCCAGGTGGCCTACGAGGCCGACGTGGTGTCGGCCCACCGGATGCCGCGGGAGATGATCGCCTACGGCGCGGATGCCGCCGACCGCGGTATCCGGGTGATCATCGCGGGCGCGGGCGGGGCCGCGCACCTGCCGGGCATGCTCGCCGCGATGACGCCGCTGCCGGTGATCGGGGTCCCGGTGCCGCTCAAGTACCTGGACGGCCTCGACTCGCTGCTGTCGATCGTGCAGATGCCGGCCGGCATCCCGGTGGCGACGGTAGCGGTCGGCGGCGCCCGCAACGCGGGCCTGCTCGCGGTACGGATCCTGGCGGCCGCAGACGACGCGCTCCGCGCGCGGATGGTCGATTTTCAGGCCCGCCTGGCCGCGCAGGCGCAGGCGAAGGGCGCAGCTCTCCGCGCCAATCTCGAGGCTCGCTAACGTTCGGTATCGGTTTGGGCACAGTGAGGCTCGGGGGGTGTTTCGCGCGTGCATCCGAGGTGCATTCTGGATCCAGCGCAGGCAGCTGGGACGGGACTGGCTGCAAGTGTCCGGCGGGGGTCGGGGGCGCTGTGCTATCGGGGTCAAGGGGGTTGTTCAATATGGCTTTTTCTGTGTCTAAGAGCCGTCCGTTCCGTTCGCTAGGTCTGTACAAGTCCAGCGGCAAGCACGCTGCCCCGAAGGGCTCGGTGCCCGCGCCGCGGGAGTCGGTCGAGAATGCCGGGCATCAGCCGGCCCACGCAGCCACGATGCCTCGGCTGACCGGCCCGGCCGCCAGCGAACAGCAGGCGGCCTAGCGTTCCCAGCCAGGTATGCAGACGCCCGCCCCGCGTGTCGAGATGCGGGGCGGGCGTCTGCATTCGGCCGGCGTTAGCATCGTGGCATGAGCACCTTCGACCTCTCAGAAGAGCACCAGGCGCTGCGGGAAGCGGTCCGCGCGCTCGCGGACGACAAGATCGCGCCCCGGGCGGCGGAGATCGACCGGACCGCGGAGTTCCCCTGGGACGTGTACGACTCGCTGGTCAAGGCGG
>DATCGA010000452.1:0-3695 GCA_036509215.1 Trebonia sp.
TGGATGACCAGGATGGGGACGTCGATCTTGGGCAGGTCGTCGCGGAAGTCAGTGGTCCAGGTGGCGATGCAGGCCACCGCGGCGGTGGCCGAGGCGGTGACGGCCAGGTTCCAGCTGGCGGTGAATGCCTGGTCGCTGACCAGGGTGCCGCGCAGGGCGGCGGTGTTGTAGAAGTTGTCCAGGAACCCCTTCATCCAGGCCGGGGTATCGGCCCGGGCGGCCTGGGCGAACCCGTCGAACACGCTCTGGGGTACCCCGTCAGGGTTGTCGCCGGCCTGCAGCAGGTACGGCGGGATCGGGGCGACGAGCACGCCCTTGGCCACCCGCCCGGAGCCGTAGCGGCCCAGGTACCGGGTGACCTCCCCGGTGCCCATCGAGTGCCCGGCCAGGACCGCGTCGCGCAGGTCCAGGTACTCAAGGAGCGTGTTGAGGTCGGCGGCGAACGTGTCGTAGTCATACCCCGACGCCGGCTGGCTGGACTTGCCGAACCCGCGCCGGTCGTAGGTGATGACCCGGTACCCCGCGTCCAGCAGCACCGGGACCTGCTTGTCCCAGCCGCGGCCGCTGAGCGGGTAGCCGTGGATCAGCACCACTGGCTGGCCGGCGCCGTGGTCCTCGTAATAGATCTCGATATCGGCGCTGTTTTCAGTCCCGACGGTGACAAACGGCATGGAACCTCTCCATCCAGACCCCGGTGGGTCCTCAGTACTGGTGATGACACCAAGGGTGGTCTCCGCCGCTGCCCGTCGCGCCCGGTAAAGTCCCTGGTGTAGACCCCCCGGGGTGCCCGATCCCGGGGGTCACGGGTCCACGTCGCCGGGGTTGCCAGCGTGAGGCGCCGTTCCTGGGCCCGGCGGGCGAGGCTCGGTTGGTGGCAATGTCGGCTCCTGTTCCAGCGCGGCGGCTGCTTAGCCGGCGCAGCGAGTGCGCGGCGCTGGATCAGCTGGTGGCGAGTGTGCGCGCGGGTCCGAGCCGGGCGCTGGTGGTGCGCGGCGAGGCCGGGATCGGCAAGAGCGCGCTGCTGGAGTATCTGGCGCAGCGTGCGTCCGGGTGCGGCATTGCCCGGGCGGTCGGCGTCGAGTCGGAGATGGAGCTCGCGTACGCGGGATTGCAGCAGCTGTGCCTGCCGTTCCTGGATCGCCTGGAGCGGCTGCCCGGCCCGCAGCGCGGTGCGCTTGGCACTGCGTTCGGCTTGCGTGACGGCGGCGCGCCGGACCGGTTCCTCGTCGGCCTGGCGGTGCTGAGTCTGCTGTCGGACATTGCGGAAAAGCGGCCGCTCGTCTGCATCATGGACGACGCGCAGTGGCTCGACGCCGCTTCCGCGCAGGCGCTGGCCTTCGTCGCGCGCCGTCTCGGTGCGGAGTCGGTCGGGCTGGTCTTCGCGGTGCGCGAGCCGGGCGCCGGGCGGCATCTCGCGGGCCTGCCGGAACTCGCCGTGGGCGGGCTAGACGACAGTGATGCGCAGCAGCTGCTCGGGACAGTGCTCGCCGGCCCGCTCGATGAGCAGGTGCGTGATCGGATTGTGGCCGAGACGCACGGCAACCCGCTGGCGCTGCTTGAGCTGGCACGTGGCCGGACGCCCGCCGAGCTCGCGGGGGGGTTCGGCCTGTCCGGCGGCCCGGCGGTGCCGGGGCGGATCGAGCAGAGCTACCGGGAGCGGCTGGCCCCGCTCCCGCCGCCGACGCGGCTCTTGCTTCTCGTCGCGGCGGCTGAGCCGGCCGGGGATCCGGTGCTGGTGTTGCGGGCGGCCGCCGGGCTCGGCATCGCGCCGGACGCGGCCGCTTCGGCGGCCGCCGCCGGACTAGTTGTTTTCGGCGCGCAGGTGCGGTTCAGTCATCCGCTCGTGCGTTCGGCGGTCTACCGCGCTGGCACGCCGGAAGAGCGCCGGCGCGTGCACCACGCGCTCGCCGAGGCCACCGATGCCGACGCCGATCCGGATCGCCGCGCCTGGCACTGCGCTCAGGCGGTAGCCGGGCTCGACGAGGACGTCGCCGCCATGCTGGAGCGCTCTGCTGGGCGGGCGCGGGCGCGCGGCGGCCTGGCTGCGGGGGCGGCATTTCACGAGCGCGCCGCCGAGCTGACGCCCGATCTGAGGCGGCGGGCGCAGCGTGCGCTCCTCGCCGCGCAGGGCAAGCACCAGGCTGGCGCGCCCGATGCGGCGCTCCGGCTGCTGGCGATGGCGCAGGCGGGGCCGCTGGACGAGTACGAGCGAGCCCGCGCGCAGCTGCTGCACGCCCAGATCACGTTCGCGATGACGCGCGGCCGCGACGCTCCCCCCCTGCTGCTCGAGGCGGCCAGGCGGCTCGAGCCGCTGGATCCGAGGCTCGCCCGCGAGACATACCTCGAGGCGTTCGCGGCTGCGCTCTCCGCCGACCGCCTAGTGCGGGGCGGCGATGCGGGCGAGGTCGCCGCGGCCGTTCTGGCCGCCGACTGGGAGCCCTCGACGCGCCCCTGCGATCTGCTGCTGGACGGGCTCGCCCTCCTCACCCGCGAGGGCTACGTCGCTGGGGCGCCGGCGTTGAAGGTCGCGCTGCGCGCGTTCCGGGACGAGCCGCTCTCGGAGGAGGACGAGCTGCGCTGGCTGTGGCTGGCCTGCCGCACCGCCCGGGCGCTGGCCGATGATGCGGCGTGGGACGAACTCACCGCGCGCCATCTCGATGTCGCGCGCCGCGCCGGCGCGTTCTCCGCGCTGCCCGTCGCGCTCACCGACCGCGTGCTCGTCGAGCTGTTCTCCGGCAGGACCGGGGCGGCTATGTCGCTGGCCGCCGAGTCGGACGCCGTCGTCGAGGCCACTGGCAGTCACCTGACGCTGCGCACCTCGATCGTGCTGGCGAACTGGCGGGGACGGGACGCCGAGGCGCTGGCCCTCATCGAGGCGCGCCGGGAGGATGTGCTGCGGCGCGGCGAGGGGCTCTGGCTGGTCGCCAACGACTGGGGCAGCGCGATCCGCTATAACGGGCTCGGCCGGTACGAGGACGCCCTGGCCGCGGCCGAGCGGGCCGCCGGGGCCGCGCGCGGGCTGGGGCCGTCGATCTGGCTGCTGGCGGAGCTGATCGAGGCCGCCGCGCGCAGCGGCCAGCCGGAGCGCGCGACCGGTCCGCTCGCCCAGCTCGCGGAGATCACGCAGGCCGCCGGCACGGACTGGGCGCTCGGGACCCACGCGCGGGTGGCGGCGATGCTGGCCGAGGGGGGCATCGCCGAGCGGCTCTACCGGGAAGCGATCGAACGGCTGTCGCACATTAAAACCCTTGCCACGCTGGCCCGCGCGCACCTCCTGTACGGCGAATGGCTGCGGCGCGAGCACCGTCGCGACGACGCTCGCGAGCAGCTGCGAGCCGCTTACGCGATGCTCTCGGACATGGGCATGGAAGCGTTCGCCGAGCGTGCCCGCCACGAGCTGCTGGCCACCGGCGAGACAGTGCGTAAGCGCACGGTCGAGACGCTCGACGAGCTGACCCCGCAGGAGGTGCAGGTCGCGCGCCTGGCGGCCGGCGGCCAGACGAACCCGGAGATCGGGGCCCAGCTGTTCCTCAGCCCGCGCACGGTGGAGTGGCACCTGAGCAAGGTGTTCGGAAAGCTCGGGATCAGCTCCCGCCGGGAGCTCCGCGCGGCGCTGCCCGACGCCGGCGCAGCGGTCAGCTGAGCAGGTCGGCGACGCGGGCGATGGCGGGTTCGATGGCTCGCTCGCGGACGTT
>DATCGA010000453.1:0-6521 GCA_036509215.1 Trebonia sp.
CCGCCGGAGACGACCGAGGCGGTGTCGCCGAAGGCGGCCGCGACCGCGCCCGCTGCTCGACGTCGCCGAGCAGCGGGCCGCCGGTCACGACGGAGATCTGCAGGCCGGTCAGGCGGCCGCGGAGGGCGTCGGGGACTGACAGCTGGACGATCGTGGTGCGGAACACGGCCGAGATCACGTCGGCCCAGCCGGCCACGGCCAGCAACGCCAGCGCGGCCGGGAGCGCCAGCTCGGCCGGGAGCCACCCGGTCAGGCCGAAGGCGGTGATGGCGGCCCCCCACACGATCACCGCGATGATGACGGCGCGGCCCTGGCGGCGGACTCGGCCGACCCAGCCGGTGGTCAGCGCGCCGGCCAGGGCGCCCGCGCCGGGGGCGGCGTAGAGCAGGCCGAGCGTGGCCGGGCCGCCGCCGAAGACGGTGGCGGCCAGGGCGGGGAACAGGGCGCGGGGCAGGCCGAAGATCGTGGCGTTGAGGTCGATCGCGAACGCGCCCTGGATGGTTCTCCGACCGCGGACGAAGCGGAGGCCGTCGAGGACGGACCGAAGGCCGGGCGGCTGCCCGCCGCCGGCCGGCGGCTGCGGGGCGATCGCCAGCGCGGCGGCGGCGGCAGCGGCGAAGGTGGCGGAGTCGATCCAGTAGACGAAGCGGATCCCGGTCCCGGCCAGCAGCAGGCCGGCCAGCGCGGGGCCGACCACCAGGCCGAACTGGAACAGGGCCTGGAACATGGCGCTGACCGCGGGCACGTCGCGGCGGCGGACGAGGTTGGGCACGACGGCGCCCAGGGCCGAGTCCTCGAAGGTCCCGAGCCCGGCCGCGAGTGGCGAGCAGAGGAAGATCGGCCACAGCGACGGCCTCGACGACGCGTTGACGGCCAGCCCGGCGGTGACTGCGGCCGAGACGACGGAGACGACGATCAGCAGGCGGCGACGGTCGACGGCGTCGACGATCGAGCCGCCGAGGAGCGACCCGGCCAGCAGCGGACCGAGCGCGGCGAGCGAGACCAGCCCCACATCCAGCGACGAGCCGGTCAGCCGGTACACCTGGTAGGGCACGGCCACGGCGGCCATCTGGGTGCCGAGCACGGAGACGACTTGGCCACTGAGCAGCGCCCGCAGGTCGCGGGAGCGGCGCAGCGGGCTGAGGTCGATGAACAGTTGCCGGGGCATGCTGCCATCCTGCAAGTTAAAGCCGGCTTGAACTCAAGTCGGCCGAGTGGAAGGCTTGCCCTGACCCCAGGGGATCGCAAGGGGCCTCGACCGAGCGTGATGGAGGAAGGAACGTGATGGACAGTGTGCCGGAGACGGACGCCCAGGGTTCGGCGGCAGGCGTGGCGGGCTTGGTTCCCATTGATGAGGTCGCGCGCCGGCTGGGGCTGCGCGCCTCGGCCATCCGCTACTACGAGGGGCGCGGCCTCGTGTGGCCGTCAGCCCGGCGGGCCGGGCGTCGCTGGTACTCGCCCGCCGACATCCGACGGCTGGCCATCATCGGGCACTGGCAGCGCGTGGGGCAGATGAGCCTGGACGAGATCGGCGAGATTCTGGCCGGCCCGGCCGCCACTCGAGGCTGGGCGCAGATCGTCCAGGAGCGCATCGAGGCCCTGCGGCTTCAGGCCGAACAGATGAACGCCGCCCGCGAGCACCTCGAGCACGTCCTCTCCCACCACCGGGACTCGCCGCCCGACGGGTGCCACCACTTCGAGTCCCTCATCTACCAGCAAGTATCTGTGTTACTAGATGGCAATACCGATCAGCTGGCCGCGCTGGCCCGGCAGCAGTGCGCCGCGCAGTTGGCGGCGGTCGGGCTGAGCCAGCATCAGCACGCGATCTTGTGCTGCCTGGATGAGTTCGGCCGGGCGTGCCAGAAGGACATCGCCGCCCGGCTCGGCATCGACGGCGGCGACATCGTGGCGTTCGTCGACGGGCCGCAGCAGGCGGGCCTGATCACCAGGGAACGCGACCAGCGCGACCGCCGTCGCCAGATGCTCGCCCTCACCACCAGCGGGCGGCGGCTGCTGCGCCGGGTCGAGCGGCTGATGGACGCGGCCGAGCCGGGCGCGCTGGCCGCGCTCGCGCCGGAGCAGCGGGCGCTGCTGCACGCGTGCGCGACCGAGGCGCTGGCGGCGGACGCGCCGCGGTCGTGGGTTCCCGGCGAGCGGCTCGCGGAGGTGACGCCATGACTGCCGCGCGCGGCGACGAAGCGGTGACCGGTACCTGGACCACCGCCTATTTGAGCGCGCTGGCGTCCGCCGATGACGCGCTGCCGTTCTTCCCGCCGCCACGGCGATTCGCCGGGCAAACGGTCCGCCAGCGAGTCCGGCTGGGGCGCGGGGGCAACCAGGCGCGGCTGGTGCTCAGCAACCAGTTCGGGCGCGAGCCGCTGGTCATCGACGCGGTCATGGTGAGCAACGGCGGCCTGCTTTCGACAACGCCGGCGCTGTACCGGGGCGCCGGGAAGTGGGAGATCCCGGTCGGGGCGACCGCGGTCAGCGATCCGATCCCGCTCCCGGCGACGGCGGGCGGGGAACTGGTGGTCGACTGCTTCGTCTCCGGTAGCACGGAGGCGGCCACGTTCCTGCCCTCGGCCCAGCAGACCGGCGAGGTCGGCCCCGGCGACCAGCTCGGTCGGCGTCGGCGACCAGCTCGGTCGGCGTCGGCTGGCCGACGCGGAGCGCTTCACGGCGCTCTACTGGATCGCCCGGATGCTGGTCGACCGTCCGGCCTCGGGCCCGGTCATCGTCGCGCTGGGCGACTCGATCACGCGGGGCGACGGCACCACGGCCGATCTCGACCAGCGCTACCCCGATCACCTGCAGCGTCGGCTTCACGCCGCGGGCATCGACGGCGCCGTCGTACTGAACGCCGGGATCGGCGGGAACCGGCTGCTGCGACCGGTCGTCGGGCCGTCGATGACGGACCGGTTCGATCGCGACGTGCTCGGCGTGGCCGAGGCCAGCCACGTGCTGATCCTGGCCGGGACCAACGACATCGCGCTGCCGTCGATGCTCGGCCAGCAGCGCCCGGCGGCGGACGAGATCATCGAGGGGCTGCGGGCGCTGGCCCGGCGGGCGGTTGGAGCCGGCCTGCAGCCGGTGCTCGGCACCATCAGCCCGTTCGGCGGCAGCTCGATGGACGCGTTCCTGGCCGACGGGAACGAGGCCGTCCGGCGGGCCGTGAACGACGCCGTGACCGGGCAGACCGACTGGCCGACGGTGGACTTCGCGGCTGCGCTGGCCGACCCGGACGATCGGAGTCGGCTCGCCGCTGCCTTCGACTCAGGGGATGGGGTGCATCCCGGCGACTCCGGCTCCCGGGCGCTTGCGGCCGCCGTTGACCTGGCCATCTTCAAGTAAGTGGGACGGCTGCCCCGGGGCTAGGTCCGGCCGGACGAGGGGCGGGAAGCAACGGTCCGTTCGATAAGACGATTTGGATCTTTGCTTTGACTCTCCCGTCAGGGGAGGGTCCAGAATGAGCTCATGCCAGCCAGCCTGCTGTCGATCGGGGACTTCTCGCGTGCCACGCACCTGAGCGTAAAGACGCTGCGGTATTACCACCAGGAGGGCGTGCTCGAGCCGCTGCAGATCGACGAGGGGTCCGGCTACCGCCGCTACTCGGTTGAGCAGATCCCGACCGCGCAGGTCATCCACCGCTTCCGCGACCTCGGCATGCCGGTCGAGGATGTCCGCCGGGTCATCAGCGCGTCCGATCCCGCCGCCAGGAACGCGCTGATCTCGCGCCACCTCCAGCGGCTCGAGGAGGAGCTGGGCAAGACCCAGGCGGCGGTGGCCTCGCTCCGCGATCTGCTCGATCACCCGGCCACCGAATGGCCGGTCGAGCACCGCCGGGTGCCCGCGATGCGCGTCGCCGCGATCACCCAGGAGGTCGAGACCGCGCAGGTCGGGCCCTGGTACCAGGGCGCGCTTGGCGAGCTCTACGGCACCGTGTCGGCGCAGGGGCTCGCGCTGGCGGGGGCCGCGGGCGGCGTCTACGCGGACGGGCTGTTCGCCGACGAGCGGGGTGAGGCCACGGTCTACCTGCCGGTCAGCGGGGACGTGCGGGAACTCGGCCGGGTGCGGGCGGTTGAGTTGCCGCCGGTCGAGCTCGCGGTGGTGACCCACGAAGGGCCGGACGCCGGCGTGGACCGGGCCTACGGGGCGCTCGCCAGCTACGTCACCCGGCACGCGCTGGCGGTGGCCGGGCCGATCCGCGAGTTCTACCCGGTCAGCCGTCAGCACACCCTGGACGCGGCGTCGTGGCGGACGGAGATCGGCTGGCCGATCTTCGAGACCGGGGGCGAGGCGCGCTGACCGGAGAAAACGGGTTGCCGCTGCGGGGCTGGACGCTGCAAGGTTGTCGGCGTGATTGATTCTGCCGGCCTGCTGGCGGCCTACGACAGCCAGCTTCGCACCGACGCCGAGACCCCGGGCGCGCTCTCCGTTACCCGGCTGGGACCGCTGCGGCTGGTGACCTTCCCCGGCGGGCGCGGGTTCATCACCTACCAGGACCTGGGCGGGGCGGATGCCGACGCGATCAGGCGGATGGTCCCCGAGGCGCTCGCGCACTTTGCGGCCGAACCGTCGATCAGCCGGGTCGAGTGGAAGACCCGGGGCCACGACCACGCCCCGGGCCTGCACGAGGCGCTGCTCGCGCACGGGTTCACGCCCGACGATCCTGAGTCGATCATGGTCGGCGACGCGCAGGCGCTGGCGGTGGACGTCGCGCTGCCTTCCGGGGTGACGCTGCGGCGGGTCACCGAGGAGGCCGACATCCGGGCGATGGTCGAGATGCAGGACGAGGTCTTCGGCAACGGGCACGGCGGCGACGAAATGGTGGACGGCGCGCTGCGGCGGCTGGCCCGCGGCGACGAGCTCGAGCTGTGGGTGGCCGAGGCGGGCGCGGCGGTCATCAGCGCCGGTCGGATCGACCCGGTGCCGGAGACCGACTTCGCCGGCATCTGGGGCGGCGCGACCCGGCCGGAGTGGCGCGGCCGCGGTATTTACCGGGCGCTGACGGCCGAGCGGGCGCGGTCGGCGCTGCGGATGGGGAAGAAGTACATCAACAGCGACTCGACCGAGTTCTCGCGCCCGATCCTCGAGCGGTCCGGCCTGGTCAAGGTGTCGACCACGACGCCGTACAACTGGAAGCGGTAACGCGTTCCCTGCGTCTGCCTCGGCGGCGGCGGCTCGGCGCAGCAGGTGGGCGCGCTCGCTGTCGTTGGCGGTGAGCGCGGCCGCGCGCTCGAATTCCCTGCTCGCCGCCTCGGCCCGGCCGAGGCGGGCGAGCAAGTCGGCCCGGACCGCCGGGAGCAGGTGGTAGCCGCGCAGCGCGGGGTCGCCTGCCAGGGAATCGACGATGGCCAGGGCCTGGGCCGGGCCGTTGGCGCCGTCGGCCATGGCGACGGCGACGGCGCGGTTGAGCTCGATGACCGGGGACGGGGTGAGCGCGCCGAGGGTCTCGTAGAGCGCGACGATGCGGGGCCAGTCGGTGTCGGCGGCGGTGCCCGCCCGGGCGTGGCAGGCGGCCAGCTCGGCCTGGAGGACGTACGGGCCTTCGGCTCGGCCCCGCTGGCCGGCGCACGCGGCCGCCTTGGCCAGGGCGGCCAGGCCGTGGGTGATCAGCAGCCGGTTCCAGCGGCCGCGGTCCTGGTCGAGCAGCGTGACCGGCTCGCCGCCCGGTCCGGCGCGGGCGGGGATGCGGGACGCCTGGATCTCCATCAGCGCGACCAGCCCGTGCGCCTCCGGCTCTTCCGGTGCTAGTGCGCTCAGCATGCGGCCCAGGCGCATCGCCTCGTCGCAGAGCTCCGCCCGGTACCAGGACTGGCCCGACGTCGCCGCGTAGCCCTCGTTGAAGATCAGGTACACGACCTCGAGGACATCGGCGAGGCGGTGCGCGAGCTCGGGGCCGACCGGTATCTCGAAGCCGACCTTGGCGTCCGCAAGGGCCTTCTTCGCCCGGGTGATCCTGGCCGCCATCGTCGGGGTCGGGACCAGGAACGCCCGCGCGACCTGCTCGGTCGACAGGCCGCCGACCAGCTTGAGGGTCAGCGCCACCCGGCCGTCGCGGGAGAGCACCGGGTGGCAGGCGGTGAAGACCAGCTTGAGCACGTCGTCGGTGACGTGGGTGTCGAACTCGATCTCGTCCATCGGGTTCTCCGTCCTCGTCTCCGTCGCCAGCCTTGCCAGCTCGGCGGCCTTCCCCTCGAAGGTGACGGCGCGCCGCACGCCGTCGACGTAACGACGGCGCGCGACCGCGGTCAGCCAGCCGCCGGGGTGGTCGGGCACGCCCTGCGCGGGCCATTGCTCGAGCGCCGCCACCAGCGCGTCCTGGGCCAGGTCCTCGGCCAGCCCGACATCGCCGGTCACCCGGGCCAGCGCGGCGATGAGCCGGGCCGACTCGATCCGCCAGACCGCCTCGACGGTCCGCTGCACTGACGCCGGGGCCGGCTGGCCTGGCGCCGGTCCTGGCGGCTGATCCGACAAGGGCGGCGCCTAGCCCTCGGCGGCGGACTCGGCCTGGGCGCGCA
>DATCGA010000454.1:0-32057 GCA_036509215.1 Trebonia sp.
GCTCGAGTTCGGCCCGCTGCCGGAAATGGACGGCAGCGCGGCACCGGACAGCGCGGCACCCGACAGCGCGACAACCGCGGCCGCCCCAGAAACCACTGAAGCCCCAGAAACAACAGAAGCCCCAGAAGGCCCGGCCGACACGGACGCCACCGACTCGCAGGAGGAGTCATGACCACCCCGCCGCCCGCGACCGAGCCCGCGGCGACGCCGCCGCCCGAGGCGGAGCCGGACGGGCAGCCGGGCAGCCACCGCTCGTTCGGGGACATCATCCGGCTGGCGATCCAGGAGAACACGGTCACGATCACGGTGCTCGCGCTGGTGACGGCCACCGTCCTCGGCGGGCTGCTGACCGCGTTCACCAACTCCGCCGTGCTCACCGCGTGGGGCCACTTCTTCTCCGCCCCCGGCAACGCGGTCGGGTCGGCCTGGGACGCGGCGTTCGGCACCTACTGGGCGCTGTTCGAAGGATCGGTGTTCAACCCGCACACGGTCGCGGCGCTGTTCCAGCAGGCGTCGTTCTCGGCCGCGATCCACGACGGGTTCCTGTCGGCCGTGTTCAACCCGCTGTCGGAGACCGCCGTCCAGGCGACGCCGCTGATCCTGACCGGGCTCGCGGTCGCGCTGCCGTACCGGGCCGGCCTGTTCAACATCGGCGGGCAGAGCCAGTTCATCGGCGGCGCGATCATGGCCGCGTGGCTCGGCTACGCCTACAACATGCCGTTCTTCGTGCACGTGGTCGTCTGCTGCGTCGGCGCGTTCGTCGGCGGGGCCGCCCTCGGCTGGCTGGCGGGCGAGATCAAGGCGCGGACCGGGGCGCACGAGGTCATCGTCACGATCATGCTCAACTACGTGATGCTGTACTTCCTGGCCTATCTGCTCTCCTCGCACTCGCTGATGGAAGCGCCCGGCGGGTCGAACGCGATCACCCTGCCGATCACGTCCAACGCCCACCTGCCGCTGCTGGCCGGGACCCACCTGCGGATCAACGCGGGCTTCCTGATCGCGCTGGTGGCCGCGCTCGCGGTCTGGTGGCTGCTCAACCGGACGACGACCGGGTTCGAGTTCCGCAGCATCGGCGCCAACACCCGGGCCTCCCGGGTCGCCGGAATGAACGTGGAACGGAACTGGACGCTGGTGATGACGATCTCGGGCGGGCTGGCCGGGCTGGCCGCGGCCTCGGTCATCCTCGGCACCGACTTCACCCTCAACCCGCAGAGCTACGGCACCTACGGGATCGACGCGATCACGGTGGCGCTGCTCGGGCTCGGCCGGCCGGGCGGCGTGGTCGCGGCCGGGCTGCTGTTCGGCGCGCTGCACGCGGGCTCGCCCGGCATGCAGGTCTCGACCGGCACCCCGGTCCAGATCGTGCAGGTCATCCAGGCGCTGATTGTGCTCTTGGTGGCCGCGCCGCCGCTGATCCGGGCCATGTACCGGCTCCGCGCGGCCCGAGCAGGCGGGGTCAGCACCACGATGTCCAAGGGGTGGAACTCGTGACGACGCCAGCCTCGGCCGAGCGCTTGCCGGTCCTGCTTCCACCGGGCCCGCGGGCCGGCGACGCCGCCGCCCGGTTCGGCGGCCGGTTCGCCGCCCCGATCACCTACGCGGTCTTCGGGCTGCTCAACATCCTGGTCTTCGGCCTGCACGCGCACGGGGACGCGACGCTGTCGTTCACCCCCGAGTTCGCCAAGGTCTCGGTGCCGAACCTGACCCTCGCGGCCGCCGCCACCTGCTACGTGTGCGGAGTGGTCTCGATCGCGCTGGCCGTGGTCCGGCTGCTCGACGTGCTCGGCACCATCCACCTGGGGCGGGTCTGGCGGCGGGTCATCGTCGGGGTCGTGCTGTTCCTGTTCATCATCGCGCTGCTGGTCTGGGCCGGCGGCGGGCAGACGATCCCGTTCAACATCGTGAACCTGCTCTCGGGCACGCTGAGCGACTCCATCCCGATCATGCTCGGCGCGCTGACCGGCGTGATCTGCTCCAGGTCGGGCGTGATCAACATCGCGATCGAGGGCCAGCTGCTGCTCGGCGCGTTCTGCGCGGCGATCGCCACGTCGGCGACCGGGTCGCTGTGGCTGGGGCTGCTGTGCGGCGCGCTGGCCGGGTCGCTGGTCGGCATCCTGCTGGCCCTGTTCGCGATCGCCTACCGGGTCGACCAGATCGTGCTCGGCGTCGTGCTCAACACGCTGGTGCTCGGGCTCACCGGCTACCTGTACAACGCGCTGCTGACCGGGACCTACAGCAACACGCTGAACAACCCGAACACCTTCAACCAGCTCAAGATCCCGCTGCTTGGCGACATCCCGATCATCGGCCCGGTCCTGTTCGACGGCACCGTCTTCCTCTACATCACCTACATCGTGCTGGCCGGGGTGCAGATCGGGCTCACCAGGACCCGCTGGGGCCTGCGCACCCGGGCGGTCGGCGAGCACCCGGTGGCGGCCGACACCGTGGGCATCCGGGTACTGGCCTACCGGTACCGCAACGTCATCATCGCCGGGCTGATCGCGGGCATCGGCGGCGCCTACTTCACGATCGGGTCGGTCGGCTCGTTCGGGCCCGACATGACCTCGGGCGAGGGCTACATCGCGCTGGCGGCGATGATCTTCGGCCGCTACACCCCGTTCGGCGCGATCGGGGCGGCGCTGCTGTTCGGCTTCACCACCCAGCTGCAGTCGGTCCTGTCCAGCATCAACGTGCCCATCCAGTCCAACCTGCTGCTGCTCGCGCCCTACGTGGTGACGATCGTGGTCGTGGCGGGCCTGGTCGGCAAGGTCCGCGGCCCCCGCGCGGAAGGCGTCCCCTTCATCAAGTCCTGACATTCAAAACCGTTTTATCGAACGGACCGTTGCTCCGCCCAACCCGCCCAGCCACAACCCTCAGCGTGGCGTGGCGTGGCGGGGGCCAAAAACCCACCCCACCCGTGGCGGCGCACCGCTCCCACCCCGCTCCCAGGGGATGAAGCAAAACCCACGTACACCGTGCGCGTCTCTGGGCCGCGAGCGGCAAGATCATTTTTAGAAATCCATGGCGTTTCCGGGACTATAGCACCGGAAACGCCAAGGTTCTTTTCGATCTTCGCCGTTGCGCGACCAAGTTCCGCGGCGAGAGCGGCCAGACGGGCCAAAGTGACGCGGGTCAAGCAACTGAGGGCGCGGATCGCGAGCCGAATGACTCGCGATCCGCGCCCGCCCCCGGCTTGCTATCTCAGGGCAGCAGAGCCGGGCTCGCGTTCTGGGCGAGGGTGAGCGCCTGCTGCGAGAACCAGGCACCCGCGGCCGGGTTGGTGAGGACCGAGTTGGTCTGCACGCTCCAGAGCGGGTCGAAGGTCTGGAAGGCCGCGCTTGCGCTGCTCGGCCAGCCCGCGATGGAGGGCGTGTCGGCCGCGTCATCCCAGCTGCGGACGCCGCCCGCGGCATCGCACTGCCCGTCCGACTGGCCCGGCGTCTTGACCCACAGGTAGGCGTCGAGCAGCGGCGGGCTGCCCGGAAGGTAGCTGTCGAGCGAGCTCAGCGACACCCCGGTGTTGGCCGTCGGCTTGAGCCCGAGGCCGGCGCTCGGCGGGTTGCACCAGTTGCCGCTGGCGAGGCCGCTGGTGACGCTGGCGGGCTGGTCGTAGGGCGCGGCCGCGTAGCTCGCCATGCTGTCAGGGCCGAGGCCGTTGCGGCTCGTGTCGACGACGAAGTGCGTGGTCGGCACCGTGCCGGCCAGGGCGCTGGCGTAGCTCGCGTCGATGCCGGAGGTGTTGAGGTCCGCGGTCGCGGAGGTCTCGCTCCAGACGCCGTACGGGCTCAGCGCGACGCCGGTGTAGGCGCCGGCCAGCGTGGCGATGTTGGTTCCCGGCGCGCCGCCGTTCCAGTACTGGGTCGCGCAGCCGCCGGGCGGGGACGTCGGGGGATAGGCCGGGCCGGCGAAGGCGCCGGTGGGAACGGAGGTTCCCGAGAACGTGGCCACCGCCGCCAGCGCGTCAGCCGGGGTCTGGGCCTCGTTCACGGTCGCGTAGGCAATGCACGCCGACACCCAGGTGCCGTAGTAGTCGCTGTTGGTGTCGTACTGGTAGTTGGAGACGTTGAGGAAGAAGCCCTGCGACTGCTGGACGTCGGCCGCGGTCAGCGTCTCGGCCATGCCGCCGACGTTCTGCCAGGCGCTGTTCCCGCCGTCGAGGTAGAGGCTGATGTTCGGGTCCGCCTCCAGCGTGGAGACCGCGTAGTGCACGTCGTCGACCCGGGTGGTGTTGGTGATGCCGGGGAACGCGGCCGCGTAGGCGGCGCCGCAGTAGCCCGGAAGGTCCGCCAGCGCGTCAGGCTCCTCGAGCACGACCGCCTTCGCGCTGCCGAGGGCGCCGCCGATGGCGTCGATCCAGGCGTCGTAGGCGGCGTCGGTCGGCGCCCCGCCGGCCGAGTACTGGGAGCAGTCGCGCCCGGGGATGTTGTAGGCGACGAAGATCGGAACGGCGTTCTCCAGCCGGGCTGCGGCCAGCGTGAGACGAACCTGCCGGGCGACGTCGGCGTCGGCCTGCTGCGAGCCCTTGTTGCCGGGCAGGGCCGCCTGGGCGGAGGTCTCGCCGTCGAGCCAGACCGCGGACGGCACCGACTCCATCGCGGTGATCAGGCCGGCGTTCTTCAGCTGGCCGCTCTTGACCAGCTGGAGGATCTGCCGGACCGAGCCCTGGGCCGGCGGCGGCACGTAGAAGCGGGTGTTCGAGGCGAGCGCGTGGGCTGCGGGCGCCTGGGTCGCCGCGGCGGCGAGGCCGGGCGTGAGTGCCAGGGCTGCGCTGCCCAGGACGAGTGTGCTCAGACAGGCGAGATGCCGCCGGAGGGTACGACGTTGCACATTGGCTCCTGATGGCGGGGTGGTCGCGATTCCAGTGGAAGCGCTTCCACAATGTCCAGTCTGATAGATATTGCTTCCCGGGCCATTGCCTGTCAATACGCGAAACGCGGTTTCTGCACCAAAACTGGAAGCGCTTCCACTGAGTTGGCGCGGGTCAGTACGATGTTCGAGACCCGACCAGAACCGGAAGCCAGGGACCGATGACGACACCGCCCAGACGCCGCCCGACGCTCGACGAGGTCGCTCGGCTGGCCGGGGTCTCCCGCTCGGCCGCGTCCCGGGCGATCAACCAGTCCGGGCACGCCAGCCGGGCCGCCAGGGAGGCGGTCGAGCGTGCGGTGCGGGAACTCGGCTACGTGCCCAACCCCACCGCCAGGGCGCTGGCCACCCGGCAGTCCGGCGCGGTCGTGCTCGCCATCTCGCACCACGACTCGGAGCTGTTCGCGGACCCGTTCTACGCGCAGATCATCGCCGGCGTCAGCGCCGCCCTCGAGCGCACCGACCTGCTGCTGACGCTGGCGCTGGCCGACTCCGAGCCCGGCCGCGCCC
The DNA here is from genome assembly GCA_036509215.1 of Trebonia sp. GTDB lineage: Bacteria > Actinomycetota > Actinomycetes > Streptosporangiales > Streptosporangiaceae > Trebonia. The sequence continues at coordinate 5,380 of DATCGA010000454.1, forward strand.
GGCTCGAGCGCGTGCTCCGGTCCCGGCACGCCGACGGCATCATGCTGATGGGGCTGCACGGCGACGATCCGCTGTACCACCTGGCCGGCAAGCTCGATCTGCCCGTGGTCTACGGCGGGCGCCCGCTGAACGCCGAGCCCGCCTGGTACGTGGACGCCGACAACCGCGGCGGCGCCCGCCTCGCCGCCGAGCACCTCATCGGCACCGGGCGCCGCCGGATCGCCACCCTGACCGGCGCGCTCGACACCTACGTCGGGGCGGCCCGGCTGCGCGGCTTCCAGGACGCGCTGGCGGTCGCCGGGCTCGGCCCCGGCCTGGTCGAGCACGGCGACTTCACCGAGGCCAGCGGGGCCGAGGCGATGAGCCGCCTGCTCGCGGCCGAGGCCGGCGTCGACGCGGTCTTCGCCGCGTCCGACAGCATGGCGGCCGGCGCCCTGCGCGTGCTCAAGGCGGCGGGCCGCTCGGTGCCAGGCGACGTGGCCGTGGTCGGCTTCGATGACAGCCTGATCGCCCGCTACACCAGCCCGCCGCTCACCACCGTGGCCCAGCCGATCAGGCAGCTCGGCTCGGAGATGGCGAAAATGCTGGTCAGCCTCATCGACGGAGAGCTCGCGGGCCCGCTGATCCTGCCCACCCGGCTCGTCGTCCGCGAGTCGAGCGAGCCGCGTCCGGCCTGAGGCCCGCTACCGCCGTCCGGTCGCGGCCAGCGCCGGGATGATCTCGGCGCCGTAGGCGTCCAGGGTGGCCTCCTCGTCGTCGTGCATGAGGTACAGGGCGAACTGGTCGGCGCCGAGGGCGGCCAGCTCGCGCAGCCGCTCAATGTGCGCAGACGCCGGGCCGAGGAGGCAGAACCGGTCCACGATCTCGTCCGGCACGAAGTCGGTCGACGGGTTGCCCGCCTGGCCGTGATGCGAGTAGTCGTAGGCCTGCCGCCCGGCGATGTACTCGGTCAGCGCGCGGGGGACCGGCCCGTCGACCCCGTACCGCGCGACCAGGTCGGCGACGTGGTTGCCGACCATGCCGCCGAACCAGCGCAGCTGTTCCCGCTGGTGCTGCAGATCAGGACCCACGTAGGCCGGCGCGGCCACGCACAGCGTGATCGACGCCGGGTCCCGCCCGGCCGCGGCGGCCGCCGCCCGCACCGACCCGAACGTCCAGCGGGCGATGTCGGGGTCGGCCGTCTGCAGGATGAACCCGTCGGCCTGCTCGCCGACCAGCCGCAGCGCCTTCGGCCCGTAGGCCGCCATCCACACCGGCAGCGACCCGTCGCGCACCCACGGGATCCGCAGCGGCTGGCCGTGGTGCTCGACCTCGCGCCCCTCGGCCAGCCCCTTGATCACCGTCATCGCGTCCGACAGGGTGGCCAGCGTGACCGGGGCCTGGCCGATGTAGCGGCGGGCGGAGTCGCCGCGGCCGATGCCGCAGATCGTCCGGTTGCCGCACTCGTCGTTGAGGGTGGCGAACATCGACGCGATGACCGACCAGTCCCGCGTCCCCGGGTTGGTCACCATCGGCCCGACGATCATCGACGAGGTCTCGGCCAGGATCTGCGGGAAGAGCACGAACGTCTCCTGCCAGAGCACGTGCGAGTCGAACGTCCACCCGTACCCGAACCCGGCCGCCTCGGCCCGTTTCATCATCGCCACCACCCCGCTGGCAGGCGGATTAGGCTGCAGCACCACCCCAAACTCCATAACCCCTCCAGGAGAATCCGCCGGCTCAGACGAGGTACTGATTGAGATCACGGGACAGGAAGGCGCCGTGGCCGTCCGCGCCGGTGAACTCCCCGTCGGCCACGATCACGCGGCCGCGGGAGATGGTGACCGCGACCTTGCCGGTGATCTCCATCCCCTCGTAGGCGGAGTAGTCCACGTTCATGTGGTGGGTGGCGACGCCCAGCGTCTGCCGGGCGGCCGGGTCGTAGATGACGATGTCGGCGTCGGCCCCCGGGGCGATGACCCCCTTGCGCGGGTACAGGCCGAACATCCGGGCGGGCGTGGTCGAGCAGGTCTCCACCCAGCGCGACAGCGTGATCTCCCCGGCCACCACCCCCTGGTGCAGCAGGTCCATCCGGTGCTCGACGCCGGGAATCCCGTTCGGGATCTTGGAGAAGTCGCCCCGGCCGAGCTCCTTCTGCTCCTTGAAGCAGAACGGGCAGTGGTCGGTCGACACGACCGCCAGGTCGTTGGTGCGCAGCCCGCGCCAGAGGGCGGCCGCGTGGTCCCGCGTCCGCAGCGGCGGCGAGGCCACGAACTTGGCGCCCTCGAAGCCCGGCCTGGCCAGGTCGTCGAGCGACAGGTACAGGTACTGCGGGCAGGTCTCGGCGAAGACGTTCTGGCCGGCGTCGCGGGCCGCCGCCACCGCCGTCAGCGCCTGCGCGGCCGACAGGTGCACGATGTACAGCGGGCAGTCGGCCACCCGGGCCAGGGTGATCGCCCGGCTGGTGGCCTCGCCCTCGAGCTCCGGCGGCCTGGTCAGCCCGTGATGGACCGGGTCGGTCCGCCCGGCCGCGACCGCCTGCGCCACCAGCTGGTCGATCGCGATGCCGTTCTCCGCGTGCATCATGATCGTGGCCCCGGTGCGGGACGCCTCCTGCATCCCGAGCAGGATCTCCCCGTCGGTCGCGTAGAACACGCCCGGGTACGCCATGAACATCTTGAAGCTGGTCACCCCGGCGTCGATGCAGGCCGACATCTCCTTCAGCGACGTGTCGTTCACGTCGGAGACGATCATGTGGAAGCCGTAGTCGATCGCGCAGTTGCCGTCCGCCTTCGAGTGCCACTTATCCAGCGCGGCGAGCAGCGACGTGCCCTTGGCCTGGACCGCGAAGTCGATGATGGCGGTGGTGCCGCCGTGCGCGGCCGCCCTGGTCCCGGTCTCGAACGTGTCGGCCGAGAAGGTGCCGCCGAACGGCATCTCCATGTGCGTGTGCGCGTCGATCCCGCCCGGGATCACGTACATGTCGGTCGCGTCGATGGTGTCGTACGCGGACCCGATCGTGGCGGCGCCGCGGGCGAGCAGAGCGGCGATCTTCTCGCCCTCGACCACCACGTCCGCGTCCAGCGTCCCCTCGGCGGTCACCACCGTGCCGCCCTTGATCAGCAGCGACATTATGGGTTGACCAGGCTCTCGTACGAGTCGGGACGGCGGTCCCGGTAGAACTGCCACAGGTCCCTGACCTCGGTCAGCCGGTCCATGTCGAGGTCGCGCACCACCACCTCGTCGGCGTTGTCGGAGGCGGCCGAGCCGACCAGCTGTCCGCGCGGGTCGACGAAGTAGGACTGGCCGTAGAAGTCGTTGTCGCCCAGCGGCTCGACCCCGACCCGGTTGATCGCGCCGACGTAGTACTCGTTGGCGACCGCGGCCGCGGGCTGCTCCAGGTTCCACAGGTAAGACGAGAGCCCGCGCGAAGTCGCCGAGGGGTTGAACACGATCCGCGCCCCGGCCAGCCCCAGCGCCCGCCAGCCCTCCGGGAAGTGCCGGTCGTAGCAGATGTACACCCCGATGCGCCCGACGGCGGTGTCGAAGATCGGGTAGCCGAGGTTGCCCGGCCGGAAGTAGAACTTCTCCCAGAACCCCTTGACCTGCGGAAGGTGATTCTTCCGGTACTTGCCCAGGTAGCGCCCGTCCGCGTCGATGACCGCGGCGGTGTTGTAGTACAGCCCGGGCTGCTCCTCCTCGTACATCGGCGCGATGATCACGATGTGGTGCTGCCGGGCGAGGTCCTGCATGAGCGCGGTGGTCGGCCCGTCCGGGATCGCCTCGGTGTAGCCGTAGTAGTCCGCGTCCTGCACCTGGCAGAAGTACGGCCCGTAGAACAGCTCCTGCAGGCACACGACCTGAGCTCCGGCGGACGCCGCCGTCGCGATATGCGCGGCCGCGGCCGCGATCATCGAGTCCTTGTCCCCGGCCCACGCCTGCTGGACCAGGGCAGCCCGGACGATTTCCGGCATGCCGGCCTCCTGGGGGTGTTGAAAGCCTACGTAGTCGCAGCCTCATCCTCCCCAGCAATGCGCCGGATTAGACCGCCCGCGCCCGGGTCAATGTCCGGCCGGCCGGGCAGGCCCGACCGAGGGTCGCGCCCAGTGCGGAGGCTGTCGCCTACGCCATCGACCCCAAACGTCACCTGTCGGCTACGCCATCGACCCCACAAGGCGATGTCGCTGGCGTAGCCGACAGACCGCGCTACCTGTCGCTGGCGTAGCCGACAGTCCCTGCCACTGACCCCGCCTGCGGCCGAACGTCGCTTAGGCGGCGAGCGGCGTGAGGACGAAGATCGGCATCACCCGCGTGGTCTTCTTCTGGTACTCGGCGTAGTCCGGCCAGGCCTCGACCGCTCGCTCGAACCAGGCGTCGTACTCCTCGCCGTGGACCTCCCGGGCCTGGTAGTCATTCTTATCCGGGCCGTCCTGAAGCTCCGCGTGCGGGTTCGCGACCAGGTTGTAGTACCAGACCGGGTGCGTGGGCGCGCCACCGAGCGACGCGACCACGGCGTACTCGCCGTCGTGCTCGACCCGCATCAGCGGCGTCTTGCGCAGCTTCCCGGTCTTGGCGCCCACCGACGTCAGCACGATCACGCGCTCGCCGGTCGGATGCGCGGTGCCCTCGGTACCGCCGGAGCGCTCGTAGAGGTCCACCTGATTGCGGGCCATGTCGAACGCGCTGGGTGCGTACTCCCCGGTGAGAGGCAATGTCTCCACCTTCCGATCCCGTAGAATGAGTCCACCGCAGCAGCGTGTCGCCGCGCGGCTACCGGCCATAAACGGACTATACCCCGCTTAGTATTCCGCAGGTACAGTGGTCCGGTGGATCAGCCCGTCATCTGGGGAGCGCCGCCGGCCGAGCGCGCCGACGCCGCCCGCAACCGGCTGCACCTGCTGACCACGGCCCGCCAGATGCTCGCCGAGCAGGACCCCGACCGGGTGACCATGGACGGCCTGGCGGAACGGGCCGGACTGGGCAAGGGCACCGTCTTCCGCCGGTTCGGCACCCGGGCCGGCATCTTCCAGGCGCTGCTCGACGACGACGAGAAGACCTTCCAGCAGCAGGTGCTGTCCGGCCCGCCGCCCCTCGGGCCCGGCGCCGACCCCCTCGACCGGCTGATCGCCTACGGCCGCGCCCGGGCCGGCTTCATGGTCGGCCACCGTGACATCGCCCGCGCCGCCCTCGACTGCAGCCAGCCGATCCCAGTCGGACGCCGGGCCCCGATGTCCCAGATCCACATCCGCGTCCTGCTCGCGCAGCTTCCCCTCGGCCCCGTCGACCTCGACATGCTGGCCACCCAGCTAGCCGCCGCCTTGGACGGCCCCGTTCTGCTCTATCTCTCCTCCGGCGAACTAGCGGACGCCCCCGAAGTCGAACGCCGAATCGCCCAAGCCTGGCAGGACCTTATAGAACGCGTGTGCCCTCGGTCATGAGCTCCACCCGGCCGGCCCGAGCGAAAACTGCCCGTCCCTGACCAGCCCAGCACCAGCCCGAGACGCTCGCTGCGCACCGCGCTCAGCGGCCTCCCGACGGCGGCCGCCCCGCCTCGATCTCGGCGAACGTGTCCCTGCTGCCGACCAGCGCCGACAGCATCTCCCCGGCGTGCGGGGTCTCCAGGGCCGCCGCCAGCGCGCGGGAGAGCAGTTCATGGGCGGACACGGTCTGCTGCACACCGAGGTCGTGCAGCGCCCCCCGCACCGAGCAAACCAGGCGCGACCGTCCCCGAACTCGCCGTACCGACGCGCCCGGCCGGCATAACGGACGGCTGGCTAGGGTTAGTGACAGCAGCAAGGGACGGCAGTCGAGGCGACGACCCGGAGGCGACGATGAAGGCGGTACGGTTCGACGAATACGGCCCGGTGGCTGTGCTCGACGTCCGCGACGTCCCGATCCCCGAGGCGGGTCCCGGCCAGGTCCTCATCCGGGTCAAGGCCGCGGGCATCAACCCCGGCGAGGCGAAGATCCGCGAAGGCGCGCTGCACGAGCGCTGGCCCGCCACGTTCCCGTCCGGCCAGGGCAGCGACTTCGCGGGCGTGGTCGAGCGGCTCGGGCCGGGGGTGACCGCCGTCGCCGAGCGGGACGAGGTCATCGGCTGGGTCGATACCAGGTCAAGCCAGGCCGAGTACCTGGTCGCGGAGCAGGACGACCTCGCGCCGAGGCCGTCCGGCCTGCCCTGGGAGGTGGCGGGCGCGATCCCGGTGGTCGGCTTCACCGCCTGGGCCATGGTCCGCGCGGTCGACGTCAAGCCGGGCGACACCGTCGTCGTCTCCGGCGCGGCCGGCGGCGTCGGCTCGCTCGCGGTCCAGCTCGCCCGGCGGGCGGGCGCGACCGTGATCGGCCTGGCGGGCCCGTCCAACCACGACTGGCTCAAGCGCCACGACGTGATCGGAGTCGCCTACGGCGACGGCGTCGCCGACCGGATCAGGGCCGAGGCCCCGGCCGGGGTCGACGCGTTCCTCGACACCCAGGGCGGCGACTACGTGGAGCTGGCCCTGAACGACCTCGGCGTGCGCCCGGAGCGCATCGACACGATCGTCCGGTTCGACGCCCCGGCCAAGTACGGCGTCAAGGCCGACGGCAACATGGCCGGCGCGAGCGCGGCGACCCTGGAGACGCTGGCCGGCCTCATCGCCGCCAAGGAACTGGAACTGCCGATCGCGCGGACCTACCCGCTGGCCGAGGTCGGCACCGCCTACGCCCAGCTCGCCAAGGGGCACATCCGGGGCAAGATCGTGCTGATCCCGTAGTCGGCGCCGCCGGGTAAGGTTTGCCACAGAATCACCCAGTACGGGTGAGCGCCCGCCCCGGCTAGGAGCCGCCCCCGATGACAGCCAGGCAGCAGATCGCCCGCCTGCTTCCGCTGGTGCTGCTGGTCATCCTGGTGGTCGCGGGGCTGCGCGGCGAGGTCTCCGCCCCGCGCTGGAACGGGCCGCTGAAGGCGGACGGGGTCGCGATCGGCCTGGCGCTCGAGGTCATCCTGGGCGCGCTGCTGATCGTCACCCTCCGCCGGGACGCGGCCGCCAGCCGGCTGGCCGAGCGGCGGCCCTACAACCCCGGGCCGGCCGACATCGAGCCGCCCGCCGCGCTCAGGTTCACGCTCAAGTGGGTGCTGGGCGGGTGCATGGTGGCGGTCGCGGCGGTCCTGATCAGCGACCTGCACCTGCACTTCCTGACCGGGGGAAAGCCGCCGACGCCGCCCCCGGCGCCCAAGGGCAGGCTGAAGGCGCCGCCGAGGCCGCCCGCGTCCGGCGGCTGGACGCTGCACGTCCCGTGGCTGCCCATCCTCTACGGACTCCTGGTGGTCGCGCTGGTGGCGGCCGTGGTGATCAGCATCTGGTGGTCCTCCCGGCTCCGCCGCCCGGCCGCGCCGCTGGTGATCGAGGACCTGGGGACCGAGGACCTGCGGGAGGCGGTCGAGTCGGGGCGGGCCGCGCTGGCCGAGATCAGCGACGCCCGGGCCGCGATCATCGCCTGCTACCTGGCGATGGAGCGCAGCCTGGCCGACCGAGGCACCAGCCGCACCGCCGCCGACACCCCGGACGAGCTGCTCGCCCGGGCGGTCGGGGCGGGTACCGTCCGGGGCCCGGCCGCCAGCAGGCTGACCGCGCTGTTCTACGAGGCGCGGTTCTCCACCCACCCGGTCGCCGACGGCCAGCGGGCCGCCGCCGGCGCCGCCCTCGACGAGCTCGCCCGCGAGCTGGCGGCCGCCGCGCCGCCGGAAGACCAGGCCGAGCCGCAGGACCAGGCCGAGCCGGGCGGACGGGCATGAGCGCCAGCCCCGGCAGCGAAGCCGGCCGCCGCTGGCGCGCCGCCGCCCCCGAGCTGATCATCGCCGCGATCGGTGTCGCCGCCGCCGCCCTGGCCGGCGGCGCCGTGTCCGGCTGGCCGGGCGTGGTCGTGGTCGCGGCGGCGGCCGCCGTGCTCGCCCTGCTGGTGCTCAGGGCCGCCCTCCCCAGGTCGGCCGCCCAGACCTCCCGCCGGGCGAAGGACAAGAAGCAGGCGCGGGCCATTTTCGGCTACGGCCAGCGCCGGTTCATCGTCTCCACCAGCCTCAGCAGCCGCCCGCTGTACGAGTCGGACCTGCGCCCGGTCCTCGAGCACATCCTCGCCGCCCGGCTGGCCGAGGGCCATGGCGTCAACCTCTACACCGAGCCGGAGGCGGCCCGCCGGGCCTTCTGCCGCACCCGCGCCGACGAGTCCCTCTGGCCCTGGATCGATCCAGGGCAGGCCATCAACGCCGACGAACGATCCAGGCAGCGACACGGCGTCCCCCGCCAGACCCTCGCCCGCCTGATCACCCGATTGGAGCAGCTGTGACTCCGGAAGAGACCGCGCGGCAGGCCGCCGCGATCCTCGACGAGCTCGACAAGGCCGTGGTCGGCCGCCGCCGGACCCTCGAGCTGGTCCTGATCGGTATCCTGGCCGGCGGCCACGTGCTCCTCGAGGACCTGCCCGGCCTGGGCAAGACGCTGATCGCGCGGTCGTTCGCGAGCGTGCTCGGCCTCGACTTCGCCCGCATCCAGTTCACCCCCGACCTGCTCCCGTCGGACGTGGTCGGCGCGCCGCTGTACGACCAGCGCAACGGGGAGATGGTCTTCCGCCCCGGCCCGGTCTTCACCCAGCTGCTGCTGGCGGACGAGATCAACCGCACCCCGCCCAAGACCCAGGCGGCGCTGCTCGAGGCGATGGGCGAGGGCCAGGTCAGCGTGGACGGGAAGTCGCGGCTGCTCCCGCAGCCGTTCGTCGTGCTCGCGACCGACAACCCGATCGAGTACGAGGGCACCTACGAGCTGCCCGAGGCGCAGCTTGACCGGTTCCTCATGCGCCTGCGCCTCGGCTACCTGACGCGGGACGACGAGACCGACATGCTGCGCAGGCGGGTCGACCGGGCCCAGGAGGCGGTCGCGCTCACGCCGGTCACCGACGCGGCCGGCCTGCTCGCGATGCGGGAGTCCCTCGAACGGGTCGAGATCAGCGATGACCTGCTCGACTACGTGATCGCGATCGTCACCGCGACCCGCAAGGACCCGCAGATCCAGGTCGGCGCCAGCCCCCGCGGCGGCCTCGCGCTGGTCCAGCTCGCCCGCGGCCAGGCGCTGCTGCGCCAGCGCGACTACGTGATCCCTGACGACATCAAGCAGGTCGCCGTCCCCGCCCTCGCGCACCGGATCACGCTCCGGCCCGAGCTCTGGGTCCGCCAGGTCTCGGCCGACGACGTGATCGCGCGGCTGCTGGCGGGGGTGCCCACCCCGCGCACCGATCCGACCGTCCGCTCCGGCCCGGGCGGTGCTCGGGCCGGCGCCGTCGCCGTCGCCGGGTGATCACAATCGCTGATATCGAACGGACCGGGGCGCCTCCGGAGCCGCCGGGCTCGCCCTCCGCCCCGGCCGGCCTCGGACCGTCGTCCCAGGTCCGGGCGGACGAGATCGAGGTCCGGTGGCGGCCGTCGCGGCATGCCCGCCGCCTGCTGACGCTGGCGGCGGGCGGGCTGCTGCTGGCGGTGCTCTTCCGCCGCCCGGAGCTGGCCGGCCTCGCCGCCCCGGCGCTGCTGCTGCTTGGCGCGGGCCGCGCGACCCGCGGCGGCCTTCCCGGACGGCTCACGGTCCGGGTCGGCCTCACCGCGACCCGGATCAACGAGGGGGAGCCGGCCGCGGTCGACCTGATCGTGTCCGACGTCCCCGAGCCCGGCGTTCCCCGGTCTGGCGCCGCTGCGCCCGGCGCCGTCACCGAGGCAGGCTACGACGCCCGCTGGGCGCTCGAGCCCGGCCGCGGCATCGAGCCCGGCAGCGCCACCGCCGTCAACGGCCAGGCCGCCCGGTTCACGTTCGCGATCGAGCGCTGGGGCAAGCGGAAGCTCGGCACCGCCACCGTCACCCTCCATGACCGCTGGCGGCTGGCCGAAGGCCGGGTCGCGCTCGTCCTCCCGGCCATCGACTGCTACCCGTCGCCGGCCGTGCAGCGCACCGAGGTCGTGCTGTCCAAGCTGCCGAACCGGCTGGGGGAGCACCGGGCCCGGGTGCCGGGCGACGGCACCGAATTCACCGGCGTCCGCGAGTTCGTCCCCGGCGACCGGCAGCGGGCGATCAACTGGCCGGCCTCGACCCGCCTGGGCCGCCTTCAGGTGAACACGTTCGCGGCCGAGCGCTCGCAGGACGTGGTGCTGCTGGTGGACGTGACCTCGGACGTCGGCGAGCCCGGCCACTCCGCGCTCGACCTCGGGCTGCGCGGCGCGTCCGGCGCCGCCCGCGCCTACCTGGCCGCGCGAGACCGAGTCGGCGTGATCACCTACCAGTGGGGCGGCGCGCACTGGCTGGCCCCGTCCCTCGGCCGCCGCCAGTTCTACCGGATCGTCGACGCGCTGCTGCAGTCCGACACCGGCTTCGCCCGCGGGGCCGGCTTCAACCGGCTGCCGCGGGCGGCGCTGCCGCCGGGCGCGCTCGTGGTCGCGTTCTCGCCGCTGCTCGACGGCCGCTTCGTGGAGACGCTGCGCGACATGCGCGAGCGCGGCTTCACCCTGATCGTGGTCGACGTGCTGAACACCGAGCCGCCCCGGCGGCGCGCCTTCGCCGACCAGGCCGCCCGCCGGATCTGGACCCTCGAGCAGCAGGCGATCCGCTTCTCGCTGCGCGAGCTCGGCGTCCCGGTCGTCGCCTGGGACGGCGTCACCCCGCTCGACCTCCCGCTCGCGCCCTACACCCGACGTCCCCTGGTGACCCGCCGATGACTATCTCGCGCACCCCCGCCGCCACCCAGCGCGGCGGCCTGCTCTCCCTGGCGGGCCCGCGGCTGGCGGCCGTGCTGCTCGGCGCCGCCTGCGTGGCCTGGTCGGCGGCGCCGCCCGGGCACGGCGGCTGGCCGACGGTGGCGCTGGTCGTGGCGATCGTCGCGGTCACCGCGGGCGGCCTGCGGCTCGCCCTGGCCGACGTCCCCGAGCCGGAGGACGCGTACCTCCTGTCGGGCTACATGCGCGCCTGGCTGAACTTCCTGGTGCTGCTGCGCACGCTCGCCTGGGAGGAGATCGCCGTCGCGGCCGTCCTCTGGCTCGAGGTGCAGCACTCCGCGCGGCCCTGGCACACCGCCGCGCTCGGCGCCGCCCTGACCGGGTACCTGCTGATCACCCACATCGCCGAGTCGGGGGCGGACCCGGCCCTGGTGCTCCGCCGCCACGCCAAGGTGCTGGCCCTCGGCGCCTGCCTGCTCGCGCTGGGGGCCGGCTTCGCGATGATCCCGGCCGCGACCCCCGGCGCCGGCTCCTCCCTGCTCCGGGTGCTGGCGGCCGCCGCCGTGATCGCCGCCGCCGCCCTCGTCATCCCCGCCTAGCCGGCCGGCAACATCCACGCCCAGCCGGCCGGCAACATCCACGCCCAGCCTCAGGCAACCTTCCCGCCGCCGGGGCATCTTTGATATGTGGAGCGATTGACGGAGCTGCGGGGCCCCGCCCCTGACACGGCCCGGCGCCGGCGGCACCGCGATCGGGGTGATCCAGACGCAGGGCAAGTCGGGCGCGGTTCACTACACGGTCGGCGTGGTCACGCCGGGCACATTCACGCCGCTACGCGTTCCGGTGCTCGCCGGCTACGGCTCGCTCGCGGGCAGCTGGCCTTCTGACCAAGACGGCGAAGGCGGCCTACCCGGCCGCCTTCGCCTTGGCGGCGGCCTTGAGGGTCTGCTTGTACGAGCGGACCTTGCCGAGCGACTCGTCGTCGACGATGTCCGCTACCGACAGAAATGACCCTTCCGCGCCAAAGGTGCCAGCGGCCTCCCGCCAGCCGGGCGGCCGCACGCCGAGCTGCTTGCCAAGCAGCGCCACGAAGATCTTCGCCTTCTGCTCGCCGAACCCCGGCAGCGCGCCCACCCGCTGCAGCAGTTCCGCCCCCGAGGTCGCGGTCGACCACAGCGCGGCCGGGTCCCCGTGGTACTCGGAGACGATCAGCCGGGCCAGGTCCTGGGTCCGCGCCGCCATCGCCTTCGGGAACCGGTGCAGGGCCGGGCGCTCGCCGAACTTCACCGCCAGCTCCTCCGGGTTGTAGTCGGCCAGGTCCTCGGCGGTCGGCTCGTGCCCGAGCCGGGCCCACAGATCACGCGGCGCGCTGAACGCCCGTTCCAACGGGATCTGCTGATCGAGTAGCATCGCGATTAGCAGCGCGAGCGCGCTGCGCGTCAGCAGTTCGTTGGCCTCATCGTCGACCGGCAACGAGATCGGCACGTCGGTCCTCCACGGTTAACGGCTAAGCTGGACGTGGCTGGGTCGGATAGCCCGGATGGATGGAGTCATCATGACACCGAGCATGAAGGTCGGGATCGCCGGGATCGTTCTCGGGCTGATCCTCTTGGCCATTCTGCCAACGTGGGCAGCAATCGCGATCATCGTCATCGCGGCCGCGATTCCCGTCGGCGGTTACCTCGCCCTCGACAAGGGCCAGCGTCGCCGCATGAAGGCGATCCGCGCCCGCGACCGCGACCGCTGAGCCTGCGGGGGGACCATGCCCGTCCGCCGCCTCAACCACGCCGTGCTCTACGTGAACGGGCTCGACCGTGAGGTCGACTTCTACACGCGGACGCTCGGCCTCGAGGTCCGCATGCAGATCCCCGGCCAGGCCGCGTTCCTGCGCGCGCCGGGATCGGCCAACGACCACGACCTCGGGCTGTTCGACATCGGCGCCGGGCACGCCGACGGCCGTCCGTCGGTCGGGCTGTACCACCTTGCGTGGGAGGTCGGCACGCTGGCGGAGCTGGTCGAGACCAGGCAGCGGCTGGTCGACGCGGGCGCCCTGGTGGGGGAGAGCGACCACCGGCTGTCCAAGTCGCTGTACGCCAAGGACCCGAGCGGCATCGAGTTCGAGGTGCTGTGGCGGGTGCCGGTCGAGGACTGGGAGGGCGAGCTCGCCCAGGGCGAGGCCTACACCGTCCCGCTCGACTGGGACCGCACCCTGGCCCGCTGGGACAACGCCCGGCCGACCGGCGCCGCGGCCGGTTCCCCGACCTAGCCGGTCTGGTCAGATCCGCTCGATCAGGTGCTCTCGGCTGGCCGGAGGCTCGTACACCTGGGGCCAGAAGTCGGTGACGCTCACGATCAGGCCGTCGGCAACCTCGAAGAAGGTCAGGCCCGGGTACGTCTCGCCCGCGTCGGTCATCTGGATCCAGCTCGCGGCGGTGACCTCGTCGGCCACGATCCGCTCAACCGCCAGATGCCAGTCGCCGGTGAACCCCTCGGCGTTGAATCGGAGATAGGCCGCCCGGCCGGAGACGCGCTCGCGCGACATCGGCGCCTGGTACACGACGTCGACGGAGAGCAGGCGGCCGAAGGCCTCCCAGTTTCTGGCTTCCGCCGCTGCCCAGTAGGCCGATACAAGCGCTCGTGGTGACGTCATGTCCCGCAGGCTATCGGGACGGCCGCCCCGGCGCGTCGGTCGCTTGATGCGCTTATTCGCCGGTGGCGCCGTCGATCCGCTCGCGCAGCAGGTCGGCGTGGCCGTTGTGGCGGGCGTACTCCTCGATCATGTGCACGTAGACGAAGCGCAGCGTCAGCGCCTCGCCGCGGTGGGCGAAGGCGGCCTCAAGCGGCGAGTTCTCGGCGACGGCGTCGGCCAGCTTGATCTCCTCGGTCAGCCGCGCGTAGTCGGCCGCGGCCCGGGTCGGGTCGGTCTCGGAGAAGGCGAGCTGGATCCCGTACGCGTCCTCGACCTGCTCGTCGGCGAACCGCTGCCTGAACCAGGCCCGCTCGACGTTGGTCAGGTGCCGGACGAGCCCGAGCAGGGACAGGTCCGACGGCGGCAGCGTCCGCTGGGCGAGCTGCTCACCGGTCAGCCCCGCGCACTTGACCAGCAGCGTCGCCCGCTGCCAGTCGAGAAAGACCTGCAGGGTCGCCCGCTCGCCGACCGGCAGCGGCCCGTCGTACCTGGTTACCTCAGGCGCCGTCCACGTCACCGCCCCATCATGCCACGACCGCCGACAAGCCCCGGCGGCGAAGTACCCGGTGGCTGGGCAGCCGCTCGGGTCGACAACACGCGTCCCATTGGCATCTTTGGTTGAGGCTCACAGTCCTTCGGACGTCAGCGTGGGGAGTACGGGTCGCGGGGCGCCCCCTACGGAACACAATGACCCCCGGCACGCCGGAGCGACGCCCCTAACGGCACACGATGTGGCGGCCATCGTCAAAATCAGGGCCAACGGGTTCCCGCGAGCAGGACCCATCTCACGGACCCGGATTGCGCTGGCTCCCGGACCGTTCCCGCTACCCGCACTCACCCGCACTCACCCGCACTCACCCGCGCCTGGCCGCCCCTTGCCGTGGGCTGGCGGCGCCGAGCCGTGGGCTAGCGGCGGCGGGTGGGCGGGAACGGCTGGGTCGGGCTGGTGCGGCGGCCCGGCCACTGGTTCCTGTCGTCCCGGCTGCCGGGGCCGTTCTTGCCGGCCCCGCCGGAGCGGAGCCGGGCGGTAGCGGTGATCCTGGCGGCGATCGTGATGATGATGGCGATCGGCAGCGTCTGCGGGAGCTCGGCGGCCGGGACGAACGCGACCGCCGCGAACGCGATCGCGACCCCGCCCACGGCGACCGCGAGGGCGGTGGCGACCCGGCGGCTGAGCACCGTCCGCCGGACCAGGTGCCGCGCCTCGCGCGGCAGCCGGGCGACCATCACGCCCGAGATCACCATCAGCGCCACCGCGACCCCGGCGAAGCCGAGGGCGAGCGGCAGCCGGTCCACGTGCGCGACCGCCGGGATCCAGAGCATGACCAGCGCGATCAGTATGAACACGTAGATCAGCCGCGACACCGACCTGATGATGACCACGTCGATGTTGCGCGAGTAGATGTGCTCGCCCGGCGTGGTCCGCGCGGCGCTGATGAAGTGCCTGATCGCGCCGATCGTGTCGTGCCGCCGCAGCCTGATCCGGCCGAGCTCGTTCATCGCCCCGCTGTGCACCGGGTCGAGCGCGAGCGCGCGCTCCTGATGGCCCCGGGCGGAGACCAGGTCGCCCCGGGCGAGAGCGACCTTGCCCGACAGGAAGTGCACGTCGGGCTCGTTCGGGGCCAGCCTGCGGGCCTCGGCGGCGGCGGTCGCGGCCAGGGCGGGCTGCCCGGCCGCCAGCGCCGCCTGGGCGACGCACACGTGGGTCTGCCAGTAACCGGGGGCGAGCCGCCGGGACTCCGACGCCGCCCGCAGCGCCTCGGCGTGGTTGCCCAGGTGCATGAGCGCGTTGGATGCGAGCCGGTGCGGCCACTCCTCGCCCGGCTCGATCGCCGCAGCCCGGTTGGCGGCCTCGACCGCCTCGGCGTAGCGGTCCGCGCCGAGGTGGGCGCGGGCGAACAGGCACCAGGCCCGGCCGCTGTCGGGCTCGGTTGAGACGAGCCGCGCGAGGAGCGTCGATGCCTCGTCGTAGCGCCCGAGGTCGAGCATGGTGGCGGCTCGCGCCAGCTCCTGTCTCAGCTCCGTCAAGTCACCGGTTTCCGTAAGATCAGCCGTCGCTTGCGCAGGTATGCCACCAGATCATCGTACGTGCCGCCCTCGTTCGCGAACAGCGCGACATTCCTCGCTGTCTCGAACCAGGTGCCTAGCGACGGCTTAACCTCGGTAATCGAGCCTTCCAGGTCCGCCTGCCCGATCAGCCGGGGCTCGCCTCGGCTCACCGAGTCCATGAGCGCCCGCTCGGCGGCGGTCTCGCACACGTGCGCGATGTCGGCCCCCGAGTACCCGTCTGTCAGCTTCGACAGCCGGGCCAGGTCGATCCCGGCGACGGGCCGGTCCCTGAGGTGGAAGCGGAACACGCCCTCGCGGGCCGGGCCGTCCGGCGGCAGCACCAGCAGCGTCCGGTCGAACCGGCCGGGCCGCCGCAGCGCCGAGTCGACGTCCCACGGGTGATTGGTCGCCGCCAGCAGGAACACCCCGGTGTTATCCGACGCCACGTCGTCGAGCTCGAGCAGCAGCTGGTTGACGGCCGAGCGCATCGGCGTGTTCCGCAGCTGGGACCGCTTCTGGCCGATCGCGTCGACCTCGTCGAGGAAGACCACGCAGGGGGCGTTCCGCCGCGCCACCTCGAACAGGTCGTGAATGTTCCGCTCGGAGCGGCCCACGAACATGTCGATCAGGTCGGCGAAGGAGACGGTGATGAACCGCGCGCCGAGCTCGCCCGCCACCGCGCGGGCGACGAACGTCTTCCCGCAGCCGGGCGGCCCGTAGAGCAGCAGGCCGCCGCGGAGCGACTTGCCGTAGAGCTTGCGGAGCTCGGGGTTGCGCATCGGGGCGAGGAACGCGGCCTCGAGCCGCTTCTTGACCTCGTCCAGGCCGGCCACGTCGGCCAGCGTCAGCCCGGTGTGCTCAGCGTCATACTCGCCCGCCTCGTCGAGCCCGGCCGAGACCGACCCCGCCGGCTCGCCCACGAACATCGTCGGGAGCACGTCCCGAAGCTCGTCCTCGGCCTGCGACCAGTCATAGCCCTCGGACGGCTCACCGGTCGGCGCGGCCGGCCCGGCCGGGTCATCGCCGCCGCCGGCCGCAGCGCCGGAAGCGCTGTTAGGGGAATTCGGGTCGGGAGAGGCACCCCGCGACCGTTCGGGAGAAAGATCAAGATCAGCCGGGGCGGCGGGAGGCAGATCGGCGGCCTGAGCCGACGGCGACCCCGCCGTTCCTGCTGCGGGCCCGGCAGCGGCGGGCCGCCCGGTCGTGAGCATCGCCAGGGCCTCGGCGTTCCCCGGATCGCGCTGCAAGACCGCGCCGAGGTGCCGCACGGCCTCGTCACGCTGATCGCCGCGCAGCAGCAGCGCCGCCAGGTGCAGGCGCAGCGGCACGTCGTCGGGCATCGCGGCCACTGCGTTCCGCAGGCTGTCAAGGAGCGGATCAGGTTCCATGGGCCGGTTCCGGGGAGTTGGCTGCCACGCTTCCACAGTATGGGCAGCGGGGACCCCGTGGGTACGGTCTTGGCAATCGAGTCGCGCGCGGTTAGGAGCAGACGCTGTCGGCGGTGGCGGAGTCGGCGTTGAGCGTCTTGACCACGGCCGACGGAACCGAGCCGGAGACGATGTCCGTCCGGACGGTCTTGAGTTGGCTGAGCATCGCGCCGAGGGCGGATCTGGCCGGGGCGGACCGCGCCTGCTGGGCCGCGCTCGTGAGGTCGGTGACCGCGGTCGTCATGTCCGCGCCGAGCGTGCTCTGCGATCCCTGGCCGTTGAGGAGATCGACGGCCGTGTTATAGGCCGGGAGCGCGGTGCTCGCGTACGCCTTGCAGCCCGGGTCGGACGATCCGCTGTGCAGCCTCGGATAGCCGAACGCGGCCGCCGCCGCGATCACCGCGATCACGAGGACGCCGCCGACGAGCACGCCCTTCCTGCGCCACCAGCGGCGCTTGCGCTCGGCCGGAATGCCCGCGGCCGGGCTCGGCCGGCTGCGGCGCGGGTCGCGTGGCCGATCAGAGAGCTCGCCCGGCTGGGCGGGGTAGCCGCCGGTCCGGCGGGCAGACTCGCGGAACGGTCCCGTTCCCTGGAGCTGCCTGGGGCCTTCGTACTGCCCGCGGCGCTGGAGCTGACCGGGGCCGTCATACCGTCCGGGCTCCTGGTACGGACCCGGCCCCTCATACTGCCCGCGACGCTGGAGCTGGCCGGATCCTTCATGCGGTCCGGGATCCTGGTACTGCCCGGGCTCCTGGTACTGGCCGGGTCCTTGATGCTGCCCGCGACGCTCGAGCTGGCCCGGGCCTGCATACTGGCCGGGGTCCTGGAGTTGGCCTGGTCCTTGATACTGCCCGCGGCCCTGCTGCCGGGAGAGGCTTTCCAGCTGACCGAAGTCCTGGGTCCGGCCGAAGTCCTGGGTCGGCCCCGAGCCCGGGTACTGCCCGGGTCCCGCGAACTGACCGGAATCGCGAGAGTCTGCCGGACCCTGGAACTGTCCCCGTTGCTCGAACGGCCCGCGTCCGTCCGGCTGCATCGGTTCCGCGAATTGCCCCGGCCCCTGAAATTGCCCTGGATTCTCGAATTGCGCCGGGTTCTGAAACTGCCCGGGTCCCTCGAATTGCCCGCGGCCCTGGAACTGCGCCGGGTCCTGGAACTGAGACGCGCCGGGGAATGAGCCCTGCCCCGGCGGTCCCGACTGACCGGGAAACCCGCCGGTCTGGGCGCCGGGGAATCCGCCCGACCGGGCCGGCTGCTGGGACGGTGGGCGCGCAGGCCCGGCGTCCCACCTCGGCGGCGTCCCGGGCTGCTGGTCGTAGCCGCTGGACGGCGCGTATCCGTCGGCCGGGTCGTACCCGGCGGGATCGCCGTAGCCGCCGCGGCCGCCGTCCTGGCCGTAGCCGCCCTGAGCCGGGGAGTCGTTCGGTTGCGGGCTCCCGTAGCCAGGTCCGCCTGGCCCGCCCGGCCCGCCCGGCCCGCCTGGTCCGGCGCCAGGGCCGCCGAGGTCCGGTCGGCCGTACTGCCCTCGGCTCGGATCCTGAGTGTGGTGACGGCCGCCCTGCCACTGCGGCTGCTGGCCCGTTCCCTGAGGGGGTGAGGGCGTCTCGTTCGGGGTGAACCAGGAGTCCGCCGACGGGGTCGACGTCTCCGCCATCGCGCCGGGGACCTGGTAGCCGGTGCCCGGCCCGCCCGCGCCGTCCTCGGTAAAGTCGCCGCTGTCGGCCGACCCGAACTCCCCGCCCGACAGCGCCCGCGAGCGGCGGGCAGGCCGCATGCCGGGCCCGGTCGGTCCTCCCGGGCCCGCGGGGTACCGGGGCCTATCTGAAGCAGACGACATGGCTAGCTGATCCGTTCCTGGCGACGCGACGACGTGCAGTCGTGTTTAGGGGGGCCAGGTCTGTCAGACGAAGCCGTTACGGCTAAGGCTAGCGGGATCGGGCTCGCCTCGGGGCAGTGATACGTCCCCGGTCACGTCCGCCGCCAGCCGGATCTGGTCGCCGTCGACGAGCCGGACCTCGGTATAAGGCATCACCCGCTCGCCGTTGACGAACGTGCCGTTGGTCGATCCCTCGTCCCGTATGGTGGCCCGCCCGGCGTCGTCGACCACCACCGTCGCGTGCTTGCGCGACACGTTGTCGTACTGCTCGAACGCGGCCGCTACCAGCGACTGGGCGGGGTCGCGACCGAGGATGACGGAGGTCCCGGCCGGAACGTCGACGTTGCCGGTAGGGAACGCGATCCGAAGCAGGACCAGCGACGGGCGGCGCCGCTGCGGGCCGCTCTCACCGCCCTGTCGGATGTACTGCTGTGACACCGTCGGCGACGGGATGTCGTCATCTGGGAATGGGGCGTGCGGCAGGTTTGCGCCACACCGGAAGCAGATCAGGTCCTCCGGCTGCACCCCGATGCCGCAGTTTGGGCAGGTCAGGATCGCCATCTCCTCGTTCGAAGCCGGTAGCCGTTGCCAGCTACCATACCGCCAACCTGCCGGTTAGCGCAGTAGTCTTCCGGTCCCCGGACGCGCCTGGTGCCCCAGGCGGCCTCCGGCGCCCGCCAGCTGCCGTCGCCGCCGCCTGGATCTTCGGCCCGGCCGGGCTTATGAACCACTCCGCCGTCGGCCGGTTCGGCCGGGACGCGAAGACCCTGGAGATCAGCGGGGGGACTTCTGAGGCTCAGTGCCTGCTCACGGCCCGCTCCCGGCGGTTTCCGGGTAGCCGTGGAGCGCGTGGGCTTCTCTGCGATTTCTGAGTCATCGGGCCTAGTACCGGGGTAACCTTCCATAAGCTGCGCAGGCCATAGCGGCCTAGCCCAACTGGGGTGGACAGGGTGGGCGTCGCCGAAGTTCAGGGCTATTCCCGGTGAATGCCGGGTCTTGGGCGGCCGTTTGATGGTTATATGTCCCTACCCGATTTGTAGCGCTAGCTGGAAGAGTTGCCCTGTGCTTGTCCAGGTTGCCCTTGGAGCTGCGAGGTGTAAGCGCAGTGCGTAGACGTTCGATGCCCAACGGAAACGGCGGTCTGCAGACGCAGGCCCCCGATCTTCCGCTCAACGGAAGCGGAGCCCCGCTGCAGAGCGGACCGCCGGCCGTCGGCCCAGGCCAGGCAGGCCCGGGTGCTTCCGGCGACCCGGGACAGGCGGGACTGCCGGTTCCGCTGTCGCAGGCGCGCCGTAACGGCATCGCGCCCTCAGGCAACGCCGCGTCCGGCAGCGGGCGCAAGGGCTCGCCGTTCTCGATCAGCAACTGGCGCGTGCGCTGGCGGCTCGTCGCGATCATCGCCGTGCCGACCATCACCGCCCTGATCCTCGGCGTGATCCAGATCGTCGGCTCGGTCAACAACTACGAGTCCTTCAAGCGCGTGCAGACCCTGGCGAACCTGAACGCCCTCGTGGTCACCGCGACTGGGCAGATCGCCGACGAGCGCGACGCCACCGTCGGCTACGTCGCCAGCGGCCGCACCAACGCCGCGCTCAAGCAGGCGGCGGTCAACGCCCAGGACGCGACCACGGCGACCACGAACGAGATCACCAGCGACGCGGCCGCGGTCATCAACGGCACCGGCTACCGGGCGCAGACGGTCATCGACCTGAACGGCGTGCTGGCCGACGTCAGCGACCTGCCGAACATCCGCAAGGCGGCGACGTCCACCCTCACCCCGTCGCTCTCGATCATCCAGAACTACGACCTGCGGCTGCTCCAGCCGTTCATGGCGTTCAGCGACGACGTCGCGGCGGGCACCGGCAACGCCACCCTGCAGTCCGACGTCACCGTGCTCAACGCGCTGCTGCACATGGAGGACGACGCCTCGCTGCAGCGCGCGTACCTGTACCAGGCGCTGGAGACCACGCCGCCGTCGCTGACGCCGACCGGCCTCAGCGACCTGAACCGGGCGATCGCCCAGCAGTCGGCCGACAACAGCCAGTTCGACGCGGTCGCCCAGGTGGGCGAGCAGCAGATCCTGAACAACAAGGTCTCCGGCCAGGCCGTGGACGAGGCGGAGAGCGCCCAGTCGCTCGCCCTCGCCACCGCGAACACGTCGACCCTGCAGATCGGCGCCCAGCAGAGCTGCACCACCGGGACGGCCGCCCAGTGCTGGTGGACGACGAAGACCACGCAGATCCAAGACATGCGCGGGGTGAGCAACGGCCCCAACGGCCTCGTCGAGCAGATCCAGGCCCAGGCCAACTCGCTCGCCCAGTCCGCCCTCCGCAGCGCCGAGATCGTCTCCGTCGCCACCCTGCTGCTGCTGCTCCTGGTCCTGCTGATCACGACCTTCGTGGCCCGGTCGATGATCCGCCCGCTGCGCAAGCTGCGGGCCGACGCCCTCGAGGTGGCCGGCTCCAAGCTGCCGGACATGGTCCGCCGGCTGAGCCAGAGCGAGGGCGGCGACGCCTCGGCCGAGATCGAGCCGATCGGCGTCAACTCGACCGACGAGATCGGCGAGGTGGCGCGGGCCTTCGACCAGGTGCACAGGGAAGCGGTCCGGCTGGCGGCCGACGAGGCCATGCTTCGCGGCAACCTGAACGCGATGTTCGTCAACCTGTCGCGCCGCAGCCAGTCCCTGATCGAGCGCCAGCTGTCTCTGATCGACAACCTGGAGCAGACGGAGCAGGACGCCGACCGGCTTTCCAGCCTGTTCAGACTGGACCATCTGGCGACTCGCATGCGCCGCAACTCGGAGAACCTCCTGGTCCTCGCGGGCCACGAGGCCCAGAGCCGCCGCTGGAGCCAGCCGGTCCCGCTGGTCGACGTGCTCCGCGCGGCGATCTCCGAGATCGAGCAGTACGAGCGGGTGGTGCTCAACGTCCAGCCGGGCATCCAGGTCGTCGGCCAGGCGGTCAACGACGTGGTGCACCTGGTGGCCGAGATCGTGGAGAACGCGACCACCTTCTCGCCAGAAGACACCCAGGTCTACGTGACCGGCCAGCCGCTGACCAGCGGCGGGGTGCTGCTCGACATCACCGACAACGGCGTCGGCATCTCCGAGCAGGAGATGGCGCACGCGAACTGGCGGCTGGACAACCCGCCCGTGGTCGACGTCGCCGTCTCCCGCCGAATGGGCCTGTTCGTGGTCGGCCGCCTGGCCGCCAGGCACGGGGTCAGGGTCCGGCTGCGGCACGCGCAGTCCGGCGGGCTGACCGCGCTGATCTGGCTGCCCGAGACGGTCGCGGCCCCCGAGTCGGCCCAGCCGCTCGGCCGCCTGCGCAAGTTCGAGGCCGATGACTACGGCCCCGCGCCCTCCCTGTCGGCGCCGACAGCGGTCATCCCCAGCCCCAGCGCGTTCGCCGGGCCTGGCCCGGCCGGCCCTGGCGCCCCGATCGCCCCCGCCGGTCCAGGTGGTCCCGGAGGCCCTGGTGGTCTGGGCAGCGCGGCGGCCACCGCCGCGCGCATCCCGCGACTGGCCGGCGGCAGCGGAGCCGGCGGCAGCGGACCGGGCGGCGGCGAAGCCGGCGGCAGCGGCGGCAACGGCGGGTTCAGCGCCTTCGGCACCGGTAACAACAGCAGCGCAGGCAACGGCAGCGGCGGCAGCCTCGGCAGCGGCAGCAGTGCCAGGCCGGGCGCGGGCAGCGGCAGCGGCGCAGGCTCCTCGATCGACGCGCCTGGCGGCTCGCTGCCGGTGCGCACGCCGGGCACCAACCCCCTGGGGCCGGCCGGCGGCAGCAACGGCGGCGGGTCGATGTTCGGCGGAGACGGGTTCGGCACCGAGGAGATCGGCTCGAGCGACTTCGGCTCGAGCGACTTCGGCACCACCCGGCTGCCGGCCCTCGGCGGCGACGGCGGCTCGGCCGCCGCGGGCCCCGTCCCGAGCGCGGCCCCCGGCGCCGGCAACGGCATCGGCGGCTCCGACGGCAGCCAGGTCACGATCCCGCCCGCCGTCAGCGCGTCGCAGGACCACCGGCTGCCGATCTTCGACTCGCTTGAGTCGGACTGGTTCCGGCGGAGCGGCAACGTCTCGCTGAGCTCCAGTTCGGCCGCAGCCCCGGCCGCCCCGGTCGCGGCCGGCCAGACCTGGAGCTCCCCGGCCGACGAGGGATACCGCGCCGCCCGGGTCGTCGCCGAGCCTACATCGGACGAGACAACGACGGCCGGGCTGCCAAAACGCACCCCGAGGGCTAACCTCGTGCCAGGATCGGTCGGCGGTGGCGGTAGCGGCGACGAGGCGGAGAGCGCGCCGCCAGCCCGTTCGGCGGAGACGATTCGCAGCCGGATGGCGAGCTTCCAGCGTGGCGTACGCGACGCGCGCGCCACCGCATCTCAGAACGAGGAGCCATAAGTCGGATGAGACCCACGGATAGAGCAATCAGGACACGAGGAGGCGCTTGTATGTTCGGGCGCGGAGAGGAGCGCGCGTGAGCACGCCAGGACGCCCCGTCCAGGACCTCAGCTGGCTGATCACGAACTTCGTGGAGCGGGTCCCGGACGTGGCCCATGCGGTCGTCGTCTCGTCGGACGGCCTTCCGCTCGCGTTCTCTGCGGGGTTCCCGCAGGAGCGCGCGGATCAGCTTGCTGCGGTCACATCGGGCCTGACCAGCCTTACCCAGGGTGCTTCCCGGGTCTTCGAAGGCGGCGCGGTCGTCCAGACCGTGGTCGAGATGCAGCGGGGCGTGCTCGTCATCATGGCGATCAGCAACGGCGCCAGCATCGCCGTGCTCGCGGCCTCGACCTGCGATCTCGGACTCGTCGCGTACGAAATGACCTTGCTGGTGGAGCGCGCCGGCCGGGTACTCACCCCCGCCGCGCGCGGTGGCGTGATGCAGGGCGCGATGCCGGGAGACGGTCGGCGATGATGCCATCCGCGAATCCCGCGATTGAGGGGCATGGTGGCCGGGCTAGGCCGCGGCGGTGACGACCGCGGCTCGCCCGTGTGGCAAGGTCCAGGACGGGCCGGGCCATGGGACGAGCCGCAGCCGCAGCGCCAGCCTTACTCCCCTGCGCAGCAGCAGCAGCAGTTTCCGGCCGAGGAAGAGAGCGGCGCGACGCGGCTAGTCCGCCCGTACACCGTGACCGGCGGCCGGACTCAGCCGAGGTACAAGCTCGCGCTTGAGGCCTTGGTATCAGCGTCCGTGTACGAGCCGCGTGACCTATCCGTCCTGGCACCCGAGTGCCAGGCGATCCTGCAGTTCTGCCTCGACTGGCGCTCGGTGGCCGAGATCTCGGCCGTGCTGCGGATGCCGCTCGGCGTGGCGCGGATCCTGGTCGCGGACATGAGCGCGGACGGCCTCGTGCGCATTCACCAGCGTGACGACTCCGAAGGCCGCCCCGACCTTAACCTGCTCGAAAGGGTGCTTAGTGGACTCCGTAAGATCTAGCGTCGCCCGGCCGCAAGGAGGCGGCGACGCTTCGGCGATGACTTCAGTGAAGATCGTCGTGGCGGGCGGCTTCGGCGTGGGCAAGACGACCTTCGTCGGCTCAGTGTCGGAGATCACGCCCCTCACCACCGAGGCCGTCATGACCGTGGCCTCGACCGACGTGGACGACCTGTCCCACGTCCCCGACAAGAACACCACGACCGTGGCGATGGACTTCGGCCGCATCACCCTGGAAAAGGACCTGGTGCTCTACATGTTCGGCACCCCCGGACAGCACCGGTTCTGGTTCATGTGGGACGACCTGATCCAGGGCGCGATCGGCGCGGTGGTCCTCGTCGACACGAGGCGGCTGGCCGACTCGTTCCCGGCGGTGGACTACTTCGAGGCGAGCGGGCTGCCGTTCGTCATCGGCATCAACGGGTTCCACGGGCAGTTCCCGCACCGGTCCAACGACGTCCGCGAGGCCCTCGCGATCCCGTCTACGGTCCCGGTCATCCCGTGTGACGCCCGCAACCGCGAGTCGACCAAGGCCACCCTGGTGACGCTGGTCGAGCACGCGATGTCGATGCAGGCAGCCGGCCGGTACTAGCGCGGCGGGGCTTGCCTTGGCGCAGCCCCGCCCCGCCCGTTGCCGGGCAGCCCGCGTATCGCTGTTGCCGAGCACAGTCGCCGATGGCCAGAGCCGGCCAGCCGGCTTCTAGCCATGCCCGGAATGCCTCGGCACAATGGTGGGATTACTCACGATCCAGGGAGGCCCCGCCGGTGACCGAGCGCTACTACACGACGAGCACCGCGTTCCTCGAGGCGCTGGCCGAGGCGGGTGTCACCCACATCTACGCCAACCTCGGCAGCGACCACCCCGGCCTCATCGAGGCCCTGGCGCAGGCGCGGGCCGAGGGCAGGGAGGCCGAGCTTCCCCGGGTCATCGTCTGCCCGCACGAGATCGTCGCGCTCTGCGCCGCCCACGCCCACGCGCTCGTCACCCGCCGGCCCACCGCCGTGATCGTGCACGTCGACGCCGGCACCCAGAACATGGGCGGCGCGATCTCCAACGCCATGCGCGGCCGGGTCCCGGTGCTGGTGTTCGCGGGCACCGCCCCCTACACCCTGCGGGGCGAGCTCCCCGGCAGCAGGAACGAGTTCATCCACTGGATCCAGGACGTGCACGACCAGCGCGGCATCATGCGCGGCTACGTCAAGTACGACAACGAGATCCGCACCGGGAGGAACGTCAAGCAGCTGGTCCACCGGGCGCTGCAGATCGCGCAGAGCGAGCCGGCCGGCCCGGTCTACCTGACCGGCCCGCGCGAGGTGATGGAGGAGCCGCTGACGCCGGAGCCGACCGATCCGGCCCACTACCGCCCGGTCGAGGCGGCCGCGCTGACCCAGGACGTCACCGCCGAGATCGCGACCGCCCTCGCCGCCGCCAGGAACCCGCTGATCATCACCGGCCACCTCGGCCGCGACCCGGAGGCGGTCGGCGCCCTGGTCGAGCTGGCCGACCTGCTGGCGATCCCGGTCATCGAGTCGGCCGCCTTCCGGATGAACTTCCCGGCCGACCACCCCATGCACCTCGGCTGGCAGTTCACCACCGTCGAGCAGAACCCGACGCTGGCCGCGGCCGACGTGGTGCTGGTGCTCGACAGCGACGTGCCCTACATCGAGTCCAACAACAAGCCGTCCGACGACGCGACGCTCTACGTGATCGACAACGACCCGATCAAGGCCGGCATGTCGCTCTGGCACGTCCCGGCCCGGCGTTCCGCCGCCGCCAACAGCAAGGTGGCGGTGCGGCAGCTCACTGCCTACGCCCGCGACCACCTGGACCTCGACCGTGAGCTGATCGAGGCGCGGCGGGCCGCGGTGACCGCCGCCCACGACGCCCAGCAGGCCGCCTGGGAGGCGCAGGAGCGCCCCGAGAACGGCCAGATCACCCCGGCCTACCTGACCGCCTGCGTCCGCGAGCTGCTCGCCGACGAGGACGCGCTGATCCTGACCGAGGCGGTGACCAATTTCCAGACCGTCGCCGAGCACCTGCACGTCAACAAACCCGGCTCCTATCTGGGGTCGGGCGGTGGTTCTCTGGGCTGGCACGGCGGCGGTCTGCTGGGGGCGAAAATCGCTTATCCCGAACGGACCGTCGTTGCCCTGGCTGGTGACGGCTGCTACCTGTTCAGCGTGCCCAGCGTGGTCCACTGGATGGCCCGCCGCTACGCCCTGCCGACGCTGACGGTCATCTACGACAACCGCGGCTGGCGGGCGCCCAAGCAGTCCACCCTCGGCGTCCACCCGGCCGGCGCCGCCTTCGCGGCCGACGACTTCGGCGTCTCCTTCGAGCCCGAGGCCGACCTCCCCGGCATCGCCGCCGCCGCCGGCGGCGCCTTCGCCGCCACCGTCTCCGACCCGGCCGACCTCCCCGGCGTCCTCAAGGACGCCCTAGCCGCCGTCCACGCCGGCCGCTCAGCCGTAGTAGCCGCCCACCTCCCCCACGCCCAACCCCCCC
>DATCGA010000455.1:0-20475 GCA_036509215.1 Trebonia sp.
GGCACCCCGGAGCAGGTGGCAGCCGACCCCGCCAGCGTCACCGGCCCGTACCTGACCCGCCACCTGCTCCGCGGCCGATGAGTTCGACCCGCTCCGGTCGTCTCACACAGTAAGCAACGATGAGGGGGGACCCATGGAAACGGTGACGTCGGCCGACGGGACCGTGATCGCGTACGACCGCGTCGGCGACGGCCCTGCGCTGATCGTGGTCAACGGCGCATTCAGCACCCGCACCGCGCTCGTCGCCCCCGCCGACCTGGCCCGGCAGTTCACCGTGGTCACCTATGACCGCCGTGGCCGCGGCGACAGCGGCGAGGTCGGCCCGGCCCCGGCCGAGCGGGAGGCAGCCGAGCGCGAGTACGAGGACCTCGCCGCCGTCGCGGCCGCGACCGGGGCCAGAACCCCGTTCGTGTTCGGCCACTCCTCGGGCGCCGCGATCGCGTTGCGCGCCGTCGCGGCCGGGCTCCCCGTCGCCGGCGTGGTCGCCTACGAGGCGCCGTTCGGCAACGACGACACCCCGCTGCCCGACGTCGACCCGGACCAGCGCATCCGCGAACTGGTCGGCGCCGGCCGCAACCGCGAGGCGGTCGTGTTCTGGATGATCGACGTCGTCCGGGCCCCCGATCTGACCCGAGCGCAGCTGGACGGCGCCCCCTGGGTCACGGCGCTTGAGCCGCTGGCGCGCACGCTGCCCTACGACCTGGCCGTCACCGCCGGCGGCGTGCCCGAGGCCGAGCTCGGGAAGATCACGGCCCCGGTCCTGATCCTCGGCGGCAGCGACAGCCCCGCGTGGTTCCGCCGCTCGGTCGCCGAGCAGGCCGCCGCCACGCCCGGCGCGCAGCTGAGGATGCTGGACGGATTCGGCCACAACGTCCCGCCCGAGGTCCTCGCCCCGATCCTGATCGACTTCTTCAAAAGCAAAAGCTAAGACCCGTCATCCCGAACGGTCCCGGGCGTCTCTGGCCCCGCCCGGCTCAGTCCTTGTCGTCCTCGAACCCGATCAGCCAGTGCAGGCCGTACCGGTCGATGACCTGGCCATCGGATGCGCCCCACGGCCGTACCTGGAGGTCATCGACGACCCGGCCGCCCTCGGAGAGCCGGGAGAACCAGTCCTTCAGGGTCGAGACGTCGGCGTTGCCCAACAGCGACAGCATCAGTCCCTCGCATCGGAGCGGCAGCTGGTCGCCGGCCACGTCGGCGGCAAAGAGCAGAACCGGGCTGCCCTCGAGATAGCCATGGGCGATGGCCTCAGCCGGCCCGTCGGTTCGATTGAAGTCTTCAAACGTGTGCAGCTGGGCAGAGCCCCCGAAGACACCAGCGTAAAAGGCCAGCGCCTCCCGCGCCGTGCCGGGAAAGTGCAGGTAAGGCGCCGGTGGCGTAGAAGATGTCATGCTTTGCTCCCTGTTTATTGCGTCGGGCCGGTGATCATGTAGACGGACGCGCTCCGCGATTCTCATCGCCCAGCCGGAGCGAACGCTTGACGGCCGGCCGATTACCCGCCCGGCTACCCCGGATTGTTGGCGGCGCTCCCGTCGGACTGCCGCAAGCGCTCGTTGACGAGCGCCTCCAGCCGCTTTCCCGCTTGCCGCGAGGCGATCAGGCAGATGCCGATGGCGATGATGCCGGGGATCTCGCCGATCGCCACGGCGCGCGAGACGCTGGTGCTGTAGATGATGACCACCCGCACCACCGCGTAGACCAGGAACATCACGCCCCAGAAGGCCGACAGCCAGCGGTGGATGCGCAGGAACGGCCCGGAATTCGCCGCCAGCCAGTCGACCGCGAGGATGCCGTCCTGGCCGTTGCTCTTGGCCGCGAACGCCTTGCTGGTGCTGGTCGTGACCGGGCGCCTGACGACGGCGCTGACCAGGACCCAGATCCCGGCCAGGGCCAGGTACAGCGAGCTGCGCGCGAGCACGAGCCGGGGATCGCGGGTGGTCGCGATGAGCACCAGGCTGAGCGCGATCTCCGCGATCACCAGCAGGCCGAGGCCGTCGAGCCTGCGACGCCTGATCGTGTTGACGACCGAGACGACCCCGGTCAGCGCGCCGCCGATCGTCAGGGACCAGAATGAGCTCACCCCGGCCGCGGTCAGCGCGTAAAACGCCGCCAGCGGGACGACGAAGTCCAGCAGGTAGGGCAGCACGGCGATCACGCCGCGGGCCACGACGACTCGCATGCCAGTCTCCGTTCAGTTGCTCATTATCTTAGATTGTCATTAACTTAGCTACAAAGATAATGACACACTAAGGTAGACTGCGGGCATGACGCAAGCTGCCGGCTCAGAGAACCCGCCCCCGGCGGAGTTGCTCGGCCGCGAGTTCTCCACCGCGATCGTGATATTCCACGAGGCCGTCGGCAGGCTCATGGGCCTCAGCGCGGTCGAGCGCAAGTGCATCGACGTGCTCCGGCGCCTGGGCCCGGTCACGGCGGGCACGATCGGCGAGCACACCGGGCTGACCACCGGCGCCGTCACGGGCCTGATGGACCGGCTGGAGAAGGCCGGCTACGTCCGGCGCGAGCGCGACCCCGGCGACCGCCGCAAGGTCGTGGTGCACCTGCTGCCCAACGAGCACCTGGACACCCTCCTGGCCAAGGCGTTCGGCCCGTTCGGCGAGGACATGGCGAAGATCGCGACCAGGTACACCCCGGCCGAGCACCGCGCGATCGCCGACTGGATCGCGGTCACGACCGAGGCCCTGGTCGCCAACACCCAGCGAGTCAGCGCCCTCGACCAGACCGAAACCACGGTCCGTTCGAAATAAAAAGCCCTTTTCCCGCACCACCCGCACCACCCGCATCACCCACACCACTCGCATCGCCGCCCGCATCACCCGCACCACTCGCATCGCCGCCCGCATCACCCGTACCACTCGCACCACTCGCATCACGGCAGCCGGACATCGGGGTCATTGTGGGCACTTTGGGTCTTATAGCGCCCCCAACGGAACACGATGACGGCTTCGGCCGCAGATGCGTGCCCCAAACGGAACACGATGAGCCGCGGCCCACGTCGAAGAGATGGGCCCGCGCCTCTGGCCCCGGAAAATGACTCGCGGCGGCCGCAGCACGCTGGCTACGATCCACCTGCTCACCGTCATTCTGAGGAGAACGATCATGGACCGATACGACGAGACCGGAACGTCCTTTTGAGCCGACGAGCAAGCGCCGCCGGGGGTTCCTCTAGCTAGTCCCGGGTCAAGCGCGGCAGCCGTGTCATCGGCGTCGACACCGAGCTCATCGAGAAGCTCGGCCGCAACGATCCGTGCCCGTGCGGCTCCGGCCGTCGCTTCCGGCAGTGCTGCAGAATGACCGGCCGTTTCGACGGCGCCCAGGGCAGCTACTACGTCCGGGACCGGTGAAGATCGGCTCGGGTCACCTTCGCCCGGTGCAGGCTAGGGGCCTGCACCGGGCGAACCTAGTCCGCGGGGGCGGCCGTACGGCTAGCTGACTTCGTCGGCCGACGGCTGTTCCCGTGCTTGCGTCGCTCCGGGTTCCCTGCCGGATGGCGTGCTGATGTTGGCGAACGCCTCGGCCGCCGCGACGCCGGTGCGAGCCCCCGAGCGCCACCACGTGAGCGCGGGGAAGCCTTCGTCCACGGCCCCTACCGCCGCAGTGGGCGGGAGAAGCGATCCGGACAGTCCGGAGCCGGCCGCCGCGCAGCGCAGCAGGGCCCGGGCCAGCGTCCACCCAACGAACTTCGGCCAGCTGGCCGTGTACCGCTTCTCGCTAGCGCTCACCGCGTACTCCAGTCGTTCTCGTAAACGGGGAATGAGATTCTCGGCACATTTTCAGGTGATCGTACGATCCGGTCTTCGGCCCGTCAAGGGTCGCTCCCGGGCGGCTCGCTGGCGGGCGCGCTCGCCTCCGGGCGGCCGAGGTGCAGCGGCGCAGCCGCGAGGCGAGCGACCGCGAGCACCTTCCCGACGGGCCGCAGCAGCAGCTGCGGGACGCGCAGTTGTCGCTGTACGACCCGGCCGAGTACAACAGCTGGCTCTACGATCACGACGCGCTCGCCCACGCGGCCCAGGCGCAGCACTAACGCCCGATTAACGGGCGCGCGACAGACTGTGTAGACCCGTCACCCTGAGAGGACCACCATGCCCATCCCTACCTTCGGCCCCAACGCAGTGGACTGGGAGAGCCGGATCAACATGGACCGGCTGCGCGCCGAGCGGCTGGCGCGACTGCGGTCGGAGCTCGAGAGGTCGGAGCTCGGCGCCGTGCTCGCGTTCGACTTCACCAACATCCGCTACATGACCTCGACCCACATCGGGACCTGGGCGATCGACAAGATGATCCGGTTCTCGCTCCTGGTCAGGGGCGGGGAGCCGATCGTGTGGGACTTCGGGTCGGCCGCCAAGCACCACCAGCTCTACAGCCCGTGGCTGGACTACTCGCAGGCCAGCCCGGACGCGGACCCGCACGCGCCGCACCACGGGGCCGACCCGCGCAACCCCAGCGGCGCCCGGGCCGGCATCTCCACCCTGCGCGGCGCCATCCACCCCGACGCCCGGATGGGCGAGACGGTGGCGGTCAAGATCAAGCGCGAGCTCGAGGCTTACGGGCTGCTCAACGAGCCGCTCGGCGTCGACGTGATCGAGCTCCCGGTGCTGTTCGCCCTGCAGCAGGCGGGCATCCAGGTCGTCGACGGCCAGCAGGTGTTCCTGGAGGCGCGCCGGGTCAAGACCAGGGACGAGATCAGCCTGCTGACCCACGCCGCCTCGATGGTCGACGCCGCCTACGACAACCTGTACCAGTTCCTGCGCCCGGGGGTGCGGGAGAACGAGTGCGTCGGCCTGGTCGCCAAGACCCTCTACGACCTGGGCTCCGAGTTCGTCGAGGGCGTCAACGCGATCTCGGGCGAGCGCTGCGCCCCGCATCCGCACGTCTACTCCGACCGGATCGTTCGCCCCGGCGACCCCGCCTTCTTCGACATCCTGCACAGCTACAACGGCTATCGGACCTGCTACTACCGCACGTTCGCGGTCGGCAGCGCCTCCAGCGCCCAGCGCGACGCCTACACCCGCTGCCGCGAGTACATCGACCAGGCGATCAGCCTGGTGCGGCCGGGCGCCACCACCGCCGACATCGTCTCCGTCTGGCCGACCGCCCAGGAGTTCGGGTTCGCGGACGAGGAGGCCGCGTTCGCGCTCCAGTACGGCCACGGCGTCGGCCTCTCGATCTGGGAAAAGCCCGTGTTCTCGCGCCTGGTCTCGCTCGACCATCCCGAGACGCTGGAGGAAGGCATGGTCTTCGCGCTGGAGACGTACTGGCCCAGCGCCGACGGCTGGGGCGCGGCCCGGATCGAGGAAGAGGTCGTGGTGACCGCCACCGGCTGCGAGGTCATCACCAAGTTCCCGGCCGAGGACCTGCTGGTCGCGGGCCAGCGCTACTACACGGTCTCCGGCCCGCTCAGCACCGAGCGCGACTCCCAGTCCCACCTCAACACCGAGGCCGGCCGGTCGCGCGCCACGTCCTGACCCGCCGCCCCCACAGCGCCCGCGGCCGGCCCGCTCACGCCGGCCGCGGGCATTAGCCTGCTCGTTCCAGCCGGTCCCGCAGCT
This sequence comes from Trebonia sp., assembly GCA_036509215.1. Taxonomy (GTDB): domain Bacteria; phylum Actinomycetota; class Actinomycetes; order Streptosporangiales; family Streptosporangiaceae; genus Trebonia. The sequence goes on from DATCGA010000455.1 coordinate 5,568, forward strand.
CGCGCCCCTCGTGGCTGAGCACCTGCGTCTTGATCCGCATGAACCGCGGCCGCGCGCCCCGGTTCGGCGCGACGCAGTGCACCATCACCGGATGGCAGAACACCATGTCGCCCGGCTCACCGGTCAGCTCGACCACCCGCAGCGGCACCCCGTCGACGACGGTCTCCCGGTCCATGAAGGCGCCGACCCGGTCGGCCGGCGACGGCGCCAGCCCGGTCAGCGCCATCAGCCACGGGTGAGAGCGGCGGAACCGGTCCCGCAGCGTCGCGATCGACCCGTGCCGCTCGCTCGCGGAAAGCCCGCGCTCCTGCTCGATCACCAGCCGCGGCGACCCGGAGAGAATCAGCGTTCCGCCGCCCCGAGGCCCGACCGAGCCGATGAAGCTGACCACGAACAGCCCCCGCACCCGATCAAGGTGCAGCGAACCGGGGGTTGTCCCAGCCCCCGGCGCCTCCCACCCGCCCGGCACGTCCCACCCGCCCGGCCAGCCGGAGGCGGACCTCATGGGATCAGGGCTCAGCACGCTTACTGCTGCGGAGGTCGGGCGGTTCGAGCGGGACGGGTACGTGGTGGTCAGGGAGGCGTTCGCGCGGGCGGACGGGAGGCGCCTTGCGGTGGGTCGTGGGGTAATACCCCGCGGTAGATCGGACGCGTCGGCTCTGGCCGGGGCGGATGGTCTGCTGCGGGGCGCCGGCCATTCCCGTAAACCTAGATCAAACCCATTTTATCGAACGGACCGTGACCGCTCTCTCCAGCACCGAATCCCCTCACCTCGTAGCCAACAATCCCGCCGCCGAACGGACCCCGCCCATCTGCCCAGCCCGCGCCGCATCCCCAGGCCCGCACTCGCCACCAGGTCAGATAACAGCAAGAACTCGACGATCCAAAATTATTGTGCGACAAACGTTCCGGAAAACGCATACAAACGTCGCACAATAATCCTCGCCAACCGGCCAGCCACGACGGGCACTCGTTGCGGTTCAGCGACTTCCTCGACGACCAGCCGGCGGGTCCCGCCGCTGATGCGGCTGAACGCCGGGGTGCCGTACTCGAAGTAGCGCAGCGCGACCTCGATGGAGATGTGGTTGTGGAACAGTCGCAGGCCGGTCCGCTCCGTGATGGCCGACCCGACGGTCATCTTGCCCACGGCCGGAGGCCCGACGACGAACAGAAGCAGCGGCGCGGCGGCATCGTCCATGGCTGGACAGTAGGCCAGCCGGATCGCTGAGCGTCAACGCATTTTGCCGCCGCGCCGACCGGCCTCGTTCACTGCACCGCCGACCGGCCAAACGTCACCAGGAGACGGCGACGTACTTGGCCTCCAGGTAGTCGAGGATGCCCTCGTGGCCGCCCTCGCGCCCGATGCCGCTCTGCTTGACCCCGCCGAACGGCGCCGCCGGGTCGCTCACCAGCCCGCGGTTGAGCCCGATCATCCCGGCCTCCAGCCGCTCGCTAACCCGCAGCCCGCGGGCGAGATCCCCGGTGTAGAGGTAGGCGACCAGGCCGTACTCGGTGTCGTTGGCCAGCCGGATCGCCTCGTCCTCGGTGTCGAAGGAGACGACCGGGGCAACCGGCCCGAAGATCTCCTCGCGCAGCAGCGTCGCCTCCGGCGGCACCGAAGTCAGCACGGTCGGCTCGTAGAAGAAGCCCTCCGGGTCGGGGCGCCCGCCGCCGGTGACCACCGTGGCCCCGCGCGTTACCGCGTCCTTGACCAGCTCCTCGACCTTCTCGACGGCCTCGCGATTGACCAGCGGTCCGACCTGGACGCCGTTGGCGGTGCCGGCCCCGACCTTGAGCGCGGACATCCGGCTGGCCAGCCGGAGCGCGAACTCCTCCGCCACCGGCGCTTGGACGTAGAACCGGTTGGCGGAGGTGCAGGCCTCGCCCGCGTTGCGCATCTTGGCGATCATCGCGCCCTCGATCGCGGCGTCGAGGTCCGCGTCGGCGAAGACCAGGAATGGGGCGTTGCCGCCGAGCTCCATCGAAACGTTGAGCACCTGGTCGGCCGCCTCGCGAAGCAGGACGCGACCGACCTCGGTGGACCCGGTGAACGAGAGCTTGCGGACCCGGTCGTCGTGCAGCATCGCCGAGACGACGGCGCCCGAGCGCCGCGCGGGCAGGACGTTGACCACCCCGTCGGGCACTCCGGCGGTGGCCAGCAGCCGTGCCAGCGCCAGCGCCGTCAGCGGGGTGTCGCTGGCGGGCTTGAGCACCATCGTGCAGCCGGCCGCGAGCGCGGGCCCGATCTTGCGGGTGGCCATCGCGGCGGGGAAGTTCCACGGCGTGACCAGCACGCAGATTCCGATCGGCTGGTGCTGAACCAGGATCTTGTTGGCCCCGGACGGCGCGGTCGCCAGCGTGCCTTGCACCCGGACCGCCTCCTCCGAGTACCAGCGGAAGAACTCGGCCGCGTACAGGACCTCGCCCAGCGCGTCGGGAAGGGCCTTGCCGTTCTCCTGGGAGATGAGCCGGGCGAGCTCGCCCGCGCTCTCGGTCATCAGCTGGTAGGCGCGGCGGAGGATCTCGCCTCGCTCGCGGGGCGCGGTCGCGGCCCACGCCGGGGCGGCCGCCGCGGCGGCGTCGACGGCCGCGATGGCGTCCTCGACGGTGCCGTCGGCGACGTTCTGGAGGACGTCGCCGGTGGCCGGATCGATGACCTCGAACCGGCCGCCGTCTGAGGCCGGGACGAACTGCCCGCCAATGAACAGGTCTCTCATGGGTGCTGCCTTTCAGTCGGGGTTGGCTGCTGCTCGCGGGAGTGGGCCGCGGCTAGACGATCAGTCCCATCGGGTTCGCCATGCGGGCCGTGAACGCCGCCAGCCAGCGGGCCGCGAGGGCGCCGTCGATCGCGCGGTGATCGACCGAGAGCGTGCACTTCATGACCGTCGCGACGGTCACCGCGCCGTCGATGACGACGGGCTGCGGCCGCGCCGCACCGACCGCGAGGATGCCGGACTGCGGTGGGTTGATGATCGCGGAGAACTCAAGCGTCCCGTACATGCCGAGGTTGGAGACCGCGAACGTGCCGCCTTCGAGCTCGTGCTGGAGCAGCCGGCGCTCGCGTGCCCGCTCGGCCAGCGACCGCGCTTCCTGGGCGATGCCGGACAGGCGCCTGGCCTCGACCCCGCGAAGCACCGGCGTGACCAGCCCGCCCTCGGTCGCCACGGCGATCGACACGTCAACCGACCCGTGGGCCACCAGGCCCTCGTCGCTCCAGGTGACGTTCGCCTCTGGCACGTCGGTGAAGGCCGCTGCGACCGCCATCACCACGAAGTCGTTGACCGAGATCTTCACCGCCGAGGTCTCGTTGATCCGGCCGCGCAGCGCGATCAGCTCATCGACGACGCAGTCGGTCGACATGTAGAAGTGCGGCGTCGTCGCCTTGCTCTCGGTCAGCCGCCGCGCGATCGCCCGCCGGGCCGGCGTGTGCGGGATCAGCCTGTCGCCCGCCGCCAGGGCCGGCGCTAGCACCGGGGGAGCAGGACGAGCGGGGGGAACCGGGGGAGGTGCGGACGCCTGCGACGGCGCACGATCCGCGCTCGGCTCGAGCTCCGTCCGTTCCAGCAGCCGCTCGATGTCGCGCCGCACAATCCGACCGTTCGGGCCCGTCCCGGCGACGCCGCCCAGGTCGATGCCCTTCTCAAGCGCGACCTTACGCACCAGCGGGCTGGCCATGATGCGGCCCGGCGAGCCGCCGGCCGCCGACCCGTTCGCCTGCGCCGGCGCCGCCGCGGTCGGCGCCGTGTGGGTCGGCGCTCCCGCTATCGGCGCCGCCGCTGCCAGTGACGCGGCTACGGGTGACGCGCCTACCGGTGACCCGCCTTCCGGCGTCGCCACTGCTGCCGGCGGCACCTCGGAGCCAGTCGCCGTCCCGCCGCCGAGCGCGGCGTCGATGTCGGCGTCGCCCTCGCCCTCGCGGATCAGCACCACCATCGGCGCGCCGACCTCGCCTGCGTCGCCGGCCGCGAGCACCAGCCGGCCGACGATCCCCGCCTCTTCGGCCTGGTACTCGACCAGTGCCTTCTCGGTCTCGATCTCCGCGATCGGGTCCCCGACGGCGACGCTGTCGCCCGGTGCGACGAGCCAGTTCGCGATGGCCGCTTCCGTGGCGTCCGCCAGCACGCTCGGCATCCGCACAACCGAGGCCATCAGGAGTTCCCATCCCGACCGTGGCCCTGGACCTGACCCTGGACAAGGCCGAATCCGGCCCGGACCCGCTCTAGCCCGACCACGACCTCCTCGGTCCGGGCGATCGCCGCCCGCTCGAGGATCCGGGAGATCGACGGAGATGCCTCGCCGCCGGTCACCCGCTGCACCGGCTGGTCGAGCCAGTCGAAGAAGCGGCGCTGGATCTCGTCCGCCAGCCAGCCGCCGTACGACGTCCCCATCGCGCCCTGCTCGACGATCAGCACCGCGTTCGTCTTCCTGATCGACGCGCCCACCGTCTCCCAGTCGAGTGAAGCCCGGTCGAGGAAGCGCAGGTCGATGAGCTCGGCGTCGATCCCCGTCTCCTCAATCGCGGCCAGCGCATGAGAGACCATCGACAGGTAGGACAGCACGGTGACGTCGTTCCCTGAACGCCGCACGGCGGCGGTGCCGAACGGGATCTGGTAGTCAAGGTCATCGACCGGGATCTCGCCCTGCGCGCCGTAGAGGTCGATGTGCTCGACGAACAGCACCGGGTCATCGATCGCGAGCGCCGTGTTCATCAAGCCCACGTAGTCATACGGCGTCGACGCCGCCATGATCCGCCACCCTGGCGAGGTGGCGAAGACGCCGACCGGGTCCATCAGGTGCTGCGACCCGTAACCGGAGCCCATCGCGACCTTCGTCCGCAGCACCAGCGGCACCGGATTGCGGCCGCCGAACATGTGCCGGGCCTTGCCGATCTGGTTGAACACCTGGTCGGCGGCGACCCACAGGAAGTCCGGGTACATGAACTCGACCACCGGGCGGAACCGGCCGTCGAGTGCGAGCCCGCCGCCCAGCCCGGCGAACGCGTTCTCGCTGATCGGGGTGCCGAGCACCCGCCCCGGGTACTTCGCCGCCAGCCCCTTGGTGGCCCCATTGGTGCCGCCGCTGAGCCGGTGCACGTCCTCGCCAAGCACCACGATGCGCGAGTCCTCGCCCATCCGCCGGTCCATGACCCGCCACATCGCGTCGATGAACTTCCCGGTCGCAAGCTCACCGGTGAAGTCCTTCTGCTCAACCGTCCGCGCGTCGGCGATCTCGGACAGGTCGCCGCGGATCCCGACGTCGACGAAGGCGGGATCGGGCCACAGCGCGGGCCGGATCCGGCGGACGCCGGGCTTGGCCGCGTCCGGATCCGGCCCGACGAGCGCGCCGACGGCCAGTCGCATCGCCTCCTGGGCCTGCGACCGCACCGCGTCGACCCCGGCCGCATCGATCAGGCCGAGCGCGGTCATCTCCTTCGCGACCCGGTCGAGGGGATCGCGCGCACGCCAGGCGGCCTCCTCCTCCTTGGTCCGGTAGCCGAAGGCGCTACCGGGGAACGGCCCATTCTGGTGGAAGTACCGGTAGACGAGCGCCTCGATGACCACCGGCCCCTGGCCGGCCCGAAGCCGCTCCTGGGCCCGCTCCATCGCCAGATAGACCGCTAGCGGATCCATCCCGTCGACGCGCCAGGCGGGGATGCCGAAGCCGATCGCGCGGCCCGACAGCCGCGGCTCGCCGGTCGCCTCCTCCACGGTGGTCGAGACCGCGTAGAGGTTGTTCTCGATGAAGAAGCACAGCGGCAGCTGCCAGGCCGACGTCAGGTTGAGGCTCTCGAGCACCGACCCGATGTTCGCCGCGCCGTCGCCGAAGTACGTCACGGTGATGTCGGAGGTGCCCGACTGCCGCTGCGCCCAGGCGTTGCCGGCCGCCATCGGCACCCCGCCGCCGACGATGGCGTTGGTGCCGAGCGCCCCGGCCTCGAACCACTGCAGGTGCATGGAGCCGCCGCGCCCGGCGCAGTACCCCTGGGCGAGCCCGAGGATCTCGGCCAGCGTGCGCTGCAGCACCTCCTGCACCTCGGAGGTGACCAGATTCCTGAGGTCAAGCGAGCCCTTGGTCACGTGCGTGAGGGCCTTGGCCAGGAACTGGTGATGCCCGCGATGCGAGCCGTTGACGGCATCGGTCGAGCGCAGTCCGACGATCGAGCCGACCGCGCCGCCCTCCTGGCCGATGCTGGAGTGCGCCGGACCGTGCACCAGGCCCGCTCCGGCCAGGTCGAGGACCGTCTCCTCGAACGCGCGGACCAGGTGCAACTGCCCCAGCATCGCCGCCAGCAACCCTGGGTCAGCGGCCTTCCAATCCGCCGCCGTCGTACTCAGTTCGTTCCACTCGACTCCGGGCACAACGCGCTTGATGCGTGGCATCGGCATCTCCCTCCGCAGGCTGGTGCCGCCACGCTACTCCGCGAATGCATCCATTTCAACCCACCGGCGTGGCATATCGCCCACAACTGCCCACGGTCTGCGAGACATTGGATACATTCACATCCTCGCCCTGCACTGGCTGCCCGAACCGCCACGCCGCCTGCACCACCCGCACCACTCGCACCACCCCCGCCGCCGACAGGGCTTACCGTGTGCTGGACGGGTCGCGGGGTGCCCCCAACGGCACACGCTGACCCCTCCGGTCGCGAATCGGCGCCCCAAACGGAACACGATCGCGCCCACACGCCCCTAGTCCGCAGGCAAACCCCACGATGTCTCAAGACATCGAGGACACCTTCCCGGCGCAAAAACTGAGTGGCGAGCCCCACCCGGAGCCCGCGACACTTTCGACGGCGTGCGGCTGGAACTCTGCCACTGGAAGTTCGATGAGCTGTCGATCGGCTGGAACAGCGTTGACACCGCCGCCGCGATCACCGAGTGGGGCTGGTTCGGTCTGACGCCTATGTGGTCGGCTGGACGGCGCCACCGGCGAGGACGCCGGCATCGCGACCGGCATGAACAACGCGTCCATGCAGATCGGCAGCGCCATCGGCCTGGCCGCCCTGGTCTCGCTCGGCGCCAGCCAGGCCGCAGAATCGCCGCCCGCCCGCCCGGCCGCCGCCCGCCCGGCTGTCCGGCCAGCGGATCGCGAAGAACCGGTAGTGAGATGATCTTCTCGGGTCTAACACTGGAGGACACGGATGTCGCCATCGCCGACCGGGGAATCTGCCGACGGGCAGCCGCTGAGCGCGCTTGAGGCGCTGCACTCGACCCCCTCCCGCCGCTACCTGGCACCCGATCCGATCCCGGACGACGTGCTGTGGGCGATCCTCGACGCCGCCATCCGCGGCCCGTCCGGCGGCAACCGGCAGCAGTGGGGCTGGGTCGTGGTGACCGACCAGGCGGTCAAGGAGCAGGTCGCGGGCTGGTACCGGAAGAACTGGGACTCCGCCTACGGCCGGCACCGGGACCGCATCCTGGCGGGCGACGCCTCCTCGGACATGAGCCCGCGCGGGTTCCTCGGCGCCGAGCACCTGGCCCACCACCTCGAGGAGGCCCCGGTGTGGGTCTTCGCGGTGCTCCGCAACGCGGCCGACGCGACCAGCCCCCGGGTCGGCTCCTCCATCTACGGCGCGGTCCAGCAGCTCTGCCTGGCCGCCCGCGCCTACGGCATCGGCACTTCGCTGACCACCCTCTACGGCGGCCACGAGGACGAGCTGCGCGAACTGCTCGGGCTGCCGGCCGACGCCCTGACGATGGCGCTGATCCCGATGGGCTACCCCGCCCGGGGGCGCTGGGCCGAGCCCAAGCGCCGGCCGGTGGACGAGGTCGTGCACTGGAACCGCTGGGGCGCCACCCGCGACCGGTCCTAGCAACCGAGGCGGCCCCGCGAGCCGCGCGACCAGGTCATTTCCCCGGCCCCTCCGCCGCGCCGAGCTGCTGATACCCCGGATGCACGCCGGGAGTGAGTCCCTGCTGCCCGGCGATGCGCCCCAGCAGCCCGGCTAGCTGCCCCCGCTCGGCCGGGGTGAGCGCGGCGCAGATGTCGTCCTCGTGCGCGGCCCCGATCGGCCCGAGCTCGGTCCGCAGGAACTGCCCGCCCTCGCCGGTCAGGAAGAGGGCGTGGTGCCTGCGGTCGTCCGGGTTCCGCCGACGCTCGATCAGGCCGCGCTCTTCCAGCTGGTCCACCAGCAGCACCAGCCGGCTAGGCGGGGTCCGCAGCTGGCGGGCGAGGTCCTGCTGGCTCTGCCCCGGCCGGGTGGCGACCAGCCGCAGCAGGCCCGCCTGGGCCGGGGTGAGGTCGAGGTCGGCGATCCGCCGGGCGAACCCCGCCGCCGCGTGCGCACCGATCTGGGCCAGCAGGAACGAGTTCGCCGTGCGCGGCCCGCCCGCGCCACGTTCCAATTCGTTCATGTTCTTCATCGTACAATCTTGACAATCATATACACGAGAGAACTATTATCGAGCGTATATCAACTTCGGTACCCCAAGAAACGTGATGACGATGGCCACCGACCTGAGCACGACCAGCACCGGGCCGCAGGCCGGCCACCCCCCGGACAGCCCGCAGCCGCCAGCAAGCGTCGCGCGGATCAGCGGCCGTCAGCTCACGGCCGGCCTCGCCGCCGCCGCCGGGCTGGCCGCGGTAGCAGCGGGAATCACGGTCCCGATCGCCCGCGCGCTCGCCCCGCAGTGGGCGCACACCGAGGGCCTCACGGTCCTGATCGTGGCCGAGGTCTACCTCGCGCTCACGGTCGGCCTCGTCGTCGGCGCGGGCGGGCGAGCGGGGGCCAGCCGGCTGCTGGCGCTGCGCCGCCCCGCACCGCGCCAGGTCGGATCGGCCCTCGCGGTGGCCGTCGCCGCCTGCGCCGCGGGCCTCGCCGTCTCGATGGCGTTCAGCCCGCTCAGCGGCGGCCCGGTCGCCACCCTGGAGGCGATCGTGCGGGCCGGCAGCGACGAGTCCCGGATGGCCGCGGCGACGCCGCTGGTGTGGGCGCTGATCGTGATCCGGGTCGCGGCGCTCACCGGCCTCGGCGAGGAACTGCTCTTCCGCGGCGCGCTCTACGGCTGGCTGCGCAGGCGGCTGCCGGTCTCGACCGTGATCGCCGTCACCAGCGTGCTGTTCGCCCTGGAGCACGCCTATTACCCGGTCCTGATCCCGCTCGTGCTGAGCTTCGGCCTGGCGGCCGGCTGGGTGCGGCACCGCACCGGGACCGTCGGCGCCACGATCGGGATGCACATCGCGGTCGACCTGAGCCTGTTCCTGGCCGCGGTGGCACTGTCCTGAAAAATTCAACCTCAGTTATCTCGAACGGACCGTTGCTCCGCCCGCAGCGCCAGGATGTCTCTGCCCCGGCGTCGACCGCAAGCCCGCCCTGATCCCGGCCCCCGGCTCCAGACCGGCCGGCCGGGATCACGGCGTCGGCGATCGTCGATCAGACCGACGGCCCCTTACACCGACCGCGTTGCGCGGTTGCAGCGTGACCACGATCCTGCCTCGGTCGGACCGACGGCGCCGTAAACCGACCGCTCAGCGCGGCTACATCGTGACCACGATCTTGCCGTGGACGTGCCGTCCGGCCTGGACCGTGACCGCGTCGCGGAGCTGCTCGACCGGGAAGACCGCGGCGATCGGCACGGTGATCCGCCCGGCCGCGATCGCGGCGGCGATCCGGTCGAGGGCATCCGGTTCCGCGTCGATGCCGCCGGTGGCGCGGACGCCGCCAGGCGGGTTCGGACCCGCGGCGACCGTGCAGACCCGCTCCGGCGGCACGCCGAGCGCCAGCGCGGCCTCGGCCGTCTCGGTGCCGAACAGGTCCGTCGCCGCCGTCACCTCGCCGGGAACCAGCGCCCGGACCCGGTCCGCCAGCCCGGCACCGTACGCCACCGGCTCGGCCCCAAGCTCTCGCAGGAACCCGAACGTGCCCTCCGAGGCGGTGCCGATCACGGTCGCGCCGGCCAGCGCGGCCAGCTGCACCGCGAACACGCCCACGCCGCCGGCCGCGCCGCCGATCAGGACGGTGTCGCCGGACCGCAGGCCGACCGCAGCGAGCGCGGCGGCAGCGGTCGCGCCGGCCACCGGCAGCGTGCTCGCCACCACGTCGCTCACGCCGTCCGGCGTGTGAAAGAGCCCCTCAGCCCCCTCGGCCGACGCCTTGAGGACCACGAAGTCGGCGACGGCCCTCGCCAGCGCGCCGCCGTAGACCCGGTCGCCGACGGCAAAGCCGCCCGCACCCGGGCCGGCCTCGTCGACCACGCCCGCGAAGTCGTACCCGAAGCCGGACGGCAGGGTCAGGCCGAACTGCGCCGCCCTCTCCGGCCGCGAGGCGAGGCCCCAGTCCATCGGATTCAGCCCGGCCGCCGCTACCCGGACACGGACTTCGCCCGGCCCGGCGTGCGGCTCGGGCACCTCCCGCAGCTGCAGGACCTCGGGGCCCCCGAACGTCTCGTAGATGACAGCTCTGCTCATGACGGCGCCTCCAGCGGACACGGTAACGGGACTTGGTCCCATCACTATATCCCCAGTGACGGGACTAAGTGCCGTAGGCTGTCCCCATGGTCCGCTGGGAACCGAACGCGTCAGAGCGGCTCGCCGTGGCCGCCCTCGAGCTGTTCGCCGAGCGGGGCTACGAGAACACGACCGTGATCGACATCGCGCAGCGGGCCGGGCTGACCAAGAGCACCTTCTTCCGGCACTTCCAGGACAAGCGGGAGGTGCTCTTCGGCAACGGCTCGATGAACGGGCTGCTGGCCGAGGCGATCGCCGCCGCCCCGGCCGAGGCGACCCCGCTCGAGGCGGTGGCCCACGCCCTCGACGCGATCGGGAGCCGGGTCTTCACCCCCGAGCGCCGCGCGTTCACCCCCCGCAGGCGGGCGGTGATCGCCGCCAACCCGGAACTGCAGGAGCGCGAGGCGCTCAAGGGCCTCGGCCTCACCGCGTCGATGACCGAGGCGCTCACCCGGCGCGGCGTCAGCGACCTGGCCGCGTCCGTGGCCGCCGACCTGGGCGCGCTGGCGATGAAAATCGCCTACAACCGCTGGGCCGGCACCACCGACGGCGACGACTTCGGCGAACTCGCGCGTCGGGCGCTCGGCGAAGTGCGGGCAGCCACCGCCGTGTGCTGACGCGAACGGATCGTCAAACCAGCGTTCACCGGGCAAATGCCCACGCCACCATCAGCGGGAACTCCTCTCGCCAGAACGCGCCGCCGTGCGATCCGTCCCGCTCGGTCATCGCGACGTCCGCGCCCGCATCGCGCAGCGCCTGCGCCCACCGGGTCGCGTTCTCGTGGAAGAACCGCTCCCGCGTGCCGGCGACGAGGTAGACGCGCGGAAGCGAGCTCGGCATCACGTCAGGAGGCCGGTAGCCGGCCCCCGGTGAGGCGCAGAAGACCGCGCCGTAGACCTCAGGATGCCGAAGCCCGAGGGCGAGCGCCAGCTCGCCACTGGCCGAGACGCCGAGCACCGCAGTGCGCTCGACCGGCAGCGCGACCCCGAAACGCGACTGCACCCACCCGCGGACCTCCTCGACGAAGAACGTCTCATGGGCCGCGAACCGCTCCGGGTCGAATCCCGGTGAGTACTCAGGCAGCCGCAGCGTCTCATCGGCCACCCGATGCGCGCCGACGATCATCGTGGGCGGCAGGGCGGACGCCTCGAGGGCTCCTCCCCACTGGGATATCAGCTGGCCGTCTCCGGCGAACACGACCGCCACGGGCGGAGCCGGCGGAACGTACACCGTGACCGGCCGGCCACCGTCGTACGCGAACCGCTCGGTGACGAGCTCTCCTGCGATGGACATCGACTTGCTTCCTTCTCAGTAGCAGCCCCCCGGCCATGAGGGCCTGCTACTCACTATGCCCCCACCGGTCAGAGTTCGGCGTGCCGGTCGAACAGCCTGCGCGACCCCAGGTAGCCGACCACGGTCAGCGCCGCGCGCGGCCGGGCAATGATCACCACCGCGCTGCTCGTACTGCTATCGCGCAACCCGTAACCACCCCTGCGGCGCTCCGACGGGGCGCTCGCGTTCATGGAACGTTAACGGGGATGGCCGGAATATTTATGGTTCGTTAACTTCCGCGAATCTACGGTCCTGATAGTTCGACCGTAGAAAGAGGAGGGTCCTTGCACAGCAGACGCAATCCTCACCGGGCAAGGAGAAAAGTCCCGGACTTCCCCGCCAGGCTGACCGTCGCGGCCGTCGCCGCCTTGGCGACGGTCTCGTTCCTGGCCATGGCCGCCCCAGCAGGCGCCAGCACCGCGTCACCCAGCACCGTGTCACCCAGCACCGCCATGGCCAGCGCGCAGGTCAAGCAGACCGCGACCAAGCCGGCCGACCGGGTGCAGCCCACGACGCCCTCAGACGTCCCCTACACGCTTCCCGTCCAGCTCCCGTCGACCGCCAGCTCCCCGACCGTCGCGGCCGACGCCCCCTACACGCCGGCCGTGCTCAACCTGATCGCGCAGCTGGAGCCGAGCAGCACCCCGACCGAGGCCGAGCTCGCCAACGCGAGCATCCTGTTCCACGGCGGCACCAACACCACCTGCAACAACGTCGGCCCGACGGCCGCCCCGACCGGGACGACGCCGAGCATTATGCCGCCCTGCTGGACCGACGCCCAGGGCGTGAACACCTTCTCCGGCCCGAACGCCGAGGCCACCACCGGCCCGACCACGCTGATGAACCTGGCGTCGTCGTTCGACACCCAGCTCGCCAACGTCTGGGGCGAGACCGAGGGCACCGAGGCCCGCGAGCTCATGGTCACCGGGCTGTTCGGCCCGCAGACCGACATCGGCGACGCCTTCACGGCCGCCCTCCTCGGCGCGATGCACCGCCTCGGCGACGAGGGCAAGACCCCCCGCGCCCTCACCGCCCGCGACCTCGCCGAGGTCCTTGACGCCGCGATCCTCGCCGCCGCCATGACCTGCGAGCGCCACGGCGCCGACCCCCCCACCGCCACCGAGCTCCGAGCCAGAAAACACCGCCCCTCCTGCGCCGCCGCCCGCGACTAACCGGGTCCCACCCTGTCACCTACCCCATCGACAGGGCCCTTCCGACCTGTCGCCTACGCCGTTGACAGGTCCCCCCTCCTGTCGCCGACGCCAGCGACCCCAATAGGCGATGTCGATGGCGTAGCCGACAGGACCACGACCGGGTCGATGGCGTAGCCGACAGGCCCCGGCGCCTACCAGCGTCACCCCAGTTCGCCGCCCGGACGGCGGATCTGGAATGCTCCGCCTATGCCTCTTCTCCCCGACACGTCCACCGAGGACGTCCTCGACCAGCCCCTCCGCGCCCAGTTCGAGGTCTTCCTCGACGAGCACCGCAGCGAGCTCAACCAAAGCCTGGACGGGCTGACAGAAGAGCAGGCGCGCCGCTCCCTGGTGCCGTCCAGGACCACCCTGCTCGGCCTGGTCAAGCACGCGACGTTCGTCGAGAAGGTCTGGTTCGACGAGGGCATCACCGGCCGCCCGCGGTCGGAGATCGGCCTCCAGGCAACCCCGGACGAGTCGTTCACGCTGACCGGCGACGACACCATCGCCACCGTCCAGCAGGCGCACCGCGAGGCCTGCGAGGCGTCCCGCCGCGCGACCGAGTCCCTGGACCTGGACGACCTGCTGCGCGGCAACCGGCGCGGCCCGCTCCCGCTGCGCTGGGTCTACCTCCACCTGCTGCGCGAGCTGGCCCAGCACTGCGGCCACGCCGACATCCTGCGCGAGCAGATCACCAGCCAGTAACGCGGCGGCTGCGAATATGTTGGCAGGGCTGTGACATCCACGCCGTGAGGAGGACCGCCGTGACGGTCATCGACGATTTCGTCGCCGAGGCACTGCGCCTGCAGGGCGTCCTCGGCCTGCTGACCCAGGCGCAATGGCAGGCCGAGTCCGGCGCCGGCGGCTGGTCGGTCGCCGACGTCGTGCTCCACCTGGCCCAGTCCGACGAGGCCGTCGCCGCCAGCGCGGACGGCGCCGACCACCGTGCGGACGTCGCCGCGGCGGGCACGGTCGACGGCTGGGCGGCCCGGATGGTGGACGCCGAACGGGCCGCGCCCGACCTGGTCTTCGCGCGATGGCGAGAGGCGCGCGACACCGCCGTGGAAGCGCTCCGGGAGGCCGACCAGGACCGGCCGCTGCTGTGGGTGGCCGGGCCGATGAAGCCGGGCACGCTCGCCACGACGCGGCTGGCGGAGTACTGGGCGCACGGCCTCGACATCACCGAGCCGCTCGGCCTCGACTTCCCCGACACCGACCGGCTGCGGCATATCGCCTGGCTGGCGCACCGGACGCTGCCGTACGCGCTCTCAAAAGCCGGCCAGACGCCAGCGCCGGTGCGCTGCTCGCTGACGGCGCCGGACCAGGTGACCACGTGGACGTTCGGCCCGGACGACGCCGACTCCGAGATCACCGGGCCAGCCGGCGACTTCTGCCGGGTAGCCGCCCAGCGCCTCGACCCGGCCGACTCCGGCCTGCAGGCCACCGGCCCGCGCGGCCCGGCCGCCCTTGCCGTCGTCAGGACCTACGCGTAAAGCCCCGCGAAGAAGAGACGCCCCGGTCCGTTCGGGATAAAAAATCTTTTTTCCTCCGAACGGACCGAGGCGCCTCATATCCGTCCACTGATCCTGCCCCCCGGCAGGCAGCACAGCCGGCCATGCAGACTGAGTCGCATGAGGCGCTTTCGCTCGTGGGACGGCACGGAACTGTCCTACTGGACGGTCGGCTCCGGGCCGCCCCTGGTGTGCGTCCCCGGCGGCCCGGGCCAGGCGGCCGAGTATCTCGGGGATCTCGGCGGTCTTAGCGGTCGCCGGACGTTGATCCTGCTCGACAACCGTGGCACCGGATCGTCGCAGGCGCCGCGCGATCCCGCGACGTACCGGGTCGACCGGCTGGTCCGGGATGTCGAGGCGCTGCGCGCCCACCTCGGCCTGGAGCGGATGGACCTGCTCGGGCACTCGGCCAGCGGCGGGACC
>DATCGA010000456.1:0-3772 GCA_036509215.1 Trebonia sp.
TCGCCACCCCGCTGAACCCCTTCGAGCGCGGCCCGGAGTTCACCGAAACCCGATGAAGTCTTACCCTGGGTAACGATGTCGTTACCCAGGGGGTGCAGCTTGAGCGTGTCGTCGACCCGCGCCGGAACAGCGGCGACGGACGCCGTCGGTGACGTCCTATCCGGCTACCCGCGGCTGCAGGCGGCCCAGGAGGCCCTCTACAAGGATCTGCACGCGCATCCCGAGCTCTCCTATCAAGAGCACCGGACCGCCCGCACCGTGGCCGCGGAGCTCGAGAAGCACGGCTGCACGGTGCAGAGCGGGATCGGCGGCACCGGGGTGGTCGGGGCGCTGGCCAACGGCGACGGCCCGACCGTGCTGCTGCGGGCCGAACTGGACGCGCTGCCGGTCGCCGAGGACACCGGGGTCGACTACGCCAGCACGGTGACGGTGACCGAGGCGGACGGCCGCCGGGTGCCGGTGGCGCACGCCTGCGGCCACGACCTGCACATGGCCTGCCTGCTGGCCGCGGTCACGCTGATGGCGGACCACCGCGACCGGTGGGACGGCACCATGCTGGCGCTCTTCCAGCCCGCCGAGGAGACCGGCGACGGCGCCGAGGGGATGGTTGCCGACGGCCTGTTCACGCGCATCCCGGTGCCGGACGTGGCGCTGTCCCAGCACCTGCTGCCCGGCATCGCCGGAACCGTCGGCACCTGCCCGGGGCCGTTCATGTCGGCCGAGGACGGCATCGCGATCACCGTCTACGGGCGGGGCGGGCACGGCGCCCTGCCGCAGAACACGGTCGACCCGGTGGTGCTGGCGGCGATGATCATCGTCCGGCTCCAGACCGTGGTCGCCCGCGAGGTCACCCCGGGCGACACCGCGATCGTGACCGTCGGCGCGGTCCAGGCCGGAACCCGCGGCAACGTCATCCCGACCACGCGGTGCTGCAGCTCAACATGCGAAGCTACTCCGAGCCGACCCGGCAGCGCATGCTCGACGCGATCAAGCGGATCGTCCGCGGCGAGTGCCAGGCCTCCGGGTCGCCCCGGGAGCCCGAGTTCGAGACCGTGGCCGGCTTCCCGCTGCTCGACAACGACACCGCCACCACCGACCAGGTGGCGGCCGCGTTCACCGCCCATTTCGGCAAGGACGCGCTCGACATCCCGAAGCAGACGGTCAGCGAGGACTTCGGCCTCATCCCCGCCGCCGCTGGTGTCCCGTACACGTACTGGGGCATCGGGCGGACCGACCGGCGGACCTATCTCGCGGCCGAGAAGGCGGGGCGGCTGCAGGACCTGCCGTCCAATCACTCGCCCAAGTTCCTGCCGCCGCTGCAGCCCACCCTCCGGGCCGGCACCGAGGCCCTGGTGGTGGCGGCCATGAGCTGGCTCGGGCCGCACTGACGGCCAACGTCCGGGCGATCCCATTCACCGAGCGATCCCATTCACCCAGCATCCCAGTCACCGTCGATCGGAGCCGGCATGGGCACCAGAGAACAACCGCTGACACCGCTGGCCGCAGTCGCCGGGGGACTCCTGGCCGGGGCGGTGGGGACCGCCGCCATGGACGCGGTCCTGTATGCCCGCTATCGCCGCGGTGGCGGTAAGGAAGCCCCGCTGGCCTGGGAGTTCCCGCCGACCGAGAGCTGGCAGCAGGCCTCCGACCCGGGGCAGGTGGTCAAGCGGGTGGTCGAGGGGTTCACCCAGCGCCCGATCCCCGACCGCTGGGCCCGAGCCGCCACCATCGCCGCGCACTGGGCGTTCGGGGCCGCGTCGGGGGCCGCCTACGGCGTGCTGGCCGGGTCCCGGCGGCAGCCAAAGCCGGCCTACGGGCTGCCGTTCGGCGCCGCCGTGTGGGCGCTCGGCTACGTCGTCCTGCCGCAGGCGGGCCTGTACGAGCAGATCTGGAAGTACGACGTCGAGACGCTGGCCAAGGACCTGAGCGCCCACCTCGCCTACGGCGCGGTCACCGGCGCCGCCTTCAGCCTGCTCGCCAGGACCCTGTAACCCGCATCCATAATGCGTAACCCGCATTATGAATGCGTAACCCGCATCCATAATGCGCCAAATGCGCGTTTGGGCCGGCAAGAGTGAGCCCAAACGCGCATTTGGCTGGTTTCCCGTGGCCTCAGCGGTCAGTCGGCCGAGAAGAGGTTCTCCAGCTCTTCCTCGACGTCCTCGGTGGTGACGAAGAAGAGCTCGTCGCCCGCCTGCAGCGGGTCCTCGGACTGGGGGACCAGCACCCGGCCCTCGCGCAGGATCGCGACCAGGGCGGCGTCGGCGGGCCACTCGATCGAGCCGACCTGCTGGCCCGCCAGCGGCGCGTCGGCCGCCAGGGTGAGCTCGACCAGGCTCGCCTCGCTGTGCCCGAACGTCATCAGCCGCACCAGGTCGCCGACGCTGACCGCCTCCTCGACCAGCGCCGACAGCAGGCGCGGGGTCGAGACGGCGACGTCGACGCCCCAGGACTCGTTGTAGAGCCACTCGTTGCCCGGGTGGTTGACCCGGGCCACCACCCGGGGCACGCCGTACTCGGTCTTGGCCAGCAGCGAGACCACCAGGTTGACCTTGTCGTCGCCGGTCGCGGCGACGACCACGTTGCACCGGTCGAGGCCGGCGTCGTCAAGCGAGCTGATCTCGCACGCGTCGGCCAGCAGCCACTCGGCCCGGGGCACGCTGTCGACCTTGATCGAGGAGGGCTTCTGGTCGATCAGCAGCACCTCGTGGCCGTTCTCAAGCAGCTCACGGGCGATGGACCTGCCCACGGCGCCCGCGCCCGCGATAGCGACCCGCATCAGTGCTCACTCCCGTCACGCGTGGCAAACGCGGCCATGACCCGGTCCAGATCGCTCTCCCTGGCGATGACGTGCACCACGTCGCCCTCCTGGAGCACGGTGCCGATCTGCGGCACCACCGCCTCGCCGAGCCGGTCGATGTAGGCGATGCGGGCGCCGGCCGACATCTCGGCCAGCTTGATCGGCTCGCCGATCCACTTGGGCGACATCGTCACCTGGGTCAGCACCAGCTTGCCGGTGGCGTCCCGCCACAGCGGCTCCACCCCGCTGCCCGGCAGCAGCTTGCGCAGCATCTGGTCGGCCGTCCAGCGGACGGTGGCGACCGTGGGGATGCCGAGCCGCTCGTACACTTCGGCCCGCCGCGGGTCGTAGATCCGCGCCGCCACCTGGCGGACGGCGAACGTCTCGCGGGCGACTCGAGCCGCGATGATGTTCGAGTTGTCGCCGCTGCTGACGGCCGCGAAGCCGTCGGCCCGCTCGATGCCCGCCCGGGCCAGGACGTCGCGGTCGAACCCCACCCCGGTCACCCGGTCGCCCTTGAACGACGGGCGGAGCCTGCGGAAGGCCTCCGGGTCCTGGTCGATGACGGCGACCGTGTAGCTGCGGTCCTCTAGGATGTGGGCGAGCGTCGAGCCGACCCGCCCGCAGCCCATGATCACGATATGCACGACCCGTCCTTTCACGGTGCGTCATCGCTTGGTCGGGCGTCCGGCTTCGTTACCGGCGCCTCGCATAGCGCCCCGGTAAAGGTATGCCCTCACGTGGGCGGACGCCATCCCGGGGGAAGGAGAATCGGGTGTCTGATGTTGAGCTGGCCTATGCGGTAGGCCAGACCGTCGAGGTAACGGCCGTCGACGTCGCGCAGGGCGGATGGTGCGTTGCCAGGCCCGAGGGTCTGCCGGTGATGTTCGTGCGGCACGCGCTGCCCGGCGAGCGGGTCCTCGCACGGGTGACCGAGGTCACGTCCCGGTTCGCCCGGGCCGACGCGATCGA
>DATCGA010000457.1:0-11880 GCA_036509215.1 Trebonia sp.
CCCGCCGATCGGCGCGCACTGGTCCGAGCGCGAGCACGTCTGGGCCGACATCGCGCCCAAGCTCTACGCCGCCGCGGCGGCGGCGCAGTGGGACCCGGCGACCGCCGTCGACTGGACCGCGCCCATCGACGCGGTCCCGCCCGAGATCGAGCGGGCCGTCATCCAGATCATGACCTACCTGGTGGAGAACGAGCAGGCCGCGCTCATCATCCCGGCCCGGCTGCTGTCCCAGCTGCACCCGCACTACCGCGAGGTCATGCAGCTGCTCGCCACCCAGGCGGCCGACGAGGCGCGGCACGTGGAGGTGTTCACCCGGCGCGGGCTGCTGTCCGGCCGCCCGCTCGGCACCTCCTCGGCCGGCGGCCGAGCGTCGCTGGCGACGCTGCTGAACGAGCCGGACTTCAGCACCGCCTCGTTCCTGCTGTCGGTGCTGGGCGAGGGCACCTTCCTCGACCTGCTCCGCTTCCTGCACGGCCACGCCCCGGACCCGGTCACCGCCGACGTGACCCGGCTCGCCCTGCGAGACGAGGCGCGGCACGTGGCGTTCGGCGTCGCGCACACCGCCCACCTGGCCGGGTCCGATCCCGCTTACCTGGGCACGCTGCGCCGGTCGGTCGAACGCAGGCACGCGGCGCTGCAGGACACGGCCGGGCTGAACGCCGAGGTCTTCGACTCGCTGGTGCTGCTCGCGGCCGGCTCGTGGCAGCCGACCGCGATCCGGCGCGGCTGGCAGGCCGTCCGCGATCTGCAGGCCCGGATGGACGAGGGCCGCCGGAGGCGGCTGGCCGCCATCGGGTTCCCCGACGACGAGGCGGCGGAGCTGTCGGCGCTGCACACCCGCAACTTCATGTGACCCGCTCGGCCGCGAACGGACGTCGGAAAACCATTGGGTCGGCGGCCGGCTGGGTCGTTAGGGTCGGGGGCGTGAGTGATGAGGACATGCAGAGCGCGCTTCTGGTCCTGGTCCCGGCGGCCGAGCCAGTCGTCGGACCGCACCGCGCCCGGCTCGATTCGAGCGCACGCGACGGGGTCCCGGCGCACCTGACCGTGCTCTACCCGTTTCTGCCGCCGGCCGAGATCGGGCAGGGCGTCCTGGCGAAGCTCTCGCGGCTGTTCGCGGCTGTTCGCGGCTGTTCGCGGCGGTTCCGCGGTTCGCCTTCAGCCTGGACCGGGTCCGCTCGTTCGATCAGTCGGTGGTCTGGCTGGGGCCGTCAGACGAGTCGCCGTTCCGGGCGCTGACCGGACTCGCCTGGTCGGCGTACCCGTCAAACCCGCCCTACGGCGGCGACCACCCCGACACCGTGCCGCACCTGACCATCGGGCCTGGCGGCGGCCCGGCCGAACTGCGCGCGGCGGCCGAGGCGGTCCGCCCGCTGCTGCCGATCGCGACCGAGGCGACCGAGGTGACGCTGATGGCCGGACCCAAACCAGGACAGTCGTCGCAGCCGCCGGGCCAGTGGCGGAGCGTGGCATCGTTCCCGCTCGGCTACGCGAGTGCTAGCGAATCGGGGCAATAGAGCGCCTGACGCGGGTAGCCGAGCATCAAGGACAAACATCAGGAGCCGTGCATGAGGCAGAACCCGGATCAGCAGACGACCAGCGAGCGGGACGCGCTCGGGCAGTATCTCGACTACCAGCGGGAGACGATCCTGCTCAAGACCGAGGGCCTGACCAGAGAGCAGCTGGGGCAGAAGATCCCGACCTCGGACCTCACCCTGGCCGGCCTCCTCTACCATCTGGCGCTCAACGAGGAGGCCTGGTTCGAGGTCCACTTCCTCGGCCTGCCCGAGCGGGAGGAGTGGCAGGGCATCGACTGGGAGGCCGACCCGGACTACGAGTTCCGCACCGCGCTGGCGAGGGAACCCGACTGGCTGCGACGACGCTACCGCGAGGCGTGCGATCGCGCCCGGCAGGCCGCCGCCTCGGCCCCCACCCTGGACCAGCTCTCGGTCGACACCCGGATCGACGGCAAGCCCTTCACCCTGCGCTGGGTGCTGCTGCACCTCATCGAGGAGACCGCGCGGCACGCGGGACAGGCCGATTTGCTTCGCGAGGCCATTGACGGCACCGTCGGCGAATAGCGGTGGGCCATTGCGACCGATACCGATGAATACGACGATCGATATAACGGGCGCCTCTTTGGGAAATCCCCGTCCCTACCGCCATTTACCAACCAATAACGGGCATACGCCGACACGCCTGAGCCTATGATCGACCCCGTGCGGCCGACGGGAGATGCCAACCGATGGCGGGGCACGGCCGGCTCATCCGCGCTGCCGGCCGGGCCGGCGATGATGACCCTGCGCTCGGTCGTCGCTCCCCTCGCGTCCACGATCCGGTCGGCCGGGATCGCCTACATCGTCGCGCAGGTCGTGATCTGGCACTCGTTCTACACGGCTGATTGGCGGCGATTGGCGGCTCCCGTCATCGCGGTGGCGTGGGCGGCGGCCGTCATTGTCTGCCTGCGCCGACGCTGGCCCTCTCCGTTTCTCGCCTGCATCGACTCCGCCTTTTACCTGGCGCTCGCGCTGAGCGCCCAGGAATGCGTCCCGCCCAGCGTCCGCGACGACGCGTTCAGCTGGCTCGTCATCTGCATGTCGGGCCAGCTCATCGTGCCGGCCTGGTACGCGACGGCGACACTCGGGCTGCTGCTGACGATCCTTGCCCCGGCCGCCTACTGCCTCGGCGCGGTCATCCAGCCCGTTTCGAACGTCAGGACGCTGGTCGGGGCGACGATGATCCTGATCGTGGTCGGGCTCGTGCACACCTTTAGCCGGCGCGAACTCTACGGCCGGGCCGAGGCGGCCGAGGCCACCCTGGACGCCGCCGCCCACGCCGCCGGCGAGCAGTATGCGGAGCTGGCCAGGAACATCGAGCGCCGCGAGCATGAGCGCCTGCTGCACGACACGGTCCTCAACACGCTCACCGCGCTGGCCCGGGCCGGGACCGAGGACCCGGCCGTGGTGGTGAGCCGGTGCCGCCAGGACGTGGCCCTGATCGAGGACGCGCTCGGCGACCAAGGCGATCCGGCCGCCGGCCAGGTCGCCAGGCGAGCGTCCGGCGACCTGGCCGGCGAGGTGCAGGCGGTTGCCGCTGACTTGCGCGCTCGAGGGCTCACGGTCCACGTCGACAGCGACGGCGTGTCGGCTGCGGTCCCGGCCCGGGTCACGGCCGCGATCGCGAACGCCACCCGCGAGGCGCTGTCCAACGTGGCCGAGCACGCGGGGACCGGCGAAGCCTGGGTGCAGGTTCGCCTGACGGCGCCCGCCTTCGACGCGGACGTCCCGTGCCGCCTGGAGGTGACCGTGCGCGACCGGGGGGCCGGCTTCGACCTGGACCGGGTCGACCCGGCTCGGCTCGGGCTCAGCCGGTCCATTGCCGAGCGCACCGCCGAGTGCGGCGGGCAGGCGGCGGTATGGTCGGCCCCCGGGCAGGGCACTGTCGTGCGGATGCGCTGGCCCGCGGCCGCGCGATCGGGCCGGCCGGGCGGCGAACCGGATCCGCCGGGCGGCGAACCGGATGGGCCGGGCGGCCTGCGGGCCGACCGCGGCCTCACCCAGGAGAGCCCGTCGTGCTGAGCCCGCACAAGGTCGTGGGCGACGTGGCCGAGGCCGGGCTGTCGCGCATGATCGGGACGATCGCCGTGATCCTGCCCGCCGTCGCGCTCGTCCAGGTGCTGGCGAACGCGCATAACTACCGTCAGCCCGCTGCGGTGATCGGGGTCTGGCTCGCGGTTCTCGGCGCGGCCGCCTGGCTGACGCCGCGAATGCGCGCGCGGGTTCTGTCGGGCGCCGAGACGGCGGCGGCGATCGCGATCGCGATCGCCGCGGTGACCGTGGTCGGGGCGGAGCGCTCGGGGCGCGTCATGCCGGGAAGCGTCGACCTGGCCATCCTCGGCACGCTGTGGCTGCTCGTGGTGGTGGTGATGAGCGCGCCCCTGCGGGTGTCCCTCTCGGCCGCGCTGGCCGTCTACGCCGCGCATAGCGCGCTGCTCATCCGGACCGAGGGGGTGAACTCGCTGGCGCTGTCCGAACTGGAGGCGGCCGGGTACATCTGCGCGGCGTTCCTGATCGCGGCGGCCGTGCTCCGCCCGACGATGGCCGTCCACATCAGCCTGGCCGGGCGCCGGGCCTCGCTGGCGAGCAGGTCGGCGGCCGAACGCGCGGCCGCGGCGGCAATCGGCCAGGAGCGGCAGAGCAGGCTCGCGGTGCTGGAAAGGGAGGCGCTGCCGCTGCTGCGGGGCATCGCCGACGGGACGCTGGACGCGACCGCCAGTGACGTCAGGGACCGGTGCGCCCGGCACGCCGCGGTCCTCCGGCACTCCCTGTCCGGCGGCGCGCCTGGTGCCGGGGAGCTGACGGACGGGCTCGAGCCGACGCTGCGGGCCGCGCGCGAGCGAGGGCTGCTGGTGACCGTTCAGCTGGTCGGCGATCCGGGACCCGCGTCGCCCCCGGTTGCCCGCGCGGTCCAGGCGACGCTGGACGCGGTGCTCCGGTCGCTTCCCCCGCAGCAGGTCACGCTCACCGTGCTCGGCGTCGGCGATGACGTCGAGTTGTACCTCGCCTTCGACGCGCCGTCGCCGGGCGATCCCGGCCTGACTCGACTGCCCGCGGCGGACGGCCTGCCGGCCGCGGCGCGCTGGCAGGCCGCCGTCAACGCGGCCGACCCCGGTGGCGGCTACCTGGAACTCAGCTGGCGGAAGGACGGTGTCGTTTGACTGCGGTCATTGACGTTGCGGTGGTGGATGACCATCCGATCATCCTGGAAAGCGCCGCCAGCTGGATCATGGCCGACGAGGACGATATCCGGCTGGTCGCGACCGCGGCCACCGTGGGCGCCCTGCTAGCCGGGCCCGGGAGCCGGGCCGACGTCGTCCTGCTCGATCTCGACCTCGGCGACGGCACCACCGTGGACGGGAACGTGGCCGCCGTCCTGGCGGCTGGGCCGGCGGTGCTGGTGCTGTCCGCGTCCGACCGGCCGGTCGCCGTCCGGGCGGCGATGCGGGCGGGGGCGCGCGGGTACGTGCTCAAAAACGAGCAGGCCCAGCAGATACGGTCGGCGATCAGAGAGGTCGCCGCGGGCCGGGACTGGATCTCCGCCCGCCTGGCCTATATCTTCGCCACCGATGACACCGCCGACCTGCCCGCTCTCAGCCAGCAGGAAAGGCGAACGCTCGAGCTCTACGCGACCGGCCTGGCGTTGAAATCGGTGGCAAGAAAGCTGGCCATCAGCGAGGACACCGCTAAGCAGTACCTGGTGCGGGTGCGCGAGAAATACGCGAATGCCGGACGGGCCGCGCCGACGAAAATGGAGCTTTACTATCGAGCAGTCGAGGACGGGTATCTCCCCCCGCCTCCATAGACCGCTGCCACCCCGGTGGGCATGGAGTCCGGATACACCCGTCCTCGGCGCTCGCAAGCCTTAATCTAACGATGATCGCCGACCGTGTCATGACCCCCGTTCAGGGGTCACGACCGCGGACAGGCGGCCGGTACCCGTTCACCGCCGCGGACACAGGGCGACACGCGCGCCTAACATGCCGGTAATCCCAAACGGGAATGCTCAGCCAGGTGAGGGAGACGCAGGCGGACCGAATGGGGCACGTGATCGTCTGCGGGCTGCCCGGGGTCGGGCTGCCGATCGTCGAGGAGCTGACGCTGTCCGGCGTCTCCGCGGTGGTCATCGACGACGATCCTGCCCCGGCGCCGGCCCGGATGATCGCCGCCTGGGGCGTGCCGCTGATCACCGGGCAGGCGCGGGCCGAGGAGACGCTGATATCGGCGGGCCTGGCGGGCGCGATCGCGGTGATCTGCGCCCAGGAGAACGACCTGTCCGCGCTGGAGACGGCGCTGCTGGTCCGGCGGCTGCGGGCCGGGGTCCGGGTGATCGCGCAGCTGGCCAACCCGGCCGTCGGCCGCGCGGTCCGCGAAGCAGGCGTGGCGGTCCTCGACGTGGCGGGCCTGTCCGCCCCGTCGGTGGTCGAGGTGTGCCTGGGCGAGGGCGTTCAGGAGCTGTCGCTGTCGGGGATGCGGTTCCTCGCCGCCCGCACCACCGCGCCGCACGCGGCGACGCTGCGCGAACTGTACGGGGCGCTCGCCCCGGTGGCGGTGGTCCCGCCGACCGGGGACGTGCTGGTCTGCCCGGGCCGCGACACGCCGGTGAGCGCGGGCGACGAGGTGACGCTGATCGGCACCCCGGACGAGCTCGCCGCCGTGTCCGTCATCGACCATCCGGAACGGATCCGCCGGCTCACGGCCGCCGCCAACGGGTCCGGCGGCAACGGGAGCCGGGCCGACGGCGGAACCCAGTCGGTCCTCGGCGTGCTCGGCGGCGAGGATCCCGACGGCGCCCCGGCCGGGCCCGGCGCCGCCGGGCGCGCGCTGCGGGTGCTGCGCGACCTCGCGGTGTCGTTCGCGCGCGCCGCCGACCGGCGGATGGCGATCGCGCTCGGCGCCCTGCTCGGGGTGCTGGTCACGGCCACGCTCGTGCTCCACTTCACCTACCGGCTGGCCGGCCCCGGCCACCGGATCTCGCTGCTCGAGTCGGTCTACTTCACCGTCGAGACGGTGACGACGGTCGGGTACGGCGACTACACGTTCCGGGGCGAGCCGGCCTGGCTGATCGTGTTCGCGATCGCCCTGATGATAACGGGCGCCCTGTTTGTCGCCGTATTCTTCGCCCTCGTCACGAACATGCTGGTGAGCCGACGGATCGAGGAATCGCTGGGGCTGCAGAAGATCGTCGCGCTGCGCGGCCACATCCTGGTCATCGGCCTCGGCACCATCGGCCTGCGGGTCGTGCGGAAGCTGCACGACGCCGGCCGGGAGGTCGCGGTGATCGAGAAGGACGAGCACAACCGGCACGTCAGCCAGGTGCGCGCGCTCCGCATCCCGGTGATGATCGCCGACGCGACGCTGCCCGAGGTCCTCGCGTCGGCCCGGTTGGCCGCCGCATCGGCCGTGGCCGTGCTGACCAGTGACGACCTGGCCAACCTGGAGACCGGGCTTGCTGTCCGCGACCAGCTTGGGTCGCGCTGGCACCAGGTCCCGGTCGTGCTGCGGATCTTCGACCCGCAGCTCGCCCATTCGGTCAAGGAGACGTTCGGTTTCAGGAACGTGCGGTCGACCGCCGCCCTCGCCGCGCCCTGGTTCGTCGGCGCCGCACTCGGCCTCGATGTGCTGTCCACCTTCTACGCGGGCGACGAACCGCTGCTCGTCGCCCGGCTGACCGTCACCCCGGGCGGCGGCCTGCACGGCCTGCCGATGCACGCGCTGACGGCGCGGACCCGGGTCATCGCCCTCCGGCGGGCGGCCGACCGGGCCGTCCTCGAGCACCCGCCCCGCCGCGACACCCGGTTCGAGCCCGCCGACGAAGCGTACCTGATCGGCCCCTACGACGAGCTCCTGTCCGTGCTGCGCCGCGACCGCCCTTCCCCCGGCCCGCCGCCGGACCAGGCGCCGCGGCAGGCGCCCGAGCCGGCCGACCAGGCACCCGGGCCGAGCGATCGCGCCGAGCTCGCCCGGCCAGACCCCGACTGATGGCCGGAGCGCCAGCGCGGCTTTGGCGCTTCTTGCTGTTATCTGGACCTGAGCGATTGCGGGGTGGGGGCGCTCAGGGCGCCTGGCGGGCATTGGCCGACACTTCTTGCTGTTATCTGGTTGCGATGGGGTGCGCCAGATTATTGTGCGACGAACGTCCCGGAAAACGCGCACAAACGTCGCACAGTAATTTTCCGCCGCCGGCCAACGACGCGGGTCAGGCGGGGGCGATGTGGGGGGCGAAGCCGGTGGTCTGCCAGGTGTCCCCGTCTTCGGCGATCGCGTAGGCCTCGTAGCCAGGCAGGGATTCGGTCCAGTCGCGGGCGCGGGCCGGGCCCATGGCGAAGGCGGCGGTGGCGTAGGCGTCGGCGAGCGACAGCGACGGGCCGACGACCGTGAGGCTGGCCAGGCCGGCCGCCGGGCGGCCGAGGTGCGGGTCGACGATGTGCGCGCCGCGCTCGGCGATGCCGGAGGTGGCGACCGCGCTGTCGGCCGCCTCGACGACGAGCGCGAGGCGGCCGCGGTGCAGCGGGTCGGCGATGCCCACCCGCCACGGCTCCTCCCCCGGCGCCGGGGACGACGGCCCAGCAGACGCGGGCGAGTCTGGCGAGGGGGCCGGGGCGAGGGTGCTGCGCGGGCGGCCTCCTGCGCACTGGACGTCGCCGCCGCCGTTGACCAGGTGGTTCGATGACCCGGCGGCGGACAAGATCGCGGCCGCGCGCTCGACCGCCCAGCCCTTGACGTAGCCCGACGGGTCGAACACGCCGCCCGGGGCGGCGGTGAAGTAACCGCCGGAGCAGAGCCGGACCGCCGTGCACGCGCTGATCACCTCGGCGACCTCGGGTGCGCAGCCGTCGACGGTGACCTCGGCCGCCGCCAGCAGCGACACGTCGCTGTCGGGGCGGTAGGGCGAGAAGACCCGGTCGACCCAGTGCAGCCAGCGCACCGCGCAGTCCAGCGATCCGTCGGCGACGGCGGCGGCCGGCACGTCGAACGAGACCACCGTCCCCATCACCGGCTCGGCGCGCCGCACCCGGGCGGTGACCGGCGCGGTCGCGGGCAGCAGCGGAAAGGTAGAAAGCACGCGCCCTCCGTCAGGCCCCATGGTCAAGTGCACTCTGCAACGAAGAAATGTATCCGTGGCTGGTATATGTAGCCCCCGATACAGAATCGATTCTCGCACTTTGCGCGGTCAAAGTCTCACCCACCAGACGGGGGAACGCGAACTGGCCGATCTGGATATCCATCGTGGTCTCGGCCGGATGCCGGAGGATATTGACCCCGACAATGGACCCCGACCGCTCCACCACCCGAACCCGGACCGGCCCGTAGACGGTCGGCACGGCGCGCCCGGTGAGGGCATGCTCACCGGGCAGTAGCGGCGGAACGGACGGCGGAGAACCAACGGTCCGTTCGGACCCGTTCATGTCGGTCTTGAATGACAGCAGCGCGACGAGACCGGCCACCGTCACGACCACCGCCACCAGAACCCTGCGCATCTGTCCCCCTCAGAACTCGAACGCCTCGACGTGGATCCGCCGACGCGGCGCGCCCGCCGCCCGCAGCGCGGCGACGGCGGCAGCGGTCATCCCCGGCGGGCCGCAGACGTACGCGTCCATCGCGTCCAGGCCGGGCGCGAGCTCGCGCAGCGCCTGCGCCGTGAGCGGGTCGCCGCCGAGTTCCGTCCTGGTGCCGATGACGTAGCGCACCTGGCCGCCGCGCTCGGCCGCGAGCGTGTCCAGTTCGGACCGCAGGGCCACGTCCTGCCAGCTCGAGGCCCGGTAGACGAGCGTCACCGAGCCGGTCAGGGCGGCCATCATCGTCCGCAGCGGGGTGATGCCGACGCCGCCCGCCAGCAGCAGGGCCGGCCGGCCGCGGCGCGAGCGGGCGGGGAAGAACGCGCCGAAGGGCCCCTCCGCCAGCACCCGGGTGCCGGGCCGGAGCGAGCGGAGCAGGTTGCTCGGGTCGCCCACGTCGCGGACCGTGATCCGCATCAGGTCGTCGCTCGGCAGCGCCGACAGCGAGTACGGGTGCGACTGCCACCACAGCCCCCGGGCGAGGAACCGCCAGCGGAAGAACTGACCGGGGGCGGCGTCGAGCTCGCCCAGGTTCCTTCCCCTGAAGTAGACGGAGACGGTGCGGTTCGCCTCCTCGCGCACGCCCGCCACGACCCACCGGTGGCGGGCGAAGTCGCGGGCCGGGATGACCAGCCGGTACCAGGCGATCAGGGCCGCGGTGACGATGTACAGCAGCTCCCAGGCGAACCGGGCGGCCGCGTTCTCGACGAAGGCGGCGCCGTTGGCGAACTGGTGGCTGAACACCAGCGCGATCGCCAGGTAGGAGTACAGGTGCAGGTAGTACCAGGTCTCGTAGCGGAGCCGGCGGCGCAGCGCCCGCAGCGAGGTGAGCCCCACCCCGAGCAGCAGGAAGTAGCCGACGGTGGCCATCAGCACGTCGGGGTAGGTGGTCACAAGCGTCGCGGTCTCGCTGACCACGTTCGCGTGCGCGGCCAGCGCGTAGCCCCAGATGATGAGCAGCACGTGCCCGCTGATGACCCAGCACAGCACCCGGCCGAGGGTGGCGTGCCAGCGGGCCAGCCGGTCGGCGCCGACGCCGCGCTCGACCGGCGGCAGGCGCGCCATCAGCAGCACCGCGACCACCACCCCGTACCCGGCCAGCAGGCCGAGGCCCTCGCCGATGGTGGTCAGCGCGCCGCCGGGTCCGACGATGGCGCGGGTGGAATGCCACCACAGGGCGAGGACCGCGGCCGTGCCGGCGGCGATCAGCGCCAGCGTGGCGCTCGGGCTGACTCTACTCAAGGAAGATGCTGTCTCCGGTGACCTTGAAGGGCTTGGCGGGCAGCGGCTTCGGCGCGGGGCCCGCGAGCACCGCGCCGTCCGTGATCGAATACTCGCTGCCGTGGCACGGGCAGTCAATCCGGCCGTCCGCGATCTGGTTGACGATGCAGCCCATGTGGGTGCAGACGGCGCTGAAGACCTTGAACTCGCCCGCCGTCGGCTGGGTGACCACGGTCGTCTGGGAGGCGAAGATCATCCCCCCGCCGACCGGGATGGCGCTGGTGGCGGTCAGCGCGCCCGCCGCCGAGCCGCCTGAGGCGGACGAGGCGGAGGAGGAGGCCGAGCTGGTGGGGGCGGAGCCGCCGGCGCTCGTCGCCGGGTCGGCGACCACGGCTGAGCTGCTCGAACCGCCCGAACTGCAGGCGGTGATCGCGCCCGCGAGCCCCACTAGGCCGACGCCGGCCAGCACGCCCCGTCGCGTGGCCAGCGAGTCCTTGTGTGGTTCCTGTGTCACGACTGCTCCTCGTTCACTGTGGCCGCATGGTCCTTACTCCCCCTTGTATAGGGGAACGGAGCGGGCCGTGCTCTGGTTCATAGGCTGCCGTAGTCTCTCCGTAAGTACGTCGCAGACACGCTAAGAGATTCATCTGTGCCTTAGGTCACTCTGGTCACAGCGGCGGCGGTTGCGGAGGGTGACCGGTGGTGCCGGGGCTCGCTGCCCGCACGGAAAAATAAATTCAGTCATCCCGAACGGTCCGGGGCGCTCCGGCACGGCGGTGAACTGGCTGAATCGTCCGTTGTATATCCATTTAGACAGGTAAACCTACCCAAACAGTTATGCCGATCTATCCTTACGCCGGGTGGCCATATCCCTACGTAGCGTCCTAATCTTGGCACAGTAGGCATCACGGATGGGATACGGTCAAATGCTTAGAGTAAGCAAGGTCGATGACTGGCTCAACCGGCAGCCCACCCGCCGGGACCTGCGAAGCAACGACGACTGCGTCATCATCCGGTCGGCCGGCGCCCCCATCGGGGCGAACGGGGTGTCGGCGGGCGCGCGGGCGCTGGGCGTCAACCTGGTCATGATCCCGCCCGGCAGTCGCGGCATGCCGCACTACCACGAGGGCCGCGAGACCGCGCTGTACCTGGTCAGCGGCGAGACCGAGGTCTGGTACGGCGCGGACCTGGCTAAGCGGTCCACGGTCCGGCCCGGGGACTTCATCTACATACCGCCGGGCACCCCGCACCTGGCGGTGAACCGCGGCGACGTCACCTCGATCGCGGTGGTGGCCGAGAGCGACC
The DNA here is from genome assembly GCA_036509215.1 of Trebonia sp. Lineage (GTDB taxonomy): Bacteria > Actinomycetota > Actinomycetes > Streptosporangiales > Streptosporangiaceae > Trebonia. The sequence goes on from DATCGA010000457.1 coordinate 11,642, forward strand.
CGGCCGATGACGCCGGCACCACCCTGATCGAGCTGCCGAGGCACCTGGCGGGCCTGCTCTGCCTGCCGGTCGCCGTCCAGGAATGAGCCAACGACTCCCCCGCGAGCGCCTCCCGCGGGGGCGCGGCGAACCCGGCCCGTCAGCGGCGGCTCCTCCCCCGCCGCCGACACCCCAGGGGCTTCTCTCCCCCCTCCCGCCGGACTAGCCGCGAACGGGCCGCGGCCCCCGCTGGTGTAGCA
>DATCGA010000458.1:0-25969 GCA_036509215.1 Trebonia sp.
CCTTCGACCCCCCGATGGGAAAGGTCTCCCCGGCCCGGTAGAGGACCGGGTAGCCGCCGCGCGTGGTCCGCAGGTAACTGACGCCCGCCCGGTCCGCCACCTCGTGCACGAGCGCGGCCGCGCTCGTCGCGTCGCTCGGGTACAGGACCGTTGACCCGTGCACCGCGCGCATCATGGCCAGGTCTTCGAGCGCCATCTGGGACGGCCCGTCGGCGCCGATCTCCACCCCCGCGTGCGAGCCGGTCAGCCGCAGGTCGACGCCGGAGATCGCGCCCATCCGGATGAAGTCGTAGGCGCGGGTGAAGAAGGCGGCGAAGGTGGACGCGAACGAGCGGTACCCGCGCACCGCCAGGCCGGTCGCCGCCGCCACCAGCTGCTGCTCGGCGATGAACATCTCGAAGTAGCGATCCGGGAAGACGTGCGCGAACTCGTCGGCGAAGGTCGAGTTGCTGACCTCCCCGTCCAGCGCGACCACGCGCGGGTCCCGCGCGCCGAGGGCGACCAGCGCGTCGCCGTAGGCCTTCCTGGTGGCGACCGTCGCGCCGACCTCGTACACCGGCGGGGCGCCGCTCGGCGCGGCCGCCGGGCCGGGCGGCTGGGCGACCGTGGTGGGCTTGTCCGGCACCGGGCCGGGCTCGGCCGGCTCCGGCTTCGGGCCGCGGAGCACCAGGTGGCGCACGCCGCCGAGCTCGGCGATCGCCCGGTCGGCCATGTCCTGCGGGAACGGCTTGCCGTGCCAGCCGTTCTTGTTCTCGACCTCGGAGAACCCCTTGCCCTTGATGGTCTTGGCCAGGATCACGGTCGGCTGGCTGCCCGCGCCGTCGGCGGCGACGGTCATCGCCTTGTCGATTGCGTCGAGGTCGTGCCCGTCGACGGTCAGCACCCGGGCGCCGAACGCCTCCATCCGGCGCGCGTAATCCGGCAGGTCCCAGCCGAGGTCGGTCTGGCCGCGCTGGCCGAGCCGGTTGACGTCGGCGATCGCGATCAGGTTCGGCAGCTGGTAGTACGAGGCCTTGTCGAACGCCTCCCAGATCGAGCCCTCGGCCAGCTCGCTGTCGCCGCACAGCACCCAGACCCGGTACGGGAGCCGGTCCAGGTACTTGCCCGCCAGCGCGACCCCGACGCCGTCGGGCAGCCCCTGGCCGAGCGAGCCGGTGGCGACGTCGACCCACGGCAGGATCGGCGTGGGGTGGCCCTCCAGCCGCTGGCCGAAGCGCCGGTAGCCGGTCATCAGCTCCTCGTCCGACACGACCCCGACGGCCTTGTACACGGAGTACAGCAGCGGGGAGGCGTGCCCCTTGGAGAAGATCAGGTGGTCGTTGACCGGCAGCCGCGGCTCGTCCCAGTCGTAGTGCAGGTGCCGGGTCATCAGCACCGCGAGCAGATCGGCGGCCGACATGCTCGACGTCGGATGACCGGATCCGGCACTGGTCGAGGAGCGAATCGAGTCGACCCGCAGCTGGGCCGCCAGGTCCGCGACCGCGTCGAGGCTGATCGCGGAGGCAGAGTGCGTCGTCGTCATGTGCGGGGCTCCCGTCGGGTGCGATCGATCAGCGTTACCCCCATCTGAACACGCTGCCAGCCGATCGGCGCAGGCAGGGTGGCGCGGGCAGTCGGCCTGGGGCAAACCGGCACAACTTGCCGCCTGCGCTTAATCTGGAGGTCAGGGCCGGGATCACGACCCGGCGCAATGCTGCGATGGGAAGGGATGCTGCGATGGACGGAACGCTCGCTGCCGCTGATCTGGAGCGACTGCGGAAGGATTTCTCGGCCAACCCGACCTATCGGCTCGCCCAGAACGCTGTGACCCGGGTGACGGTCGACGACGTCGCCATCAACCGGGAGATCGTCAACAGCATTGACCACTCGCTGTCGACGACGCTGGACGACTGGAAGGTCACGAACCAGGAGAAGAGCGGTCGCTGCTGGCTGTTCGCCGGGCTGAACCTGCTGCGGGTCGGCGTCATGCGCGAGACCGGGCTCAAGGACTTCGAGTTCTCGCAGAACTACGCGATGTTCTGGGACAAGCTCGAGCGCGCCAATTACTTCCTCGAGGCGATGATCGAGACCGCCGACCGCGACCTCGACGACCGGACCGTCGGCTTCCTGCTGGAGACGGTGGCCGGCGACGGCGGCCAGTGGAACATGTTCGCCGCCCTGGTGGCCAAGCACGGCCTGATCCCTAAGGGCTACATGCCGGAGACGCAGAGCTCGTCGAACACCGGCCGGATGAACTCGATCCTGCGCTACCAGCTTCGCCAGGGGGCGATGGCGGTCCGCGCCGCCAGGCTCGAGGGCCTTGAGGCCGCCCGCGCGGCCAAGGCCGAGGTGATGCAGATCGTCCACCGGGTCCTCTGCATCCACCTGGGCACGCCGCCGGAGCGGTTCGACTGGCAGTGGACGGACAAGGACAAGAAGTTCCACCGGGACGGCGTCCTCACCCCCCAGGAGTTCGCCGCCAAGTACGTGGACCTGCCCGTCAGCGACTACGTCTGCCTGGTCAACGACCCCCGGCCGTCCAGCCCGATCGGCCGGACGTTCACCGTCGAGTACCTCGGCAACGTCATCGGCGGCCCGCCGGTGACCTACCTCAACGTCGACGTGCAGGTCATCAAGGACATCGCCGCCGCCACCATCGCGGGCGGCGAGCCGGTCTGGTTCGGCTGCGACGTGGGCCAGATGATGAGCAACGACTACGCGTTCTGGGATGCCGAGCTCTACGACCTGCCATCGGTCTACGACGCGCCGTTCGGCCTCGACAAGGCCGCCCGGCTCGCCTACCACGAGTCCGCGATGACGCACGCGATGCTGTTCACCGGGGTCGACGTGCTCGACGGGGCCGCCCGCCGCTGGCGGGTGGAGAACAGCTGGGGCGCCGACCGCGGCAAGGACGGCTTCTACACGATGAACGACTCCTGGTTCGGCCAGTACGTCTTCGAGATCGCCGCCCGCAAGAGCGCGCTCCCGGCCGAGCTGCAGGCCGCGCTGGACGCGGAGCCGATCGTGCTGCCGGCCTGGGACCCGATGGGCGCCCTGGCCCGGTAGGAAGAGCCCGGCGGGAAACAGTCGCCTCGGTCCGTTCGATAAAAGTCTTTTGATCTCGAACGGGCCGAGGCGGCTCTCGTCCGTACGCTGGTTCGGCTAGGCGCCCGGCGCGGTGGAGAGGTAGGTCCAGATCTCGACGGTGCGGAAGCCCATCGACTGGTAGAGCGGGTAGCCCTCCTCGCTTGACTGAAGGTAGGCCAGGTCGGCCCCGCGGGCGACGCCGTCGGCGATGATCCGGCTGGTGACCGCCCGGCCGTAGCCGCGCCCGCGGCAGGCGGGCACGGTGGCGATGTTGAAGACGCCGGCGATCCCTTCGCCGAAGATCCCGAAGCCGACGGCGACCACCTGGCCGTCCTCCCGGGCCAGGTACGGGACCGCTCCCGGCATCGCGAACGCCTCGGGCGAGCTGTACGGCTCCATGAACTCCGGCGGCGCCTCGAAGCCGGCCGCGAGGGCGGCGGCGTACTCGGCCTGGCCCTCGGGGCCGGCCACGACGACGCGGGCGGCGGCCGACGCGCGGGTCGGCGGCGCCTGCTGGTCCTGGGCCAGCGGGTAGACCATCAGCGGGCTGGTGCTCCTGGCCGTCAGCCCGTACCGGGCCGCCACCCGCTCGGCGGCCGGCTCCGGCTCGCCGCGGAACTGAATCGACCACGGCAGCGGCAGTCCCGCCACGCCCGCGGCGGCGCGGTCGATCTCGGTGACGTCGGGGCGGGCGGCATCGGTGAACACGCCGTTGAGGGTCGCCATCGGCAGGCCCGACATGAGGCTGATCACACCCGGGGCGGCCTGCTTCTCGTGCATGCCCGGCAGGCTGTCCGCCAGCAGCCGGAAGGCCGCGATCAGCGCTTTGGCGGCGCGGTCGGCATCGTCGGTCATCAGAACCCCCCGGTCGGTTGCGGATTTTTCGAGAAAATTCTCCCAGACGAGGTTTAGCCGCGACGAGTGACCCGCCCGTACGCCCCAGGGGGGTTCGCCAGCCCCAGGAGCATCTGATATTAGTTAGAGGCGCCCAAAGCGGTCTAGACCATTCGAAACCCCCTGGTCGAGCATGGCCTGCCGCGAAGCTGCGCCGAACCCACCTTGAGGTCGCCTGTTACGGCAGGCGTCTGCTGCCGCGTGCCCTCATCCGGCCCGCAGCGTGCCGACCAGCCAAAGGAGAGACGCCGTGTTTACCGGGGTCACCGACATTGCGCACATCACCACCAAGCAGGACATGTCCCGGTGGACCCGTGCGCACGCGGATGTGGCAGGCATCACATGGTCGGTTTTCGCCGGCCCGGGCGGCACCATGATCATCGTCGAGCACGCAGAAGACCGCTGCTCGGCCACCCGGGCCACCCCCTCGCCCGAGGGGGCCGCCCCCGCCGCCGGCCCGGTCGACAGCGCCGGCGCCTTCCCCGTGAGCGCGTTAAGAGCCGCTTGACGGCACCGGGCCCGAGTGGCATCTACCGGGAATGATTTTCATTAGAGGGTTGTTACAACGGCCATGAGTCACAGCACCCTTCGTCCCGTCATCAAGCTCAGGTCGACCGCTGGGACTGGCTACGCCTACGTGACCAGCAAGAGCCGCAGGAACGACCCCGACCGCCTCGTCATTCGCAAGTACGACCCGGTCGCCCGTCGCCACGTTGAATTCCGAGAGGAGCGGTAATCATGCAGCAGGGGATCCACCCGGACTACCACCCGGTCGTGTTCCGTGACCGGTCCGCCGACTTCACCTTCCTCACCCGGTCGACGGCGGTCAGCGACCGCACGATCGAGTGGGAGGACGGCAACACCTACCCCGTCGTCGACGTCGAGGTCTCATCGGCCAGCCACCCGTTCTACACCGGCCAGTCGCGCGTGCTCGACACCGCCGGGCGGGTGGAGCAGTTCCGCCGCCGGTACGGCAACAACGCCAAGGGCGCCAACAGCGCCTGAGGGCAGCTTCTGCGTGGCCCCCGCGTCGGCACCCGCCGCCCGGGGGCCTTTTGCTGTCCGGGGGCCTTTTGCTGTCCGGTCACAGCTTGAGGCCCAGGTAGACGACCGGGCCGTCGTCGTCGACGTCGAGCGCGCGGAAGCCGAGGCGGTCGTAGAAGCCGAGCGCCGGGGTGTTCTCGGTGACCACGCAGACGTGCACCCCGGGGGCGCCGGCGTCCGCCACGGCGGCGCAGAACACGTCGATGAGCGCGCGGCCGTGCCCAGCCCCCTGGTAGGGCGGCAGCAGGTCGATGTGCAGATGGGCCGGGTACTCGGGCAGGCCGGCCCAGAGCAGCCGCTCGGGCCGGTAGTGCAGGGCGAGCATCTGCTCGTCGGACGTCACCGGCGGATCCGGCGGGACCGGGTAGCGGTCCGCCAGCCGGGGGATCCACCGGTCGCGGTAGGCGCGGGCGAACGCCGCGGTGTCCGGGGTGCCGATCACGTAGCCGACCGCGCCGTCTCCGTCGCCGTCGTCGAGCACGAAGGCGGACGTCGGCTCGAGGAAGACGTAGGGGCCCGCGAACAGGTCCGGCATCAGGTCGTCGGTGCTGTACTGGCCGCGGGCGTCGCCGCCTGCGGCCGCGGTGCGCACGCAGATCTCGTAGACCGGGGCGTGGTCGGTGTCGGCGTAACGCCTGATCGTCGGGGCCATGCAAGGCATGATCGCACGACCGCGTGGACCGGATCGCGGGTCGGCGCGTAGGTTGGGAAGCGACAAATGGCGCGCGCCCGGTAGGATTTCTCCCTATCGGGAGCCATCACAATCACCTTGTGTCACTCTGTAGGGCGACACATCCACCTCTCGAGGACTTCCCCCCGCAGGAGCCCGCTAGTGCCCCAGATGAACACTTCCACGCGAACGTATCGAAACGACTTCGGCCCCGACACGGGGCCGTATCGAAGCGAGCTCGATACCAACGCGTGGCTGTATCGGAACGGCATCAGCCCCATCGGGGCCGGCCAGCCGGGCGCGGGTCGGGGCCGGGGAGCCGCCCGGCACCGGAAGCCGCCGTCGAGGAGGATGCGCCGGGCCGCCACCGCGTCCGCCATCGTGCTTGCGGGCGGCGGCGCCGCCGTCGGCCTGCTCTACGCGACCGGCCCGCAGCCGGCCCTCAACGGCGCCGCCGACCAGAACGCGCACACGGTGACCTCGGCCGCCAGGACCGCCACCCCCCAGGGCGCGGCGACCAGGCCGGCCACCCCGGCCGCGGCCGCCAAGCCCGCCCAGGCCTATATCCCCAGGCACGCCGTCTCGAGCGGGAAGCACGCCGCCATGATCGAGAAGACCGTCACCGCGACCGGGCCAACCACGCCGACAGCCGGCGTCTCAGCCCCGTCGCGCTCACGGTCGCACGCATCGCCGTCGGCGTCGTCGTCTTCTCCTTCGGCCTCTTCTCCCGGCACGTCGCCGTCGGCCCCCACCGCCCCCGCCAGCACTCCCCCGCCGACCTCGGCCAGCGCGAGCTGCGCCGACCCGTCGTTCACGACCTCGTCCGCCTTCGGGAGCGAGACGCTGGGCGCGTACACGGTCTCCAACAACATGTGGAACGCGGGCAGCGGCGGCATTTCGCAGACGCTGTCGGCCTGCTCGGGCAGCGACTGGTCGGTCACCGCCACCGTGGCCGAAGACGAGGGCGGCGTGAAGACGTACCCGAACTCGGCCTACAACTTCGCCAACACGCCCGAGATCAGCTCGCTCGCGTCGGTCTCCAGCACCTTCGGCTCGACCCTGCCCGCCAGCGGGGACTTCGAGGACGCGTACGACATCTGGCTCAACGGCACCGCCGGGGCCGGCGGCGACGAGGTGATGATCTGGACCGACAACCACGGCCAGACGCCGGCCGGGTCGCAGATGGCGTCGGTGACCTTCGACGGCCAGCCGTACTCGGTCTGGCAGGCGGCGGGCGGCCCGATCACCTTCGTCTCCGACACGAACGTCACCGGCGGGGACCTGAACCTGCTGCCGTTCTTCCAGTGGCTGATCAGCCAGGGCTACGAGCCGGCTAACTCCACCCTTGACCAGGTGGCGTACGGGGCGGAGATCGTGTCCACCAACGCGACGCCGGAGACCTTCGGCTTCAGCAACTTCAGCGTGAGCTCAAGCTAACGGCGGCTTACCTGCCCTCGTTGGCGCCGGTCCACCGCGGGTCGCGGCCGAGGTAGCGCAGCAGCTCGGCCGCGCTGTCGTCTTCCGGCTGCGGCGCCAGCGCGGCGGCGTAGGCACCGTACGCGCGCAGCGGCTCGACCACCGCCCGGGCGGCCGGGAGCAGCCGCCCGGCCAGCTCGGCCGGGAGGAAGCCGGAGCGGCCGAGGGCGGCCGCGATGTCCCAGGCGTGCACGGCCGCGTCGAGGGCGCAGGCCCCGGCGGCCAGCTCGGCCGGCAGCGGGCCCTGCGGCAGCGGCGTCGGCACCGCGTCGTCGGCCTTGACGCTTGCCCAGGCGGCGCGGGCCGTGGCCAGGGCTGGCTTGACCAGGTCGTCGACGCCGGCCAGGAGGTGCCCGGAGGGGGCGAACGGGTTCTCGGCCGGGCCGCTTCCGACCCCGATCGCGGCCGCCCAGGCGAGCTGATCCCCGGCCGCGTGCTGCAGGACCTGGGCAGCGGTCCACCGGGCGCACGGGGTTGTCGCCTGCTGGTTCGCGTCGGAGACGGCCGCAGCGGCGGCTTCGAGGAGGTCGAGCGACTCGGTGATGACGGTCCAGCCCTGCATGGCCGGGGCTCCCTGCATCGATTTTCTGGAACGGAATGAACAGTTCCATTCTAGCAGAGCGGATCGTTCCGTTCCAGTGTTACGCTGGCCCGGTGCGAAACACCGAGGGCCCGCTCAGCGGACGACGCCGGCAGGCGGCCCGCAACGACGTCGAGATCCTGGACGCGGCCCGCGAGGTCTTCCTGGCCGACCCGACCGCCCCGGTCGCGGCGGTGGCCGCCAGGGCGAAGGTCGGGATCAGCGCCCTCTACCGGCGCTACCCGAGCAAGGAGGAGCTGGTCAGGGAGCTGGCCAGGGACGGCCTGGCCCGCTACGGCGCAGAGCTCTCGCGCGCCCTCGCGGACGACGGCGACCCGTGGACCGTCTACGCCGACTGCCTGGCCCGGATCCTCGACGGAGGCAGCCAGGCCCTCGCCCAGCGGCTGGCCGGCACGTTCGCCCCCACGCCCGACCTGACCGAGCTGGCGAAGCGGGCCGGGGAGCTGGCGACGGCGGTGCACGAGCGGGCCCAGCGGGACGGGGCGCTACGCGCCGACGTGAGCCCCGAAGACGTCGTCCTGCTGCTTGAGACGCTCAGCGCGATCACCCTGCCGGGGGCCGACGCGGGCGACGGGCTGCGCCGCCGCTACCTGGCGCTGCTGCTGCAGGCGCTGCGCGCCCCCGGTTCCTGGCCGCTGCCCGGCCGCGCCGCCGGGCCGGGCGAGCTCGCCGCCCGCTGGCGCGGGGACACGGCGATCAGCGGCTAGGCAGAGATCACCGGGCCGAGCGAGACCAACGGCTTCGTCAACGCGCTGCCGATGCTGCACCACCGTCGGGTCCGGGCATCGAGCGCGGCGCCGGCTGGGCGCTGGACGAGGTGGTCACGATGAGCGGCTACAACGCCGACCTGGGCCCCGCGTGGGCGGCCGACGCGGGGCTGGAGCTGTTCGACTCGCCGTGGGACGAGCTCGCGTCGGCGCTGCCGGCCAGGCAGCGGCGAGCCGCGCAGGATCACCTGCGGGTCGGCACGCCCTGCGGGAGCGAACAACGCGCCCAGCAGGTCGAACTCCGTCTTGGCAGCTGCGGGCGGCCCGGGTGGAGTACTCATAAGGTGCACAGTTACGCCGGTCACGCCAGCAGCGGAGACCCTGTGGGTCGTGGGTGGACTGTCAGTTGCATATCGGTAACTGACATGTTACGGTAACCTCACTGTTACCATTAAGGGGGGCTGCGCAGGCCATGCGTTGCTACGTCGGATCGGGCGGCTGACCGAAGTGCCCCAGACGGCCGACTCCGGGGATGCGTTCGAGGCACTAGGCGATGCCAATCGGCGCGAGATACTGCGCCTGCTCAGCGACGGCGACAAGCCGGTGCGTGAGATCGCCGATGCGATGCCCATCAGCCGTCCGGCGGTGTCGCGCCACCTCCGTCTGCTGAAGGACGCCGGGCTGGTCACCGAGCACGCCCGGGGGACCCGCCGCATCTACCACCTGCAAGAGCAGGGGGCACATGCCGTCCAGGAGTATCTTGAGCGCGTGTGGGGGGAAGCCGCCGTACGATTCCGGCTGCTGGCAGAGAACACGGCCGACCACACCGACGAGACGCCGGCGTGATGACCGCGTCCCTGCGGATGTCGTTCGACGTGGCCTGCTCCGCCGAGCACGCGTTCACCGTGTGGACCTCGAGGATCGGCACGTGGTGGCCTGCCGACCACACCGTCACCGGCTGCGACGATCTCGTCGTCGTGCTGGAGGGCGGCGTGGGCGGGCGGATCTATGAGCGTGCCCCCGACGGCGCCGAGCACGACTGGGGCGAGGTCACGGTCTGGAATCCCCCGGACCGGCTTGGCTACCTCTGGCATCTGCGGCGGGATCGCTGCGACGCGACGGAGGTGGAGATCCGGTTCCTCACTCAGGGGACCGGCGCGACCCGGATCGAAATCGAGCACCGCGGCTGGGAACGGCTGGGCAGCGCGGGCGATGAGTGGCGGGAACGAAACCAGGCTGGCTGGGAGACCCTGCTACCGCACTTCCTGGCCGCTATCTGATGAGGAGAACCATGATGGCCGATGGCACGAAGCAGGACCCATGGGTACTCAAGACCCCGCCTGGGACTTCCGAGTACAGCATGTACCGAGATGAGCAGGCCGATCCGCCGACGCTGGTCTGCCAGGTGGGCTCCACCACGCTCAGGTACAACCTCCGGGTAATCGATGACCTGCGCGCCTGGCTGGCCGAGCAGGGCGACTGGGTGACACTTGGAGCGGCCGACGAAAAGAAGCCCGCCGCGCAGGGGACGGTTGAGGCGTGGGGCCGGTCGCCGGACAACCCGGTCGGCGGCTGGTACGGGCTGCGCAGCGGCTATCGCGGCCGGGTAGGGATGTACGTCCCGCCGCTGCTTGAGGCGCTCGGCCTGGCCGAGGTCACGCACGATCCTCGCAACAACCGGATGCGAGCGACCACTCCCTCCTGAGAGCGGCAGCACTCAGGCCAACAGAATGGAGAACGGGGCAATGACCGTCACCAGGGTGATCCAGTACAAGACCAAGCCCGAGCACGCGGCCGAGAACGAGCGACTGGTCCGCAACGTGTTCGCCGAGCTTGCGGCGGAGCAGCCCGAAGGACTGCGCTACGCGACCTTCCGCCTCGCGGACGGGGTTAGCTTTCTTCATATCGCCACGCTCGACGCCGACACCAACCCCCTGTCGGATTCCGCGGCGTTCGCCAAGTTCCAGGCCGGCATCAAGGAGCGGTGCGCCGAAGGCCCTGACCCCAGCGACGCAACGATGATCGGCTCCTTCCGGCTGCTGCCGGAATAAGGAGGACCACGGTCCGCACTGGAGATGCACGAACTCGGAGTTCAGCTCTATCGACAGCGGATGGGCCGAGGGCACCCGAAAGCAAGCCGCGCCGAGATTGACGGCCTGGTACGCGGCTGGCTGGCCGCGCCTCCGTCCAGAGGTTGGCTGCGCCTTCCGTCAAGAGAACAGGGTCATGGCGTGGCTCTTGTCTCCGGTGTTGACGGGCGGTCCTTGAGGCTGATGAACGCGTGCGGCACGTGCTCGGTCAGCCAGACTCCGTTGGCTGCCCGGAAGAACTCGTGGCCGTCCGCGCTCATCGCGCCGGAATCCACCAGCAGCACGACGGGGCGGCCGCGACGCGCACCGACCGTGGCCGCGGTCTCGGGGAGGCGGACAGGTGGACGTGCGTGCGCGCGCCCGGCCGCAGGCCGTCGGCGAAGATGCTGTCCAGGAACCGCGCGACCGTCCCGTGGTACAGGACCGGTGGCGGCTGCCGCGGCTCCAGGCCCAGGTCGACGCGGACGGAGTGGCCCTGGGCCGCTCTTATGAGGCCGTCACGCGTCTCGAATCGCTGCTTGCCCGGCATGTCGAGGACGCGGTCGATCATCGCGGCGTTCAGGCCGCGGCCGTGCCGCGCGGCCCCGGCGAGCAGCTCGTCGATGCGAACCCAGCCGCCTTCCTGCAGGGCCAGGCCGATCGCCGCTGGGTCGTGGCGCAGTACGTACGACAGGAACTTGCTGGCGCTGGTCACGTCGTCGCTCATCGCTCCGCCCGGACACTAGCGGCGGAGGCGAAGGCCGCGTAGGTCGGCGCGCCCCGCTGGTGGTCAAGCACGGCGAAGACGACGTGGTCGAACCATCCCCTGGCGCTGGCCAGCTGGCCCGCGAACGCCCTGGCCACGACGGCGGGGTCGTTCCTGAAGACGCCACAGCCCCACGCGCCAAGCACCAGCTTGCGATGGCCGTGCGCCGCGGCAACCGCCAGGACGCGGTCCGCCCGCGCGGCCAGCACACCAGGAACACTGGCGGCCGCAGTCGACTGGCTGGCGGTGATCGCACCGAGGTTGGGTGCCGCGGCGGTCAGGAACGACACGGCGTACGGCTCGTCAAGAAGCGACCCGTCGTCGGCGCGGAACACCGGGACGCCCGGAGAGTAGATGACCCGGTCGCTGTAGCGCAGGTCGCCTTGGCGCCGGTGGAAGTCGTAGAACTCGCCAACGGCCTTCTGGCACGGGAACAGCGCTGACGAGCGGGCGATGCTCTCCTCCTGCGCCTGCGCACCGCTGAGGAATCCGCCGCCTGGGTTCTTGGCCGACGCGAATACCAGGCACGTGACGCCCGCGCCAAGCCGCCGGGCCGCAGAAAGGCTGGTCTCGTTGGTCACCTCGGATGCCGGCGCCCCGGTGCCTTGCGGGAGGGGCGCGGGAATCTTCTCGGCGGGCAGATGCAGTCGGGTCGCGGCGACTGCAGCCCGGACACCGGCCGCGATTTCCACCTCACGCCCGTTTGCAGACCGGTACTGGCCGGCCTCGATGATCGCCATGGTCTCCGTTGCCATGGCACGCAGATTGTCTCTCACGGCCTCATCCTGGCAGTCCGAGCCGTGCGGCAGCACGGCAATTTCGCCTCCGGAGGCGGCCGAGCACCGGTCAGGCGTCTCGTCTGGACGGCCGCGGCGATGATCAGGTGCGCGGACCCGGCTTCCCTGCGAACGCCGCGATGACCTCGTCGATGGCGGGAAACCTCGGCAGGGTCGCGCCGACACCGGCGGGCATCAGCGCTCTCAGCGAGCCGACGTCGGGGTACGGGTCTTGCACGTTTTGAAGGGAGCGCGAGATCTCGCAGGTTTGGCCGTTCGCGTACCGCAGCGTGTACGCCGTCAGCGTCGGCCTGGACTCCTCAGCGCTAACGTCGTAGACATGCGCCTCGGTTCGCGCCACCGCCACATGGCGAGGCCGAACCAGGCGCCGGCGATGAACGGGGTGGCTCCGAGCAGCGGCACCACCCCCGGGATCCCGACGGCGGCGCCGGCGATCAGGACGGGGATCGCCGCCATCGGAAGCGCGGCCACCACATAGGCTCCACGTCTGAGGTCTCCGCCCGCCTGGCCGCTGAAGACCCCGGCCACCTCGCCGCACGCGAGCCGGACGGCCAGTTGCTCGGCGTGCGTCAATTGCGGGGCGTAACGCTCGGCCTGGCGGTCGACGCGCCGCTGGAAGCCTGCCCGCAGCTTCCGCTTAGCCTCAGGCCGGATGCGCACCATAACCTCCCAGGCCATCTGAACTCGACCGCCACCGTGGGATGCGATGTGAGTCGTCGCTCATCTGAAATACGTCCTGGGACGTCGCCTGGTTCTATGTTGCGGCCGTGCTGATTTAACCTTGCTGGCTGTTGTCCTTGAACGCGCCCCAGCCGTGCCAGCCGTCTATTGCGATCAAGGCGCTGAAGCGGGCGCGGTCGCGTTGCGAATACGGGTCACCCGTGTACTGGCGGGCGATGCGGTCGATGTCGGCCATATCTGCATCTTCATAGAGTTCACTGACATGGCCGATGATGCTCACGTGGTTGTACCAGCCGTCCTCGTCGAGAACGTCGAGCGACACCCGGGGATCGGCGCGCATGTGCTGCAGTCGCTTGCGGCCCTCGTCCATGTTCACCAGCACCCGACCGTCGTCCCAGACATACCAGGTGGCCGTTGACACCGGCTGGCCGTCCGACCGCAGCGTCGTGATGACCGCCGGGTTGGGCTTGCGTAGCATCGCCACGGCGGCATCGGGAAGCGGCGGTTTTGACATGGGTCCTCCAAGCTGACCTGTGTGGATGCGTTAGCTGGCATAGTGCCCGCATCGTGCCGCCCTACGCCCGCAGGGCACCGGCGGCGAACGCTGATCTCAGCGGAGATACCGGGAAAAGCGGTAGCGTCGGGTCTCGTGAAATGGGATTCGGAACGGGCGCAGGCTGTCTTCGAGGCGCTGGACGGGGTGTTTCCCGGGGACGGGATCGTCGTCGCCGTGGCCGCAGTCGACAGCGTGAGCAGCGGACCGGCGTTCGGTGTCACCGAGGGGCTGCCCGACGACGCGCGGTTCGAGATCGGCTCGATCACCAAGACCATGACGGCGACCCTGCTGGCCAGTCTGGTCGGGGACGGCGTGCTGGCGTTGGAGGACGAGATCCGCCGCTGGCTGGACGCCGGGCCTCATGGGAACATCACGCTCGAGCAGCTCGCGACGCATACATCAGGCCTGCCGCGCCTCGCTCCCAATCAGCCGACCGACGAGGTGAACCCGTACCGGGACTTCACCGCCGAGCGCGCCGAGGAAGGGCTGCGCGCCGCCGCCAGGACACCGCACGCCGGACACCTGTACTCGAACTTCGGTTACCAGCTCCTCGGGCTCGTGCTTGAGCGGGCCAGCGGTCAGCGCTACCAGGATCTGCTGGCGGAACGACTGCTCGGGCCGCTCGGGATGACCCGCTCCGGTGTCGGCGGGGCGGGCGGCGGCACCCGGATGACCGGGCACGCGGGCGGCGAACCGGTCGGGCACTGGGATTTCGCGCTACCGGGACCGGGCGCCGTGGAGGCGACCATCGCCGACCTGGCACGCTACCTGGCCGCCTGCCTGACGCCGCCCCGCGGCCCGCTCGGCACCGCGATCAGGCTGTGCCAGCAGCCGCGCCTGCGAATCGACGGCCCGACTGCGGGCGGGCTCGCCTGGATCATCACCGACGGGCTGCTGTTCCACAACGGAGGAACCGGCGGGTTCACCGCGTCCATGACGATCGACCAGGCCGCCGGGCACGCCGTGGCCGCGCTGGTGAACACGCGCGGCAGCTCAGCCCCGCTGCTCGACGCGGTCGTCATGGCGGCCGTCAAGGGCAGCGACCCGCGCCAGGTCCGGCCGCGCGACACTGGGGAATCGGCCGGGCCAGAGTGGGACGAGCGAGCCAGCGCGCTCGCGGGTGCGCTCATCGACGGCGACTATGCACGCGTCCACCAGATGCTGCGTGCGGAGGACCAGCCGAAGCTGACGGCCGAGCGCCTCGGCCAGATGTGGCAGTTCGCACTCGGCCGGATCGGCGACCCCGGACCCGTCTCGGTCTCGTGCCGCTCCCAGCCCGATGGCGTGGCCGCCCGCATCACGTTCAGCGGCAGCAAGGACCCGCTGTCGCTCCTGGTTCGGTTCACCGCATCCGGCCAGATCGCCATGCTCCGCGCCACCGCCCCAGACGAGGCACTGCCGTGGTAAAAGAAGAAGGAGCGGCACGCGCGATACGGAGGCCCGGTCATCGGCGAGGTTACGCAGGAGGAAGCGCTCCGGCAGGCGGATGCGCTGGCGGGGGAAGAGCTGAGAGACGTGGAAGCTCGCTGCGGCGTGCTGGGGCAGTACATCCACGACTGTGAGCGCAAGGGTTCGAGAACCGCGGCCTGGAGCGGGGCCGTCCGCGAACTTCGCGCGCTTCAGGACTACCGCGCCGGGCTCATCCGCAGGCGAAGCCTGATTCAGCAAGCTCTCGAATGCCTCCCGGGCGAGCGCCCAGCCAAGCTGCCGCTCCCCCCGGCGCCGAACCGCACCGCACCTGCGACTCGGCAACAGGTTCAGATTCGAGCGCGGCGGCGGCAATGAGAACCACCCCTCGGTTACTCCAAGAAGAAGCCTTCGAGAAGGTCGGTGTAGCGGCCGGGGTCGGCCAGGTGCACGACGTGGGTGGCGTTGACCTTGCGGTAGGTGCCGTGGGCGAGCAGCGAGGCGGCCTTGTCGGCGTCTTCTTGGGTCATGGCGCCGTTCAGGGTTCCGTCGGGCAGGACCGAGAAGGCGGCCTGCAGGAGAAGCGCGGGACACGTGATCTTGGCCAGGGCTTCGGCGTGGTGTGAAGAAGGCGCGGTTGCTGTGGATCCAGTGGAGCAGGAAGTCGCCGACTTCGTCGCGGACGGCGTCGGAGCAGGTTGTGAACGACCGGTCCGCGATCGGGGAGTTGCCGCTCAGATACGCCGGTCGCGATCTGGGTCTCGATGAGGGCAGCCAGGGCAGGACTCGGCTGTAGCTGAACCAGTCCATGTGCTGGGCGTGCAGCAGGACCAGCGGCGGCCCGGCGTCGGGGCCCTCCGCGTAGCTGAAGTCGACATCGCCGATCCTAGCCGTCCGCAGCATGACTCCGGCCGCGGCCACCCGCGCGTGCAGTGCGTTGCGCACCGGTCCCTACTCTCGACAGTCCCGTGATCAAGCACAGGGTCGAGGAGCGACGGGTCTGGCGTTCCTGACCGATGCCCAGCGTGGCCGTTAAATCCGTTGCGAGGCGGCCTGCCGGTGCCGCACGCTTGCTGTCATGTTCCGGTTCGCCGTCTTCGTCGCCCGCGCGCTCGGCCGCGCGGCGCTGACGGCTGCCCTGGCATCGCTGTCGTCGTCGGCGCTGTCGTCGGCCGTGCCGACCCCCGACGGCGCCCGACTCTGACCCTCCCCCGTTCGCTTCCCTGACCCGGCGGGGCAGGGTGGCGCATCGCGCAGTGGCAGTCAGCGCGCGGGTCAGCGGGTCCAGTCGACGAACCAGGAGCAATGCAGTCATGACCAAGCAGGCGTACGTCCGCGACAAGCCGCATCTCAACATCGGCACGATGGGGCACGTGGACCACGGGAAGACCACCCTCACCGCCGCCATCACCAAGGTCCTCGCCGACCGCGGCACGGGCAGCTACGTGCCGTTCGGGCAGATCGACCGGACGCCGGAGGAGGCCGCGCGCGGGATCACGATCAACATCGCGCACGTCGAGTACGAGACCGCGGCCAGGCATTACGCGCACGTCGACATGCCCGGCCACGCGGACTACGTGAAGAACATGATCACCGGCGCCGCGCAGGTCGACGGCGCGGTGCTCGTGGTCTCGGCCCTCGACGGCGTGATGCCGCAGACCCGGGAGCACGTCGTGCTGGCCCGGCAGCTGGGGGTGTCGCACGTCGTCGTCGCGCTCAACAAGGCCGACGCGGCCGACGAGGAGATCGCGGAGCTCGTCGAGCTTGAGGTCCGCGAGCTGCTGTCCAGCTACGGGTACCCGGGCCAGGAGGTGCCGGTGGTGCGGGTCTCCGGGCTGGCGGCGCTGGCCGGCGACGAGCGTTGGGTTGCGTCCGTCCTTGCCCTGCTCGACGCCGTCGACGCTTACGTGCCGGTGCCCGAGCGGTATGTGGACGCGCCGTTCCTGATGGCGGTGGAGAACTCGCTGACCATCACCGGCCGGGGCACCGTCGTCACGGGCGCGATCGAGCGCGGCCAGGTGCGGGTCGGCGACCCGGTCGAGCTCATCGGGCTCGGCTCGGTGACCGCGTCCGTCGTCACCAGCGTCGAGACGTTCGGCAAGACGATGGACGCCGCCCAGGCCGGCGACAACGCGGCCCTGCTGCTGCGCGGAGTCGGCCGTCACCAGGTGCGACGTGGCCAGGTGCTCGCCGCGCCGGGCAGCGTGCGCGCGCACCAGCGCTTCGCCGCCACGCTGCGCCTGCTGCCGGCGGCGGAGGGAGGCCGGCGCACGCCGGTGCGCTCGGGGTACAGCCCGCAGTTCTACGTCCGGACCACGGACGTGTCCGGCGTGCTGAACCTGGACGGCGCGGGTGACCCGACCGAGGCCGCGCCCGGAGAGACGGTGGAGGTCACGGTCGCGCTCGGCAAGCCGGTGGCGCTCGACGCCGGCCAGACCTTCGCGATCCGCGAGGGCGGCCGCACGGTCGGCGCGGGCACCGTCACCACGCTGCTCGACTGAGCGGACGGGTGCGGGTGCGGGTTTCGGTGCCCGCACCCGCACGCCTGACGGTCAGGCGGGCTGCCAGAGCTCGATCCGGTTGCCTTCGGGATCGGTGACCCAGCCGAATCGGCCGACGCCCTCCATGTCCTGTGTTTCCTCGGCCACGTCGGCGCCCTCGGCGCGCAGCTGAGCGAGCATCGCATCCAGGTCGCCGACCCGGAAGTTGAGCATGGCCTGCTGGGCGCGGGACCCGAAGTAGTCGGTCTGCGACTCGAACGTCGCGAACACCGTCGGCCCGTCTCCCTGACGCCACAGGCCGTTCTAGTCGGCGTCGAGGCCGAGGCAGTCGCGGTACCACGCGCCCAGGGCAGCCTGGTCGGCCGCCCGCAGGAAGTATCCGCCGATTCCAAGCACACGTTCCATGCCGCCATCTTGCCAGGGCGGCGCCCTTATACGTGGTAGGCGTACTCGCACGGCCGACTTCAGCCGGAACGCCCGGTCGGCCGCGTCGAGCAGCTCGGAGTGGTTGAGGTTGATCTCGAACTGACCGGGGCTGAACTCGTGATTGGCCGCCGTGACCTGAAGCTGGGCATCGCGCAGCGAGCGCAGCATCGTGAGCAGGATGCCGCGGGGGTCGCCCTTGCGCCCCCACCACGTAGACGTTGCCCGTCTCGTCGGCGTGCCGCTTCCGCCGGCCGACGGTCCCCTCGGCCGGCTCGCACAGGAAGAACTCAAGCTCCGGCCCGATCACGGCGGTCAGGCCGACCTCGGACAGCCGGGCCGCGACCGAGCGGGCGACCATGCGCGGCGACTCGGCCGCCGGGTCGCCGTCGTGGGCAAGGCCGTCGCCCAGGCACCAGGCGGCCCCGGCTCCCACGGCAGATCGGTCAGCGTCGCCGCGCGGGGAGGTGTGGTCCGCCGCGAGGCCGTGCCCGAGGGCTGCCGGGAGCTCGTGCTCGCTCGTCGTCCGCTGACCCGTAACCGGGGTTATGCCGCTGGTGGCGATGAACTTTCGGTTCTTCGCCGACCAACTGCTCGCCCTGCACCATCCACGACACGCTGGCGGCGGAGTTCTCGTGGACCGCGATCCCGATCCTGTCGGTCTACGTGATCGCCAAGGTCGGCGGCGGTAACCACGTCGGCAGCCTCGGGGCTCGACAATCCTGCTCGGGAACCCGACAATCCTGCTCCGGGACCCGACAATGTTGAGGTGCCTTTGGAAGTCAGCCGACCGTCCGGCCGCCCGCCGCTCCCACCGGGCGAGCTCTCCCGCCGCAAGCGGGCGATCCTCGACGCCACCCTGCGCCTGGTGGCCGCCCAGGGGGCGGCCACCGTGCGGCTGCGGGACGTCGCCCGCTCCTCGGGCGTGTCGGTCGGCTCGCTCCAGTACTACTTCGACTCGCGCGACCAGCTCATCCGCGAGGCGTTCGACCAGCACGCCCGCGATGTGGTCGACCTGGTCGCGCGGGCGGGGGACGCGTCGGCGCCGCCGCCGGCCCGGCTCGCGGCCGTCATCGAGGCGGCCGTGCTCCGGCCTGACCTGCATCATTCGGCTGCGCTGTGGATGGAGTTCGTCGCCGCGGGCCTGCACGATGATGAGCTGCGGGCGCTGCTGGCGGGCACCTACGAGGCCTGGCGGGAGCTGCTGTCCGAGGTGGTGCGGGCCGGGACCTCGACCGGGGACTTCCAGCCCCGGCTGCCGGCCGAGACCGTGGTGGCGTGCCTGGTGGCGCTCATCGACGGCTTCGAGCTCGCGGTCGCCATCGACGTGGCCGACGCGACCCCGGCCGCCATCGCGGAGAAGATCAAGGACGCAGCGACGGCCCTGCTGACCGAGGGGCGGCGCTAGCCTGGTTCCCGGCAGAGGCGGGCGCGACGCGAGGAGAAGTTCCGGTGGCGATGCTGAACAAGGACATGACCCTGTGCATCTCGCTGGCGGGGAGGCCGTCCAACATCGGTACCCGATTCCATAATTACCTCTACGAAGAGCTCGGGCTGAACTTCGCCTACAAGGCGTTCACCACCCGCGACATCGAGGGGGCGATCGGCGGCGTCCGCGCGCTAGGCATCCGCGGCTGCTCGGTGTCGATGCCGTTCAAGGAGGCGGTGATCCCGCTGGTGGAGGAGATGACCGCGTCCGCCTCGGCGATCGACTCGGTCAACACCATCGTCAACGACGACGGCCGCCTGACCGCCTACAACACGGACTACGAGGCGGTCACCGAGCTCATCGGCCGGCACGCGCTCGACCGGGATGCGCCGGTCCTGCTGCGCGGCTCCGGCGGCATGGCGAAGGCGGTCGTGGCCGCGTTCCGCGACTGCGGCTACTGCGACCTCACCGTGCTCGCGCGCAATGCTTCGGCCGGGTCGGCGCTGGCGGAGAAGTACGGCTACCGCTGGGTGCAGCACGACCCGGCCCCCGCCGACGCGATCATCGTCAACGTGACCCCGCTCGGCATGAACGGGCCCGAGGCCGCCGCGCTCGCGTTTCCGCCGTCGCAGATCGAGGCCGCCCGCGCCGTCTTCGACGTGGTCGCCTCCCCGGCCGAGACGCCGCTCATCCGCGCCGCCCGGGCGGCGGGCAGGCCGGTGATCAGCGGCGCCGAGGTCATCGCGCTGCAGGCGGCCCGGCAGTTCGAGCTCTACACCGGCGTGAGCATCACCGCCGACCAGGTCGAGCGCGCGTCCGCCTTCTCCCGGATGAGCTAATTCAGCGTTCCGCTCAGGTAGCCCGCAGTCGGCCGTCGGTCCAGCACTGCGGGCGCTAAGAATGTCGGACCGCCATCGTATGGTCTGCCTTATATAGGCATTGTGTACAGCCCGGCAGAAGGCCGGTTCTAAGTCGGCGGCGTTGGGCTTGAGGCCATGCGCCTGGACAGTTGCGAGAGCGCCTGCCGCCGGATTGGCCCAGCGTCTCTGGCAAAGACAACAATACTGTTGTAGGCTGACGTCAGCGGAGGCTATCGTGCCGCACAGGCTGGTAATGACAAAGCAGGTCCAGAGCTGGCTACACGCGCTCCGTTCTGGCGACCCGGTCACGCGACGGCTAGTAGCCGAGGCGATCGACCGACTGCTCGATGAGACCGTCGCTCGGCAGGCCGCTGGCCGACCGCATCGCCGGGTCCCGCCTGCATAATCTGAAAGAGCTCCGACCGGGCTCGAGTGGGGCAAGCGAGGTGCGGATCTTGTTCATATTCGACCCAATCCGCAACGCGGTGTTGCTCGTCGCGGATGACAAGTCCGG
This sequence comes from Trebonia sp., assembly GCA_036509215.1. Taxonomy (GTDB): domain Bacteria; phylum Actinomycetota; class Actinomycetes; order Streptosporangiales; family Streptosporangiaceae; genus Trebonia. Next base: position 20,462 of record DATCGA010000458.1, read on the forward strand.
CCGTTGGAAGGAATGGTACGCGGAGGCCATCCCTGCGGCGGAAGCGCTCTGTGAGGCATACCTGGAAGGACAGCGATGAGCGAGGAACCTGAGTTCTTCTCTTACACCCGCGAGGAGTTCCTAGACGAGTTCGTCCACCCCGACGACCGCCCTGCCGTGGAGGAAGCGCACCAGAAGCGGGTCCTGGCGGTGCGCGCCGAGTACCTCGCCGAGATGCGCAAGCGCGCCGGCCTCACCCAAGCCGAGGTCGCCGAGGCCATGGGCGTGTCCCAGCAGCGCGTCTCCGCCATCGAGAACGGCTCCGTCGCAGAGTTGTCGACCTTGGCCGACTACATTCGCGCCCTCGGCGGCGAGCTCAAGGTCATCGCCGACTTCGGCGACACCTGGCAGCGCGTCGCATAACCCGCGCGGCACCGCCGACGCCGCGAGATCTGACGCCGAGCGGGGTACTACGTTGGGCCATGGGCCCTGTGCGCTGCGGGGCGCCGGCTGGGAGGGGGGAACGTGCCGCAAGAGTGGGTGGAAGTGAATATCGTGCCGTCGGTGCGGGATCAGCCGGAGAGGCTGCTCGTGGACGTGGTCGACGGGCTGGTGCACGCCGCGTTCGCTGATCGGCTGGACACGTGGTTCTTCGAGTGGTTCCAGGAGCCGCAGGAGCATCATCTTCGGCTCCGGCTTCGGTGGCGGGACCTGGCCCGGTCCGACGTTGACGGCGATGGCTTGTTCGCCCGCCTGGACCAGGCGCGGGAGGCCGGTCTGCTCGGGCGGTGGTGGGAGGGCGACAACGGCCGGATCGGCGAGATTTACGAGGGCGAGGCCGGCACCTACGGCGACCTGTGGGAGCTCTCCTACCGGGACTGGAACAGCAGCTGCGAGCTCGTCCTGGCGATGGCGCGGGAAGACCCGGACAACCGCCTGTCCGAGGTGCGGCAGCGCGCGTGGAACAGCCGCGCGCACCTGCACTCGAACCGGATGGGCTGGAACTACTACGTCGAGGCGCTGATCAGCCTGGCCAACGCGCGGTTCTACTTGGCCGAGGCGGGCAACAGCGGAGCGGAGCTGGCCGCCTTCGTCGCCCCGATCGAAGCGCGCATCGAGCAGCTGATCAACGAGGTCGTCGCGGGACCCACCGACGACCGGTGACGTGGGCGCCGCGGGCCGAGATCACCACGGGGCTTGACACGCGCCTACTTCTTGCTGTTATCCCGTGGCGTGAGATGCTGGGCCACTAATGGGTGTACTAACCGTCAAATAGCAGCGCAAAGTACACCCGGTCTTCGAGCGCGCCCCTCGCGCGACGCGCTTCTTGCTGTTATCTGGAATGGTGGAGCGTTTGGTCGCGCGATTAGTGGGGGGCGGGGGCGAAGAGGGCGCGGTGGGCTAGGTCCTCGTTGTGGGCCAGGTGCTCGTCGAGGGCGCGGGCGGCGATGTCGGGGTCGCGCTTGCGGAGCTCGTCGACCAGGAGCTGGTGCGCCTCGCGGCGTCGGCCGTGCTCGGTCGGGTCGGGGTCGAGCCGCCCGAAGCCGATCCGCACGTAGCGCTCGCTGGCGCGCTCGCTCATGATCAGGATGCGAAGGTCCCAGGCCGAGGCGGCCGGCGCGAGCAGCGCCAGGTGGAACGCGCGGTGGTCGTCGTAGATGTCGTCCATGCTCCGCTCGGCGCCGCCGAACTCGGCCGCCGCCTGGAAGAGCCGGTCGAGCTCGGCGTCGGCGAGCTGGCGGACGCTGCGGCGGGCGAGGTCGGGCTCGAGCAGCCGCCGGACCCGGTAGATGGCGTGGAACTCCTCGAGATCGAGCGGGGCCACGGTCGCGCTGCGCCCGGGCGGGTTCACCACCAGGCCCTCGGTCTCGAGCACGCGCAGCGCGTCGCGGACCGGGATGAAGCTGACGTCGAGCTGCTCGGCCAGCCGCCGCAGCGACAGGCTCTGGCCGGGGGCGAGGGCGCCGGCCAGGATCGAGCGGCGGATCTCGTTGGCCACCTGCTCCGACAGCGACCGGCTCTCGATGGGGCGGACCGACCCGGAACTGGCCGACGCGATCGTCATGTCCGCTCCCGTTAGCTTGATGATGGTGGAGTGACGATATCAAAAATAGCAATCCTTGACTGTTATCACATATCAGGATTATTGTGTGAGCCACAGCACGCCTGGCAGCGGAGCCGGAGGAGATCGACATGTCCACGCCCAAGTTCGCCCATAACGTCTTCCAGACCGCCAACCACGAGGCGATGCGCGACTGGTACTGCACCGTCCTCGACGCCCACGTGGTCTACGAGGACGCCACCTTGACCTTCCTCACCTTCGACGACGAGCACCACCGGGTGGCGCTGCTGCACCCGCCGGTCGAGTTCGAGGCCAAGACCGCGACCACCGCCTCGCTGCACCACTCGGCCTACACCTTCGACGGCATCGACGCGCTGCTCGAGCGGTACGCGATGCTGCGCGATCAGGGGATCACCCCGGCCGTCTGCATCGCCCACGGCGTCACCACCTCGATGTACTACCAGGACCCGGACCGCAACTTCGTCGAGCTGCAGATCGACCGGTTCGCCGAGCCGGACCAGGCCACCGCGTACATGCTGGGGGCCGAGTACGCGGCCGACTCGGTCGGCCCCGCCTTCGACCCCGAGGAGCTGCTGGCCGCCCGCCGGGCCGGCGGGACCGTCGAGGAGCTGTCGGACCGGTCATGGGCGCTCAAGTCGGATCTGCCCAACCCGCTCGGCGTGCTGATGGGCGGCTGACGTGGCCGATGCGGCCGACGTGACTAATACGACCGACGTGACTAATACGACCGACGTGGCCGATGCGGCCGACGGATTCTGCCTGATCTGCTCGATGGAGGAGGCGGACCCGGCCGGGCGGGTGTTCCTCGACGACCTGTGGGCGGCCGAGGTGGCCCCCGGCTCTGAGGTCCCGGGCTGGTTCTTCCTGCGCGCCCGCCGCCACGCCGAGAAGCTGACCGGCCTGGACCAGGCGGAGACGGCGACGCTCGGCCGCCGCGCGCACGATCTGGCCAGCGCGGTCGAGCGGGTCACCGGCGCGCCCGCCGTCTACCTGCTCTCGTTCGGGGAGAACTACCGGCACTTCCACGCCCTGGTCGCCGCGCGCGGCGACCAGGTGCCGCCGGAGGCGCGCGGGTGGGCGCTGCTTGGGCTGCTTCCGCTGGGCCGCGACGTCCCGGCCGCACAGGCGGTGGCGGGGGATGTCAGGCTTGCCTATGAGGAGATCGTCCGTGGCCGCGAGCACGCCGCCGTGGGTTAGCCTGCTGGGCGCCCCGCCATAGGCGAAAAGCATGTCCGAACGAAGGAACACCCATGATTTCCAGCGCTCATCCCACCGCCGCGGCCCCCCGCCCGGCCTACGACGAGGCCGTGCTGCGCGATATCGCGCAGCGGGTGCTGTGGCTGTCGGCGGCGATCGTCGACGCCGCCAACGCCGGCCGCGCCAACAGCTCGGGGGTCAAGGTCGGCGGTCACCAGGCGTCGAGCGCCTCGATGGTCGACATCATGACCGCGCTCTGGTTCGCCGAGCTCACGCCGCTGGACCGGGTCTCGGTCAAGCCGCACGCCTCGCCGGTGCTGCACGCCGTCAACTACCTGCTGGGCGACCTCGACGAGTCCTACCTGACGACCCTGCGGGCCAAGGGCGGCCTGCAGTCCTACCCGTCCCGGCTGAAGGACCCCGACACCGTCGATTTCTCCACCGGCTCGGTCGGGATCGGGGCGACGGCGGCGCTGTGGGCGGCGGTCGCGCACCGGTACATCGCCTCCCAGTTCCCCGGCTGCCCGGCCGCGGGCCGCTTCATCAGCCTGCTGGGCGACGCCGAGCTCGACGAGGGCGCGATCTGGGAGGCGGTCGCCGACCCGGCGGTGGCCCACCTGGGGGAACTGCTGTGGGTGGTGGACCTGAACCGGCAGTCGCTGGACCGGGTCGTCCCCGACATCCAGATCGAGCGGCTGCAGGGCATGTTCGCGGCGGCCGGCTGGCAGGTGCTGACGGTCAAGTGGGGACGCCTGATCAGCGGGCTGTTCCAGCGCGAGGGCGGCCAGGAGCTGCGCGCCCGGCTGGAGACCATGCCCAACGAGGAGTACCAGCGGATGCTGCGGGTGCGCCCGGCCGAGATCGCCGACCGCATCGTCGGCGCGGGCGGCAGCGACCAGCTCAGGACCCTGCTCGCGGCGATCGACCCGACCGAGCTGGCGGCCGCGATCCGCGATCTGGGCGGCCATGACCTCGGCCTGCTGGTCGACACGTTCCGCGGCGTCGACTCGCACCGCCCCACGATCGTGTTCGCGTACACGATCAAGGGCCGCGGGCTGCCGACCGAGGGGCATCCCAACAACCACTCGGCGCTGCTGACCGCCGCCCAGATGCAGGCCCTGGCGGCGGCCTCCGGGGTGGACACGGCCCGGCCGTGGCAGCGCTTCGACCCCGGCTCGCCGGCCGGCCGGCTGTGCGAGAACCGCGCGCGCCAGCTGCGCCGGGAGCCGGTGACCCCGTCCCGCCCGCTCGCCATCCCGGCCACGCTTGGCCACCCGCACCGCAAGCCGGTCTCCACCCAGGCCGCCCTCGGCCGGTTCCTGGCCGACCTCGCGCACGACGCCCCGGAGGCGGCCGCGCGGGTGGTCACCTGCAGCCCCGACGTCGCCTCGTCGACCAACCTCGGCGGCTGGATCAACAAGACCGGGGTGTGGTCGGTGCGGGACCGGCACGACTGGTTCGCCGACGACTCCGAGCGGGTGCTGCGGTGGCGCGAGGTCGCCAACGGCCAGCACATCGAGCTCGGCATCGCCGAGGTCAACCTGGTGTCGCTGCTGGGCGAGCTCGGCGCCACCTGGTCCCGGTGGGGGATGCGGCTGATCCCGATCGCGACCCTGTACGACCCGTTCGTCTCCCGCGCGCTCGAGCCCTGGTCCTACGGGATTTACTCCGGCGGCCAGTCGATCCTGGTCGGCACGCCGTCGGGGGTCACGCTGGCGCCCGAGGGCGGAGCGCACCAGTCGGTCACCACCCCGTCGATCGGCCTCGAGCAGCCGGGCTGCATCGCCTGGGAGCCAGCCTTCGCCCAGGACCTGGAGTGGTGCCTGCTGCACGCGATGGAGCGAGTCGGCGTGCCCGGCGGCACGTCGTCGTACTTCCGGCTGAGCACCCGCCCGATCGACCCGGCCCTGGCCCAGGTGCCGGCCGACCCGGCGCTGGCCGAGCGCCGGATGCAGCAGGCCCGGGCGGGCGGCTACCGGCTGCCGGCCGGGCACCCGGCCGACCAGGAGCACATCACCCTGGTCGGCGTGGGCGCGATCATGCCCGAGGTGGCGGCCGCCGCGACCACGCTCGCGACGGCCGGCGTGTACGCCGGGGTCGTGTGCCTGACCAGCCCCGACCTGGTCTTCCGCTCCTTCCAGCAGCGCGGGCGGCGGGAGCCGGGGGTGGGCGGCAACGTGGTCGACGAGCTCTTCCCGGCCGACCGCCCGGCGCCGCTGGTGACCGTGCTCGACGGCCACCCGCACACG
>DATCGA010000459.1:0-22340 GCA_036509215.1 Trebonia sp.
GACGGACATCCCGATCGCCGGCTGCGCGCACCAGGCCGGGACCGTCCGCTGCGGCGCCGACCCGGCCACCTCGGTGCTCAACGCCGACTGCCGGGCGCACGAGGTGGACAACCTCTACGTGGCCGACACCAGCGTCTTCCCCAGCATCAGCGCGGTGAACCCGGCCCTCACCGCGATGGCGAACGCCATCCGGGTCGGCGACGGGATTCTCGACCGGCTGAGCTGAACGGCGGAAGCGGCCGGCGGAAGGGGGCGGCGCACGGATGCTGCACGTTCGTGTGGTAAGCCCGCCCGGCGCGACCGAGGATCTGATCGGAAGGCTCGCCGCGGACCCGGGCATCCGCAATCTCATCGTGCTGCCGGGCGCCGCGCGGCATCCGGACGGCGACGCGGTCCAATTCGACCTGCTCGACCAGTTTGCCAACTGGGTACTGCATGAGTTGCGCGCTCAGATCGGCGACGGCAGCTCGATCGTCATCGAGAACGTGGACGCGTCGATCGCGGCAACGGGGGCCTCGGCCGAGCCGCGCAACGCCAACGTCCCCCCAGTGTGGGACTTGGTCGAGGCGAAGATCCGCGCGGGCGGCGAATACCCGCCCAGCTTCTTCGCCCTCCTGGTCATCGCGGGGCTGATCGGCGCAGTGGGCATCCTCACCAACTCGCAGATCCTCATCGTGGCGGCGATGGTGGTGGGCCCTGAGTACAGCGCGATCATGGCGACCGCGCTCGGCCTCGACAAACGGGACCGCGGCGTGATCCGGCGGGGCGTGGCCGCCCTGGCGGCGGGGTTCGCGCTGGCCGTTCTCGTCACGCTGATCTTCGGGCTGCTGATCCGGTGGTCGGGTCTGACCCCGAAGCTCTACCACGATGGCGTAAGGCCGGTCTCCGATCTGATTAACTCGCCGAACGTGTTCTCGGTCATCGTGGCGGTGCTGGCCGGCATCGTCGGCGTCGTCTCGCTGACCGAGTCGCGGGCGAACGCGCTCATCGGCGTCTTCATCTCGGTGACCACGATTCCCGCCGCCGCCGACATGGGCCTGTCGGCCGCGTTCGGCAGCTGGTCAGAGGCGCGCGGGTCGACCTTCCAGCTGCTGCTGAACGTCGCGGTGCTGATCGCGGTCGGCGCGGCCGGGCTCGGCGTCCAGCGAGCAGTCTGGCGGAACAGGACGGAGAGGGCCGCCGCGAGTGCGCGCCGGCCCTCTCCGCCTGCCTAGCGAATCAGGTCGCCGCGCTCACCACCGCCGGGCTGAGGGCGTTGGCGCCGTGGTCAAGCTGGTAGTCCAGGTTGATCGCGGCGCTGATCAGCGACAGGTGGCTGAACGCCTGCGGGAAGTTGCCGAGCTGCTCGCCGGTGGCGCTGATCTCCTCCGAGAACAGGCCGAGGTGGTTGGCGTAGGTGTGCATCTTCTCGAAGATCAGCTCTGCCTCTTCGAGCCGCCCGGCGCGGGCGAGGGCGTCGACGTACCAGAACGTGCAGAGCGAGAAGGTGCCCTCGTCGCCGGCCAGCCCGTCGGGTGACGCGCCTGGGTTGTAGCGGTAGACGAGGCTGTCGGATACCAACTCGTGGTCCATCGCGTCGAGCGTGGACAGCCACTTCGGGTCCTCCGGGGCGATGAACCCCTGCAGCGCCATCATCAGCAGCGAGGAGTCGAGGACCTCGGTGCTGTAGTGCTGGGTGAAGGCGCCGACCTTGCTGTTCCAGCCGCGGGCCATAATCTGCTTGTAGACCGCGTCCCGGGCCAGGGTCCAGCGCGCCAGGTCGGCCGGGCGCCCCCGGTGCACGGCCATCCGGATGGCACGGTCGAACGCCACCCAGCACTGGAACCGGCCGTAGGTGAAGTCCTTGCGACCGCCGCGAGTCTCCCAGATGCCCTCGTCGGGCTGGTCCCAGTTATCGCACAGCCAGTCGACCAGCCGCGATACCATCTCCCAGCCGTCGGTGAATACCTGCAGGCCGTTGACGTCGCCCAGGTACGCGGCGTCGAGCATCTCGCCGTAGATGTCGAGCTGCAGCTGGTCGGCCGCGCCGTTGCCGACCCGCACCGGCCGGGAGGCGCGCCAGCCCTCGAAGTGGTCGAGACTCTCCTCGGTCAGGCCGGACGTTCCGTCGACCCGGTACATGATCTTCAACGGGTGCCCGCTGCCGGGCTCGAGCTCGGCGCCGCGGTTGCGCAGCCAGCCGGCGAAGGCCCTGGCCTCCTCGACGTGGCCGAGGCCGAGCAGCGCGTAGAGCGAGAACGAGCCGTCGCGGATCCAGGTGTATCGGTAGTCCCAGTTGCGCTCGCCGCCCACCTGCTCGGGCAGCCCGGTGGTCGGCGCGGCGATGGGGGCGCCGGTCGGCTTGTAGATCATCAGCTTGAGGGTGATCGCGGACCGCGTCACCATCTCGCGCCAGCGGCCGGTGTAGGTCGACTTGTGCACCCAGTCGCGCCAGAACCTCACCGTATCCTGCTCAAGCCGATCGAGCTCCTCGACGGTCATCCGGCGCGGCTGCCCGCCCATCGACTCGAGGACCATGCCTCCGCTTTTCCCGGCCCGCAGCGTGCGCGACGCGCGCAGCCCGTCACCGTGGCGCTCCAGCGTGAGCTGGGTATCCGGCTTCGAGCCGTTTGGCAGCCCGGCCGCGTGCAGCGTGAGTTCCATGCCGTCGGCCTCGAACACCGCGCCGTTCTCGGTCACGTCCAGCTTGTGCGGCTTCCTGGCGTAGTCAAAGGCCGGCTGGATGTCCATCACGAACCGCATCGTGCCCCGCACCACGCTCAGACGCCGCACCAGCCGGTGCCGGTCCGTCGCCTCGCCGTCGATGACCGGCATGAAGTCGTGGACCTCGCCGACCCCGTCCTGCGTCATGAACCTGGTGATCAGGATCGCGGTGTCAGGGAAGTAGAGCTGCTTGGTCACGTAGTCGTCGGTGTCCGGACTGACCCGGAAGTAGCCCCCGTGATCGGCGTCGAGCAGCGATGCGAACACGCTCGGCGAGTCGAAGCGCGGGGTGCAGAACCAGTCCACGGTCCCGTCGGTGGTGACCAGCGCAGCGGTTTGCAGGTCGCCGATCAGCCCGTGATCGGCGATGTTGGGGTACCGGTTCACGGTCCCCTCCTCTGACGGTCGCGCACGCCGGCTGTGTGGCGCGCTATCAGAGGAATCGTCCGTCCCTCAGGGCGTCTGGCGCATCACCCCGCCGGGATGGTTCGGCCAGGCGGGGCGTTCAGGCGGGCGTTCAGGCCGGCTGGTTCTGCACGCCCGGCGCCTCGTTACGCCAGACCCCCACCCCGGTGGCGGCCGCGTGCCTGACCGCAGACCAGTGCTGCCGCGCGAGCTCGGTCGGCGGCACGTCCATCTGCTGCACCCGTCGCTGGAAGGCCGCCGCGATCGCCAGGCCGGCCACGGCCGCACCCGCAAACGCGATCACTCCGCCGACGCCGACCATGATGGCGCCGGCCCGGAGCTGCTGCACGTTGAACTCGAGCTTGGCCGCCTGGGGCGCCTGGCTGTTATGCATCGGAATCTTCCTCGAAATTGTGGCCATGATCGCAGTCTCCCCTCCCACAAACGCTCGGACATCGCCCGCAGGGAGTGATACCGGTGCTCGTGGCTGCATCAAATGGGCGGTTCCGGTCGCAAGGCCTGCGGTGTTATAACGCCGGCGTCGCATGAGCCGGATGAGGTCTGTGTGGTTACATGATTCCTTTGATGCGTACCCGAACCACTGAGATCTAATGTCTCGGTGAGCCGGCTCTTCCGCCGGGATTCCATCGCGGGGAAGGGGATGCTGGTGAACCAGGTTCGCTGGAGAGTTCTGGCTGCAACAACGGTCGGCCTGATGTGCGTGTCCGCCACGCTTGGCGGTGTCGCGGCGTCCGCCGCATCGGCCGGCCCAGCCAAGCCCGCGACACCGATCAAGGGCGATCCGCAGCCGGAGCTCAAGCCGTTCACGATCGCCGCCACCGGCGCGGGCGGCGCGACCGCCGCCATCGAGCCGAACGGCGCCATGGCGGTCGCGTACGACATCGCGGGCGGCGACGGCAAGGTCGTGGTCTGCGTGCTCGACCGCGGCGCGAGCAAGTGCTCGAGCACCGTCACGCTGTCCCCGCTGGCCGGCGACGACACCGAGGACACGCCGTCGGCCTACGTGTTCGCGCCGTCCACCAACCATGTCGACGTGCTGATGGACACCTGCTGCGACGACGCCGCGGGCGGCGACACCCTGCTGTTCTCCTCGGCCAACGGAGGGAAGACGTTCGCCGCCCCGGTCCGGGTCGGCGGCGTCGGTCCCGGCGCGGCGGCCAGGGTCGGCAGCCAGCTCGTGTTCGCCGACGGCGGCGGCGACGTCGACGGGGTGGACGTCGAGAGCATCCCCGCGCTCGGCGCCAGCGGGCCGTCGGACGGATCCTCCAACCCGATCGCCGCGACCTCCTACGGCGTGGGCGTGGGCAGCTACAAAAGCGGCGCGCTGGTCGCGTCCGACAACGACGGCGCCAAGTGGACGACCTACGTCTCGTACGCGGCGGCGGGCAAGAGCTTCAACGCGACCGGCTCGTACCGGAGCGTCGGCAGCTTCCCCAATGAGGAGCTGGTCGGGCTGTCCGGCGACGTGCTGCTGACCCAGGAGGTCGGCGGGGCCGAGGCGTACAAAGTCCGCTTGTTCAACGGCACCACGTTCGGCCCGGCCCACGTGGTGCCGGGCAGCGGCGGCGGCGGCCCGGAGTGGTTCAGCGAGGACACCGACCCCCGGGGACAGGCGCACGTGTTCAGCGACCGGGCGTTCTCCCCGGTCAGCTACGACCTGTACTTGCAGTCGTCCTGGACCGGCGCCACCTGGGGCGGCCCGCTCAACCTCGGGAACGGCATCACCAGCGACTACTTCGGCAGCGCGCTCGACTCCCTCGGCAGCGGCGTGGTGGTCGGCACCGCCGACCACGAGCCGGTCTGGGTCCACCCGGTGCTAGGGCCGCAGGGCGTCACCTTCACCCTCAAGTCGTCGGTGATCAGGCCGGGCACCTCGACCGTCGGCAGCGGCAAGGGCAGCCCGCTGGCGAAAGGCCGCGCCGTCCAGCTCCAGGTGGAGCGGTCGGGCGAGTGGTACTGGGTCGCCACCGCTCACGAGAACGCCAGCGGCGCGTTCAGCTTCACGATCAAGGGCGCCGCGCCCGGCACCCGCGATTACCGGGCCGTCGCATCCGACTTCGCCGGCTACCTCCAGTACGGCTACTCGCCCGCCCGGGCGCTGAAGGTCAGCTAGGTCAAAACCGCATAATCCTCATCTCGAACGGACCCGGCTGACTCTCAGGAGAAAGCCGGGTCCGTTCCCGTTGCCGGCCCTGCATTAATTTCAACAATATCCGTCGCCTTTGACCAGGGAGGCGCGGAATGCGACGGTCCGTTTTGGCCCGTGTATTCCCCGTGTCCCGATTAAGGATCGGCCCGGTGAATATAACGTTTTGAACAAGTGCTGAAGGCGACCGATCCGGTCGGAAGGCGGTTCCGAAGAAGGGACGTCATAGGCCATCGACATGGCCTCGCCTCTGAAAGGACCTCCATGTCTTCACAGAGCCACCCAGAGCCGGCCGCGGGCCCGTCGCGCCGTTCCATGCTGCGCGGCGCGAGCGCCGTCGGCGCCGTGGGCATCGCCGCGGCGGTCGGAGTCGGCAGCGCCAGCGGGATAGCGGCGGCGGCGACCAAGCCAGCCGCGGACAACCGCACCGCCGTGGATAACCGCACCGCCAGCGTCGAGCACTCGGCCGACGCCGCCCCCCTTGTCGTGTACCTGCGGAACGCAGCGTCCGGCGAGCTCGACATCTTCTCCGGGACCAGCCGCACGGTCGTCGTCGACCCGGAGCTGGCCGCCCGGCTGACGCGCGCCGCCCGGTAACTGGTTCTCCGCAACTCTCCCCATCCGCATCGCCAGAAGCGAGTTATCTATGTCATCACACCGCGAGGCACCGGAGATCTCGAAGGACCCGGTCGCCGATAGCACCGACGTGTACGCCTTCGTCAGCCCCGACAAGCCCGACACGGTCACGCTGATCGCCAACTACATCCCGCTGCAGGGCCCGGCGGGCGGGCCGAACTTCTACTCGTTCGGCGACGACGTGCTGTACGAGATCCACATCGACAACGGCGGCAACGGCCAGGACAACATCACCTACGCGTTCCATTTCCAGACCAAGCTGCGGGACCCCAACACGTTCCTCTACAACGTCGGCCCGATCCTGACGCTTGACAGCGCGAACTGGAACAGCCGCCAGTTCTACAACGTGACCCGCATCCAGCACGGCAAGAGCGTCATGATCGGCCAGAACCTGCCCTGCCCGCCGTGCAACATCGGGCCGCTGTCGACCCCGCACTACGCCGACCTGGCCAACCAGGCGGTGCACGGGATCGCCGGCGGCATCAAGGTGTTCGCCGGCCAGCGGGCCGAGGGCTTCTACGTGGACCTCGGCTCGATCTTCGACCTCGCCGACCTGCGGCCCTTCCAGAAGTTGCACGAGCAGTACGGCATGCACGTTTTCTCCAAGAACATGGCCGGCGTCAACGCCACCGCCGAGCTGAACGTGCACTCGATCGCCATGCAGATCCCCACCAACGAGCTCGTGCGCCCGGGCAAGCATGGCGAGGCCGACGCGGCCTCGGTGATCGGCGTGTGGACGACCGCGAGCCGCCAGCAGGTCACGGTGTGGGACGAATGGAAGGGCGAGAACGTCAACAGCGGCCCGTTCCGCCAGGTCTCGCGGCTCGGCAACCCGCTCTTCAACGAAGTGCTGATCCCGCTGGGCAGCAAGGACCTGTGGAACTCGCTGCCGCCGAAGGACGACAAGCGGTTCGCGCCCTACGTCGCCCATCCCGGCCTGGCCGAGCTGCTTCCCCTGCTCTACCCGGGCGTGTTCCCGAAGCTCGCGGCGCTGGTCAAGGCGGGCACCGCGCGGGCAGACCTGGAGGCCATCCTGCTCACCGGGATCCCGTCCGGCATCGTCAAGGGCTTCCAGAACTACACCGGCCCGACCCAGTCGGACATGCTCCGCCTCAACACGGCCATCAAGCCGAGCAAGAAGCCGAACGCGCTCGGCGTCATCGGCGGCGACCTGGCCGGCTTCCCCAACGGGCGTCGCGTCTTCGACGACGTGGTCACGATCGAGTTGCGAGCGATCGCGGGGGTGACCGTCCCGCTAGTGGACCCGAAGTACACGCCGGACGCGGCGGCCGGCCTGATCACCGACGGGCTCACGGCGAAGAGCGTCCCCGGTGGTTATCTGAGTCACTTCCCGTACCTCGGGGTCCCGCACAGCGGGTACAGCACGCCATCATAAATTTTTTATTACGTGCCGCCGCCGACCAATCCGGTCGCGGTCCGGTTCCGAAGAGGGGGTGTAAGGGTCGCCACAAGCGGCCCCGCCTCGGCAGAGAGGAGGGTGGTCATGGCCGAGCCGGTTCTCGGACCATCCAGCGCGGGCAGCGTCGTCCTGGAACTGGGCGACACGGTCGGCGTCCTCGTTCTCGAGGCGACCGCCGAGCTGAACGGCCGGGAAATAGAGATCAGCCCGGTCGACGGCATTCATCACCACGACCATGACCACGCGCACGACCACGATCACGGTGACGCCCGCGCCCACCGCACCCACTCCATGGTGCGTGAGCGCGGGACGGCGGCGGGCAAGAGCTACGCCGCGGTGTACCCGGGTCTCGCCGTCGGCACGTACACGGTCTGGCTCGACCAGGACACCCCGGTCGGCACCGTCACCATCGACGGCGGCCGGGTGACCAGGTGGAGCTGGCCCGATTGAGCTGGCCGGACTGAGCCCTGGCGCGGCCGACTGTCTGGAAGGGGTGGGAACCCAGACAACAGGTCGCAAAGGAGGGGAAGGCTCAGTCCGGCAGGGTCATCACGAGGATGGGGGTGGTCGTCGGGCTGCTGGTTCCGCCGGCAGGCTCGACGGTCACCCCGACCTTGTCGGCCGACGTCAGCCCGCTCGCGAGCACCGGGGCGGTCTTGCCGTCGGTCGGCTGCGGCAGCAGGCCCGCCGGGACGGCGGACCCGGTGCTCAGCAGCCACAGCTCGTAGACCTTGGCGTTGGGCAGCCGGGGGAGCCCGGAGCTGGTGAAGATCATCTTCTGCTGCGCGTAGGACAGCACGACGGTCGCGTTGCCGCCGGTCGAGCTTTTCGCGGTCGCGATCTGGGCGTCCGGCGCCGCCAGCACGGCCGCGATCGCCCGGTTCTGCGCCTGCACGGTGTCGAGCCGGTCCTGGGTGGAGACGGTCACCACCGCGAGCACCACCGCCGCCGCCACGCCGACCGCGGCGACCCCCAGGGCGAGCCGGGGGAACCAGGCCGAGCGGATGACGCGCCGCCCTTGACGGCGCTTGGCCGCGGTCGGCTGCAGCGGCGGCAACTGCGGAGTCGCCGCAGCGGCGACGAGCACCCGCTGCTTCAGCCCCGGCGGGGGCTCGGCGGCCACGGCCATCGCCAGCGCCGTCGCGGTCGAGGTCATCCGCTGGACGTCTTCGGCGCAGGAGGGGCAGCGTCGCAGGTGGCGTTCGAACCGCTCGCGCTCGTCCGGGTCGAGCGCGTCGAGCGCGTAGGCGCCGGAGAGCTCGTGGACACGTCGGGAGAAGAGTCTCACCAGCTCCTCCCCAGGCAGTTCCCGAGCCGCATGAGCCCGTCGCGGATCCGGGTCTTGACCGTTCCAAGGGCCACCTCAAGCTTGGTGGCGACCTGCGGGTAGGTGTAGCCGCCGTAGTAGGCCAGCGTGATCGCCTCGCGCTGGATCTCGGTCAGCCCGTCCAGGCAGCGGCGCACCTGCTCGGCGTCCATGCTCGCCTCGACGGTCTCGGCGACGTCGTCGACCGCGACCGGGAACTGCGCCGACCGCTGCTCCCGCTCCGCCGCGGCGGTCTCGGACCGCACCCGGTCGACCGCCCGGCGGTGCGCGATCGTGAGCGCCCAGGCGCTGGCGCTGCCGCGGGCCGGATCGAACCGGGAGGCGGCCCGCCACACCTCGAGCATGACCTCCTGGGTGACCTCCTCCGACTGGGCCGGGTCGCGGAGCACCTTGCGGACCAGGCCGTAGGCCGGCCCGGAGAGCTTGTCGTAGAGAGTCTCGAACGCGTCCTGGTCGCCGCGGGCCACCAGCGACAGCAGTCGTTCCAGATCGGTGTCGTCCCCGGGCGGGGGACTCCGATCCGGGCGCGGCGCCGGCACTCCGCGCGCCTCCGCGCGGCTGATGCGGTGCTGCGGCCCGGTCGGAATGGTCACGGCCCCATTGTGCTCCCGGCCGGGGCCGTTGATAAGGGTTTCGGCAGTTGCCGTCGGTAACCGTTCAGCTGCGGAAATAGTGACCCTCGTCCATGTCCTCGATCAGTCCGGGGTGGGCGGGCGCCCAGTCCAGCAGCTTGCGGGTCAGCTCGCTCGAGGTCGGGTTGTCGAGCTGGGCGAAGCCGCCCAGGAAGCCAAGCCGCTCGTCGGCCTCCTCGGGCGCGATGCTCACGGCCGGCCGCCCGAGGTTGCGGCCGATGGCCTCGGCGATCTCCCTGAACGGCACGCCCTCGTCGCCGACCGCGTGCAGCCGGGATCCGGCCGGGGCCGATTCCAGCGCCAGCCGGTACAGGTGCGCCGCGTCGAGCGTGTGCCCGGCCGGCCACCGGTTCGCCCCGTCGCCGACGTAGGCGGCCACGCCGTTGGCGCGGGCCATCGCGATCAGGGTGGGGATGAAGCCGTGGTGGTCGAGCGAGCTGTGCACGGTCGGCGGCAGCCGGACGACGGAGGTCCGCACCCCGCGCGAGGCCGCCTCGATCGTCAGGTTCTCCGTGTCAATCCGCGGGCCGCCGGGGAGAGAATCAGTCTCCGTCCCGATCCGGCCCAGTCCGGCCATCGCCAGGATCAGCGTTCCCGAGGTGCCGACGAAGGGCTTGTCGGTGCCTGCGAGGGCGTCGAGCATCGCCTCGACGGCGGCTTGGTCGTCGCTGGCCGCGCCTGCCATGTCCCCGGAGCGCATGGCCTCGTGCTTGAACGCCAGGTGGATGACCCCGTCGGCGTCGGCCGCGGCCGACCGCAGCAGGTCGAGGTCGTCGATCGTGCCCGGCAGCGCGGTGGCGCCCGCGGCGCTGATGACGGCGGACGAAGAGTCGGAGCGGGCGAGGCCGGTGACCTGGTGCCCGGCGGCGAGGAGTTCGGGGATTACGGCGGACCCGATGTGCCCGCTGGCCCCGGTGACGAAAACGCGCATGATGCAGAACCTCCATGGTTGATGTCAGCCGCTGTCATCAGCCTAGCACAGCTGATGTCGGTCTCTGTCATCACCGGTCAGGCAACCCGCGTATCCTGAGGGCATGGTGCGATGGGAGCCGGACGCGCGCGGCCGGCTGGGACAGGCGGCGTTCGAGCTCTTCACCGAGCGCGGCTTCGAGCAGGTGACGGTGGCCGAGATCGCCGAGCGGGCGGGGCTGACGGAACGGACGTTCTTCCGCTACTTCGCGGACAAGCGCGAGGTCCTGTTCGCCGGCGCGGACGGGTTCCAGGACCTCTTCGTGTCCACCGTCGCCGGCGCCCCCGACTCCGCCGCCCCGATCGATGCTGTCGCTGCGGCCCTGTACGCCGCGGCCGCCATGTTCACGGCGCACGAGGACGGCGTCCGGCGGCGGTCGGCGATCATCGCCGCCCACCCCGACCTCCGCGAGCGCGAGCTGATCAAGCTGGCCACGGTGGCGGCCGCGATCGCCGAGGCGCTGCGCGGCCGAGGCGTCACCGACCCGGCCGCCTCCCTCACGGCCGAGGCCGGCATCGCCATCTTCAAGATCGCCTTCGCCCGCTGGATCGCCGCCCCCGCCGGCCCCGACCTAGCCAAGCTCATCGCCGAGTCCCTCGAAGAGCTAAAGCTCGTCGCCGTCGGGAATCTGTCAGCGACGCCACCGACAGGATCGTAGACCTGTCGCCTACGCCAGCGACCCCACCGACAGACGCCACCTCCTGTCACCTACGCCAACGACCCCAATAGGCGATGTCGACGACGTAGCCGACAGGTCGCGTTTCGGGTCGATGGCGTAGTCGACAGGAACCGTGCGAGCGGTTCGAGGGGCACAAGCGACCTGCAACGTGACCTTCCGCCACACGCTCAACCGGTCAGGACCCGGCAATCACGCCAGGATCTGCCGGTCGGCTGGGGATAAGCCCGGCGAGCAGGATTTCCCCGGTCCGCCGCAGGCGGGGGACCAGGTCGACGCACGCGTTGGCCAGGGCCGGGTCGGCGGCGAACAGCGCGGCCAGGGCGGGGACCGGGTTGGCGATCTGCCACACGGTGCCGGCCAGCGACGCGAGGGCGGAGATGAACTCCCGGCATTCCCGCTCGGTCAGGTCCGGCAGCACCCGGTGGACGACGTCGGCCGCTTCGCCGACGGCGGCCAGCGAGATCAGCTTGTAGCCCCGGACGGCTTCCGGTGAGACGTTCCGTTCCAGGTTGAGCGGCGTGTGCGCGAGCAGGTCGCAGAAGAGCGGCCGGTCGCCGAAGCTCCGGGCGACGACATCGGCGACCAGGCTCGGGCCCGGCCCGCCCGCTTCGGCCGCGGCGGGCACGGCGCCGTCCAGCCCGTCGTGCAGGGCCTGCACCCAGGCGGGCCACTCCCGCGCCGTGAGCTCGAGGAAGATCTGCTCGCGGGTCTCGAAGTAGCGCAGCAGCGCCGACTTGTCGATGCCGGCCCGGGCGGCGATGCCTGCCAGGCTCACAGCTCGGACGCCTTCGGCCAGCGCGAGCTCGCGCGCGGCGGTCAGGATGTCATCCCGGCGCTGCTGCTTCTGCTCCGGGCGGCGGGCGCGCAGAAAGGTCTCGCCCGTCTCCGCAGTCGCCGTCTCGCTCGTCGTCACGGCTCCAGTCTATCCGCAATCTAGTTAGCACACCATCGGTTTGTTATTAACACAACGTCGGTGTATTATCTGAGCATGACGATCTCGCCCGGGGGTCGCCAGCGAGAGAGGCAGCTAGTCACATGTCCCAGGTTTTCTTCCTGACCGGAAGCTCGCGCGGCCTCGGCCGCAAGATCGCCGAGGCCGTCCTGGCGGCCGGGCACGAGCTCGTCGCCACCGCCCGCCAGCCCGCGTCCCTATCGGACCTGGCCGAGCAATACGGCGACCGGATCCTGCCGGTCGCGCTCGACGTGACCGACCCGGCCGCGGCCGAGGCGGCGGTGGCCGCAGGCGTGGCCGCGTTCGGCCGCATCGACGTGGTCGTCAACAACGCCGGGTACGCCAACCTGGCGGCGGTCGAGGACATCACCGCCGAGGACTTCCGCGAGCAGCTTGACGCCAACCTGCTCGGCGTCGTCAACGTCACCAAGGCCGTGCTCCCGGTGCTGCGCGCCCAGGGCAGCGGCCGCATCCTCCAGGTCTCCTCGATCGGCGGACGGCTGGCCACCCCCGGCCTCGCTGCCTACCAGACGGCCAAGTGGGCGGTCGGCGGCTTCTCCGAGGTGCTGGCGCGCGAGGTCGCGCCGCTCGGCATCAAGGTCACGGTGCTCGAGCCTGGCGGCATGCAGACCGACTGGGCCGGCGCCTCGATGCGGGTGACCCCGGCCAGCGAGCCCTATGAGGCGACGGTCGGCGCGATGGCCCGGCTGCACGACGGCATCGGCTCAGGCGCCGCCCTCGGCGACCCGGCCAAGGTCGCCCAGGTCGTGCTCGAGGTCGCCGCGCTGGACGAGCCGCCCCTCCGGCTCATCCTCGGCAGCGAGGCCTACGCCTACGCCACCGCGGCGGCCAAGGCCCGCGCCGAGTCCGACGCCGCCTGGCGCCACCTGACCGTCTCCACCGACCGCGACGACGCCACCCCTGCCGAGCGCGACCCGCTCGGCACCCACGCCTAGCTCCGGACTCGCCGTTCGCCGTCCGGGCGGACCTACCGGCCGCCCGGACACATCGGCCCACCGTCATCGCGCACAGCCTCCGATGCGCCATGGCACTGTGGAGTCTGTAGGAGATCCACGGTGGGAGGACGATGCTGAGAAGCCTGGAGGTCCCGGACGAGCCGAGCCACGACGGCACGGTCGCCTTCGGGGACGTCGTGCAGCGGGAGGCGTTTGCGCATGGGCTGCTGGAGCGCGAAGGCGTCCCCGTTGCCCCGCTGCTCGGATGGGGCGCGCGTCGGGAACCGGTGACCACTCGTGGATGCTGTTCGAGCGCGTCGACCACGATGACCGGGCAAGTCTCTCGCCGCCTGCCCTGGCTGCGCTGGGCCGGGTGCTGCGGCGGATACACGCCATCGCCGGCACCCCCGACCTGGAGGCGGCGGTCGGCCGGCAGACGGCTCCGGAGGCGATGCTAGAGCGCGTGCAGACGCGGGTGTCGGCGCTGGCTGAATGGGTCGGGTACTCGGAGTCAGACGAGCTGCTCTCCCGGGCCCAGATGGTAATCGGCGAGCGCGCGGGCCTGCGGGATCTCTGCCTGACGCACATGGATGTCCGGCCCGAGAACCTTGTGGCCTGCGGGGTCTGGACGACTGCTTGGGTCGCCTCCGAGTCTAGGTGGGCGGGTCCGTCGTTGGCGGTGCCGTCAGGTGTTGTCCCAGTGCGGGGGGCGGTCGCGGAGTAGCCAGTCGTCATCGTCGCGCTCGCGGTAGTCGCCCCAGCCGACGTCGGTGTCCTCCCTGCTCTGGGTGAGCGGCACCGGCGCGGGCTGGGCGGGAGCGGACGGCGTCGGCCCGGTCGGCGTGTCGTCTGCATCGACGTGAGCGTCGTCGTCTGGCTGCTCCGGCGCGGTATCCGATGGCATGTTCATCCCGACCTCCTCACGGCGACTGCCCGCCGATGAGCACCACCGACATCGACGATATCCGCGCTCTCCTGCCCGGCGAACACGGCGCGGCAGCGCCTACGTTGCTGGGTACACCCCAGCCGGCTGAGGTGGAACCACGGTCCGTTCGGGATAAGGAATTTGAATTTTTACTCGGCCGGGAGCGCGTTCGCGCGCGTTACCTCCGCGAAGAACTCGCCGCTGAGCTTCAGGATCCGCTGCTGAGTGGCGAAGTCGACGTAGACGAGCCCGAAGCGCTTGGCGTACCCCTCGGCCCACTCGAAGTTGTCGAGCAGCGACCAGGCGAAGTAGCCGCGCAGGTTCACCCCGTCGGCGATCGCCTCGTGCAGCGCGGTCAGGTGGCTCTGCAGGTACGACACCCGCTCGTAGTCCTCGACGCGGCCGTCCTGGGTCACGTAGTCGTACCAGGACGAGCCGTTCTCGGTGATGTAGACCGGCAGCTCGCCGGTCAGCGGGGCCACCACCCGGGTCAGCAGCTCGCGGATCGAGCTGGGCTCGACCAGCCAGTTCATCGCGGTCTTGGGCAGGCCATCGGGCTGCACCATCACCGTGCCCGGGCCGGCCCAGGACTCGCCGCGCCGCAGCTCGCCGTCGGGATGGACGAGGCCCACGTAGTTGGGGAAGTAGAAGTTGACGCCGAGGAAGTCCAGCGGCACCGCGATCGTCGCGAGGTCGTCGTTGTGGACCAGCCCCGGTACCTTCGCGGGGGAGAAGTCCGAGGTCAGCCGCTCCGGGTAGCGGCCCGCGAACAGCGGCCCGAGGTACACGCCGTTCTGCCGGGCCTCAAGCTCGGCCGCCGCGTCCTCGGCCTCCGGCGTGACCGGCCGGACCACGCCCAGGTTGAGGGTGATGCCGATCTGCGTCGCCGCCGCCGTCGACCGCAGCGCCTGCACCGCCCGCCCGTGCGCGAGCAGCAGGTGATGGTTGGCGGCGACCGCCTGGGCGGCGTCCTTCAGGCCGGGCGCGTGTCGGCCGTCGCGGTAGCCGACGTGCGCGACCACCCACGGCTCGTTCAGCGTGATCCACTGGTGCACCCGGTCGCCGAACGCCTCGCCCGCGATCGCCGCGTACTCCGCGAACGCCTCGGCGATGTCCCGGTTGGCCCAGCCGCCCTTGTCCTGCAGGGCCTGCGGCAGGTCCCAGTGGTAGAGGGTGACGGCCGGCGTGATTCCGGCCTCGAGCAGCGCGTCGATCACCCGGTTGTAGTAGTCGAGGCCCTTGCTGTTGGCGGCGCCGCGTCCGTCGGCCTGGATCCGCGGCCAGGAGAGGCTGAACCGGTACGAGCCGACGCCGAGCTGCTTGAGCATCTCGATGTCGTCGGGGAAGCGGTGGTAGCTGTCGCAGGCCACGTCGCCGGTGTCGCCGTGGAAGGTCTTGCCCGGGGTGTGGCTGAACGTGTCCCAGATCGACGGGCCCTTCCCGTCGACGTCCGGTGCCCCCTCGATCTGGTAGGCGGCCGTTGCCGCCCCCCACAGGAACCCGTCAGGGAACCGGAGCTGGTCGCTGCTCATCCGTACCTCCACTGCGTCGGGCCGACTGCCAATCCTAGTGAGACCGCGTGGACAACCCGCCTGCTTAACCCGCTTAATCGTTTTAGTTAACCATGGTCCGGACCTACCCTAGGAACGTGCCCATCGAGATCCGCTCGGCCTCGGCCGACGACGAGCCGACCATCACCGAGATCCGCCGCGAGACCTGGCTGACGGCGTACGCGCAGATCATAGACCCAGAGATAATCGACCGAGTCACCGCACCCGGCGGCCGCGCGAGCCCCGCCCCGCGCACCGATCGCACCAGCCTGGTCGCGGTCGCGCCGGAGGTTGCCGCCCCCGCCGATGCGCGGATGATCGTCGGCTACGCGTCATACGGCCCCGAACGGAGCGTCGCCTCGGCTGCCTCCGTTGGGTCCGGCGCTGGCGCTGGCGCCAAGCCTGGTGCGCTCACCCCGGCCGGACTGGCGGGCGAGACAGGGGAGTTGTACACGCTGTATGTGGCCCCGGCGCACTGGTCGACCGGTGCCGGGCGGGCGCTGACGGACACGGCGCTCGACGGTCTGCGGGCCGCCGGATACCAGCGCGTAGTGCTCTGGACCCTGACCGAGAACGCCCGCGCCCGCCGGTTCTACGACAAGGCAGGCTTCGCCCCCGACGGCGCGACCAACATCCTCGACGGCCTCGGCAACGTCGAGGAACTACGCTACGTGCGTGACCTCTGAGGCCCGAGTGCCGCCGCGTACGCCATCGGAACAGCAGTGGCTTCGCGTCAGCGACTACCTGAGCGGCAACCGGTATCCGCTGGCCGTCGAGGCGGCGCAGCAGTACCCGGACGCCGCCCGGCTGGCCGGCACGCCGCTGCTCTCGGCCCCCGCCTGGCGGCTGCCGGCGCCCATACCGCTCGCATCGATCAGGCTGGACTTCCTACCGCAGACCCCGCCCCCGGTGCTGCCCGACCTCGCGTCGGTCGCCCCGTATGCCTTGCCGACCCGTCTAAACGGCAGCCGCTACGAACGCTACTGCGACGTGATCGAGTCGCTCGCCGCGCCGGCCGTCTTCGAGAACCGGCCCATCTACCGGCTGGTGTCGGCCGACCTGAGCGGGGATGAGCCGCAGCTGGCGTTCGCGCGGGGGCGATTCTTCGAGGGCATCAACGTGGGCGGGCCGGCTGCGTTCGAGTACGCCGCGTCGGCGCTCGGCGTCACCGGCCGCCATGCGTACCGAGAGGCCTTCGGCGACCCGACCAACCTCAACGTGCGGTCGTCCGCGATGGCCACGTGCGCGCTGACCCTTCGCTACGACCGGGCGACCGGCACGGCGACGTTCCCCATGCACTACCGCGACCCGGCCTTGGTCGGCCACGCGGGCGGGCTGTACCAGGTGATCCCGGTCGGCATCTTCCAGCCGTCAGGCGAGGCGGCCTGGAACGAGGAGAACGACTTCGACCTCTGGCGCGGCCTGCTGCGCGAGTACGCCGAGGAGATGCTTGGCGAGTCCGAAGAGTGGGGCAGCGAGGACGCACCAATCGACTACGCGGCCTGGCCGCTTGCGCGGGCGATGACCGACGCGCTGGGGACCGGCGAGATTCGGGCGTACTGCCTCGGGCTTGGCACCGACCCGCTCACGTTCGCGATGGACCTGCTTGCGGTGGTGGTGATCGACGCGCCGCTCTACGACGAGTTGTTCGGCGCTCTGGTCGCGGACAACGCCGAGGGCCGGGTGATCGCGCCCCTCGCCTTTGACGAGGCGGCGATTAAGGAGCTGACCACCGGCGCGCCGCTGCAGGCGGCCGCGGCCGCGCTGCTGACCATCGCGCACGCCCACCGCGACGTGCTGCTGGCCTGACGCTGCCTGATGTTCCGCGTCCGTGCCCAGAAGTCGCACAAAGTTGGGAGGTCACTCAGAGTCAACATGTGATACTAGTTGTCACTGTACATTCGAGACCGCAACCCGCCCGTTAGCCGGGACGCGCGTCCCGCCAGCCGGCCAGATCGGACTTCGGGCGCGCGTCAGGAGGTCAGCACGTGGGGATGGACGTCGGTGGCGACAAATCGGCGCAGTTCCCGCTGACCGAGCCGCGTATCAGCCCGCGGACGCCCAAGGCAGGCGGCCTGGCAGGCGCAACTGCCGTCGGCCGCCCAAGCCGCTCCAGCCGCGCCCGCCCGTCGGCGTGGCCGTCGCTGACGACCTGGCTGGTCGCGGTCATCTCGGGCGTCGCCGGCCTCACCACCGGCCTCTACCGGCTGACCGTCCCCTCGCTCTGGGGCGACGAGGGCGTCACCAAGGCCATGGCGGGTCGCTCGGTGACCGAGATCCTGGCCACGCTGCTGCACGATGACGTGGTGCACGGCGCCTATTACCTGGTGGTTCATGTCGCAGAGGAGATGGCGGGCAGTTCGTCGGTCACCGTGCTCCGGATGCCCTCAGCGCTCGCGATGGCGGTGGCAGCCGCGTTCACGGCCCTGATCGCGCGCCGCCTGGCCGAGCTCGCCGAGTCACCGTATCCCGACATCACCGGGCTCTTCGCGGGCGTGACGTTCGCGCTGCTGCCGGGCGTCATCTACTACGCGCAGGAGGCCCGGTCCTATGCGATCGTCACGATGCTGGCCGCGATGGCAACCTACCTCCTGATCAAGGCCGCCACCGAGGGCGGCCGCTGGTGGCTCGGCTACGCGGCCGGGGTCGCGGCCTGCGGCCTGTTCAACATCTTCGGGCTGCTTATCCTCGCCGCGCATGGAGTGTCGCTGCTGGTCGCGGGGCGCGGCCTGCCCGGCCTTTCTGGCCGCCGGGTCGCGATCGTTCCGGTCCGCTGGGTCCTCGCCGGGGCAGGCGCGGTGGTCGTCTTGATCCCGCTCGTGGCCTTCGCCTACGCCCAGCGTGCTGCCCTGGCCTGGATGACCGGCGCGCCGAACATCCGCAACGCCAGCCTCAGCCTGGCGCGGCTCTGGGCGGGCTCTCATCTATTCTGGCCGGTCTTCGGCCTGGCGGCCTTCGGTGTCGCCGCGGGCGCCATCGCGTCCAGGCGCGCTCGGGCGCCGCTCACCCCCAGTGTCGTCGCGCTTGCGTGGTTGCTGCTGCCGCCGACGATCCTGCTGGTGGTATCCCTCGTCGACCCCCTCTACGACGGCAGGTACGTGGAGTTCTGCCTGCCCGCGCTGGCCATTCTGGTGGCGTGGGGGCTGACCTGGCTCGCGCGCGTGATCGCGGTTCCGCTGCGCCGGGCAGGGCTAGCGTGGGTGGGCTGGCTGCCTTCCGCCGCCGTTATGGGGCTGCTCGCCTTCCTCCTCGTCTGTGCGGCCGCTCCGATACGGCTGGCGACCTCCCGGCCCGACAACCTCGCGTCGGACTCTCAGATCGTCGCGGCTAATGCCAGGCCGGGGGATATCGTCTTCTTCATCCCGATGAGCTACCGGCCGATCGAGGATGAATTCCCGGCCCAGTGGGCGAAGGTTCATGACATCGCGCTGGCCGAGTCCCCGGTCGCCTCCGACACGCTCTACGGCACCGACGTGAGCGCGGCCGAGCTGTTGAAGCGGTTCACCCGCGTAACGCGGGTCTGGGTCTACTCCGCACCGTCGAACGCCGCCTACCTGGACTCGTCCAGGGCGACGCCCGTGGACCTGGAAGAGGAGCTGCTGGTCTCCCGCATGCAACTGGTCCGCCAGCGGCGCGACGGCGACAAGATGCTGTCCCTCTACCAGCGGCCATTACTCGCCCGCGTAGATATAGAGGGGATATCCAAAGAGGTCGTGGGTGCGCAACGTTCGGCCGCCGACGTTGACGATTTTGTTCTCGGAAACGGCACGTATCCGGTAGAGCGCCGTAATAGTCCGCACGTCCCCCTTGACGCCACCGTGGCGAACGAGGATGTCGACCGGCGTCGCGTAGTCGTCCCGGGATGTTCCAACCTCGATGCCTGCCCCTTGCCTCGCCCCAACCGCTTTCAACTTACTAAGGAGCATGTTCAGCGCGGTTAGCATCGAAGAGGCATGTTCCGTCGGGCCATTGTCCCAGTACCCCTCGAGCAGGTAGACGAACATGCCCGCCGCGTCGTGGTCGTCCGCCTGGTCCGCATCGCGCGACGACGGGCGCTCAATAGGGTTCGATACCCAGACCGCGACTTCGCGCAGACCTCGTGGCGCGTTAGCCTCGTCGCATTGAAAGATCACTTTCCTTGCCCTCATCGACTCGAGGACAAATGCGAAGCCTCCTTTTTCAGCATCCTCCGATGACACGGGACGGGTCGTGCGTAGCTGACCCGATTTCTGGAGATGCCGGGTCACGGACTGGATAAGCTCATGATCATTGGCCGCGCGTGCCGTTGCCGTCTGCTGAACCTCGACCGTAGGTCCGGCTAGGCCCAGAGCGACCTTCCACTGCGGCTGCTTTGTGGACGACATCGTCGCACGGATCTGTTCGGCGTAGCTTGTCAGCCTGGGGCGGTCAACGTAGAGATAATCGAGGAGCATCAGTAAACTCTCCCTGGGATGCAGGATGTTGTCGGCTGGCTTATGCGCGGTCCCGCAGCTCGACGATTGTGTGATAGTACTTCGTGAGTTCGGATTGCTCGTCGCGTGGCAACGCCTTTCCTTCGGGCGAGGCCAGCCAAGCCTGAAGCACGTCGATTACTTGATCGCGTACGCTGGCGTCTCGCGGCGCCCCATTGGCCATCAGAATCCCCAGAACCGTTCTGCTGACCCAATCCCGGCTGCCGACGCTCGCGCCGTGGTTCATCGCATCGATCGCCGCTAGGCCATGGTGCAAAGCTTTGTCCTGGGCGTCATTGTCACTGTCCCAGTCATCAGCCGATTGCCACAAGGTGGTGAACGCCACCGCCGCGTTGTAGTCAGCCGTTGCACGCATGGCCGCCGCCTGGCGCGGCAGCAACGAGAGTGCGCTCTCTAGGTGCGTGGCGGCGCGCCTCAATGTATCCACGTCGACACCGTGGCTCTGGGATTGCGCCGCGAGCGCTGCTCCGATCTTGAGGTGCGCGCCGCCCGCCGTGGCTGGGAATTGACCGGGATCGATGTGCTGAAGCACGGCCTCGGACTGCCGGATTCCGTCCTGGCTGTCGCCCGCTTCATCGGACGCCACCGACTGCCGCAGCGCGAACAGCGCCGCCTGAGCCTCCTGCTTCGACCCCGTGTCGTGTGAGAAGGCGCGGCGACTGAGCTCCATCAGTTCGCCAATTTCGGGCGTGTCCGGCAAGCTGCGCGATCCTTCCGTCGGATCGAGCAGGCACTCCAGGACGAGCATGTCGATGACGTTCGGTGCCAGTTCCCCCTCCTTCAGCTTGGATAGCAAATCGAGAAAATCGGCAGGTCTCACGACTGGACTACGGCCGAAGGTAAGCCCTTTGGATTTCCTTCCTTGGACTGACTGATTTTTTCTACCCTTGCTCAACTAACCTCTCCTTTAATTCACATTTACGTACAAATTTAACCGCTGCGAGCGCCGCGATCCGTTGGGTTACGCTAGTGCAGCCTAGCTTAGTGAAAACGACATCTACAGGCACCGGGCTAGGTTTTGGCCGTCGCAGCCGCCGGTACTTCAATTCAGGGCCGTGGAGGCAAGCATTTAATTGCATGTGCTGGCGGAATCGCCTTGTTCGACCGGAGGATCCGGGCGTCTGGCGAGGGATACTTGTCCGATGACGCCGCCGTTGCCTGGACCCGTGCTGCTGGACGAGGTGACACTGCGCCGGTCGTCAGTCGTCGCGAACTGCGCGATGAATCGGGAACGGCAGCTCGCCGGGGTCAACAGTTACGCCCGTGAGCTGGGATTCAACCCGCTTAAGACGATCACGGAGCAGATCCGTTCCAGCAGCCACGCCCAGCCGGGGGCAGCGGCGTGGCTCGATCTATGCTGCGGATCCGGTCGCGCGCTGGTGCAGGCCGCCCAACAGCTGAACCAGGCCGGGCTCGGCGGCCAGGCGACCCTCATAGGCGTCGACCTGGTCGACACCTTCGAGCCTCCCGCGCAGCCACTGCCCGGCCTGGAATTGGTCTGCGCGTCGGTCGCCGACTGGCAGCCCGCACAGCGCTTCGACCTCATCACTTGCGTGCACGGATTGCACTACATCGGCGACAAGCTGGGCCTTCTCGCCCGCGCCGCCAGTTGGCTGACACCCACCGGACGCCTGGTAGCAGACCTGGACCTGGCGGCGGGCATTTGCCTAGACGGCGTGTCCACCAGCAGGCAGGTCCTGTTCCGCTTGCGCCGAGCCGGTTTCACCTACAACGGCCGCCGGCACCAGATAACCTGCATCGGCGCGCGCGAGGTCCGCCTCCCGTACACCTACCTCGGCGCCGACGACCGCGCCGGGCCTGGCTACACCGGTCAGCCTGCAGTCTGCTCGCACTACGCCGAGAGCTCGCCGGTCGCATAGCTCCGGCCGCTCGTTCCGCCGCGAGTCACTAGGTCTTGACCGTGACGAGCGCCACATGTACGTTCACGGCAACAAAACATCCAATGTATCGCAACCAACACGTGCATCAGACTGCCGTGAACGCGCGAACTACGCCTTCGTCGCCACTCGACCAGGTAATAGGTCGGACGAATAACCTTCGCTGATGCTGTCGTCGACAACCATCTGTAGAGAGGTAGGCCTTTCGGATGTCAAGGCCCCATATGCCGGTGACGGCCGGGATAACGGTCGCGGCGTTGACCGCCGCGCTGATGGTGACGGCGGTTTCGCAGGTGTCGGCGGCGACGGCGGTGACGTTGTACGCCTCGCCCACGGGAACGGGAACGACGTGCTCACAGGCCTCGCCGTGCTCCCTGTCGGGCGCGCAGGCCGCTGTTCGGTCACAGCTGGCCGCGACGAGCGGCGCGGATGTGACGGTGCTCCTCCCGGACGGCACCTACCGGCTGGCCAGCGCGTGGGAGTTCGGGGCGGCGGACTCGGGGAGCGCGGGCAATCCGGTCGTCTGGCAGTCGGCGCCCGGGGCTCACCCGGTGATCTCCGGTGCGTCCCAGGTCTCCGGCTGGACCGAGGTGGGATCCACCGGCGTGTGGTCGGCGCCGGTGCCGGCCGGCAGCGCTAGCCGGCAGC
>DATCGA010000460.1:0-4961 GCA_036509215.1 Trebonia sp.
TCCTTTGGCGCTCTCGCGCCGCTCGGCGTATGCCATGTCTGCCTCTGATTCTGGGGGAGAATTTTTGGTAGACGGACACGGTGCCATCAGGCACCAGCGACCAGTATACATCCGTTCGCATTATCGCTCTGAACAGGCAAAACGCTCCACCAAACCCGTCTGCACGACACCAGGCTGCACAAGGCGCGCCATTGCTCGAACAGAGGATTGGGAAAGCCACCTGATCAGCTCGTAAAGGGAGCGGATGACGGGAATCGAACCCGCATGGCCAGCTTGGAAGGCTGGGGCTCTACCATTGAGCTACATCCGCGCGCCCCGCTGCACCAGCCAGCAGGCATCCCATGTAGCGTACCGGCTCGCGCCGGTTTCCCGCACGCCAGGCCGCGGCCATCGCAAGGCAACCCCCAACCCTTATCCCGAACGGTCCCGCGTTCCACCCGTCCGTCAGCCTCGGCGCCACAACCGGCCCGCCGTCACCACGCGCAACAGGCAAGACCGACAAAGGGCTCATTGTGTGCCGTTCAGGTCGTATAGCGCCCCCAACGGAACACGATGACGCCCGCGCCCGCAAAACGCGCGCCCCTTCGGCACACGATCATGAGACGCACCCCAGCCGTCCCGGGCGAGTGCCCCGGCCGGCCGGGGCCGCCGTCCCGGCTGCACCCGGTGGCGCGCACCCAGAAAGAGACATTGTCCGTCTACCGGACACAAGTCCGAAAGCCACAGAAACACGGCTCCAAGTCCCGCTCGCGCCCGCGCCGGGCACCCCTCGCACGGTTCTGACCTGGCCAGTCATAGGCGCATCACAGTGCCATGTCCGCAGGCCGGACATCACCGGTCAGTCTCATTTGCGGCCGGCCCCACGATTAGCTCTTGACACCTGCCGAAGAAACGGCCACGCTTCCGATCAAGCTCAGTGACCGTGTTGCGGACATTAGTCCGTTTCGTGGGAGCCCTGCTGACAGCAGCAAAAATACCGGTGGACCGGGCTGGCACCCGGTCCACCGGCCTAACAGCTAACCCACCTCCCAGTGAGCGAGCACAAAGGAGTTTAGCCGTGCCCCAACTCCCGGCAACGCGGTCTCTCCGCTGCGGCGCCGCCGTGGCAGCCTTCGCTGCTGCGGCCCTCGGCCTCGCCGCCTGCAGCAGTAGCAGCAGCGCGCCTGCGGCAGCGACCTCGTCCGCAGCGGCCTCCTCGCCTGCGGCGTCCGCCGCCGCGGCCACCTCGTCCAAGACGGCGACCATCGCCTACCTCTCGTTCGCGGTGGACAACAGCTACGACGCCCCGATGCTGGCGGCGGCGCAGGCGGTCGCGTCGGCCGACGGCGCGACGTTGAAGGTGTTCGACGCCAACAACAGCCCGCAGACGCAGTACGACCAGATGCAGACCGTCATCAACTCCGGCCAGTACAACGGCATCATCACCCAGCCGATCGAGAGCACCGGCCTGGTCTCGCTGGTCAAGGAGGCGATCGGCAAGGGGATCAAGGTCGTCAACATGGACCAGATCCTCGGCTCGAGCCTGAGCACCGCCGCCCCGCAGGTCGCGGGCCTGTCGGCCAACGTGACGTTCGTCCCGACGACGATCGGCACCCAGCTCGGCCAGCAGGTGATCGCCGCCTGCGCGTCCAAGAAGCTGAGCCCGTGCAAGGTCGGCTACCTGTACGACATCAAGGCGTCCTCGCTCGACACGGCCATCTACGGCGCGTTCACCGCCGCCATCAAGGGCAGCCCGGTCCAGGTCGTCACCTTCGGCCAGTCCTACTTCACCCCGACGATCGGGCTGACCGCGGTTGAGACCATGCTCCAGGCGACGCCGGGCCTGAACCTGATCGTCGGTTCCGACCAGGGCATCGAGGGCGCGATGACCGCGCTTTCGACCACCGACAAGTCCGACCACGTGCTGCTGGTCGGCTACGGCGCCAGCGCCGCGGCGGTGGCCGGCATCCAGTCGGGCGCGGTGTTCTCCGACGTCGCCCAGGCGCCCTCGGCCGAGGGCACCGACGCGGTCAAGGCGCTGGTCGCCGCCATCGCGAGCGGCAAGGTCAGCGGCGCCGTCGACCCGGTGGCCGGGTTCCCTGACAGCGGCGTGGTCAACAAGGCGGACGTCAGCCAGTTCACCCCGGAGTGGCAGGGCTGATCGTGCCCGATAGCGACCAGAACCTCCAGGGCGCGCATGTCGAGCTGAAGGACATCGGTAAGTCCTTCGGCGGCACGCGCGCCCTGGAGGGCGTCAGCCTGACCATCGTCCGAGGCTCGATCCACGCCCTCGTCGGCGAGAACGGGGCCGGCAAGTCCACCCTCGGCAAGATCATCGCGGGCGCGCACGCCCCGGACACCGGTCAGATCCGGCTGGCCGGCGAGCCGGTCAGGTTCCACTCCCCGCGCGACGCGATCAACGCGGGCGTCAACCTGATCGCGCAGGAACTGTCGATCATGGGGTCGCTCACCGTCGAGCAGAACGTCTTCCTTGGCGTCGAGCCGAGCCAGGCGGGCTTTCAGAACCGTCGCGAGCTGCGCCGCCGCTACAACGAGCTCGCCGCCTCGGTCGGCTTCGAGCTCGACGGCGGCGGCAACGCCGGGACGCTCCGGACGGCCGACAAACAGAAGGTCGAGATCCTGCGCGCCCTCTGCCGGAACGCCGAGCTGATCGTGATGGACGAGCCGACGGCGGCGCTGTCGCGGCCCGACGTCGACGCGCTGCACGGCGTGATCAGGCAGCTGGCCGCGAACGGCACCACGGTCGTGCTCGTCTCGCACTTCCTCGGCGAGGTGCTCGAGCTGGCCGACGAGGTGACGATCCTGCGCGACGGCCGACTGGTGCAGACCGTGCCCGCGGCCGGCCAGACCGAGGAGTCGCTGATGGCGGCGATGCTCGGCCGGTCGCTGGACGCGACGTTCCCGGCCAAGCGGCCAGCCCCGGCCGACGCCAAGGCGGTGCTCTCGGTCCGCGACCTGGTTGCGCCGGGCGTCAACGGCGTCTCGTTCGACCTGCACGCGGGGGAGATCCTCGGCCTGGCCGGCCTGGTCGGCGCGGGCCGGACCGAGGTCGCCCGGGCGATCTACCGGGCGAACCGCGTCCAGTCCGGATCGGTCACCGTCAGCGCCGGCGACAGAACCGGCGTCAACGTCACCGGCACCCCGCGCACCGCGATGCGGGCGGGGGTGCTGATGATCCCCGAGTCGCGCAAGGAGCAGGGCCTGCTGCTCGGCCGGTCGATCCGGGAGAACGTCAGCCTGTCAACGCTGGCGCAGGTCAGCCGGTTCGGCCTGGTCCAGCCCGGGCCGGAGCGACGGACCGTGCGGGAGATGCTCAGCCGGGTGGACGCCCGCGGCGGCGGCAAAGGCGGCCAGTCCGCCCCCGCGTCCTCTTTGTCCGGCGGCAACCAGCAGAAGCTGCTGTTCGCCCGGTCGCTGCTGAGCGACCCGACCGTGCTGATCGCGGACGAGCCCACCCGGGGGGTGGACGTCGGCGCCAAGCGGGCCATCTACGAGCTGCTGACCGCGCTGACCGCCGACGGGCTCGGCATCCTGCTGATCTCCTCCGATGTCGAAGAAATCCTCGGCCTCGCCCACCGCGTGCTGGTCATGCGCGGCGGCCGGGTCGTCACCGAACTTACCGGCGAGAACGCGACCGAGGCGGCGATCCTCGGCGCCGCCTTCGGGGCCAACGAAAGAGGTGCGTGAATTGACTCAGCCGCAGGCCGCCACGCCGGCCCCGGAGAAGCCGGAGAAGCCGGGCAAGCCGGGGGAGCAGGGCAGCGCGGCCAGGAGGCTCGCCCTGCCCGGCGGCTTCAGCCTCCCGCAGTCGGGGCTCCTGGGCCAGGCCCGGCAGGGCGGGATCGTCTACCCGTTCATCGTCTTGTTCCTGGTGCTCACGATCTGGAAGGGCTCGCTCTTCGCCGACCGCACGAACCTGCTCGAGATCCTCGACCAGCAGGCCTCGTACCTGATCATCGCGGCCGCGGGCACGATGGTGATGATCGCGGGCGGCATCGACCTGTCGGTCGGCGCGACCTACGCGCTCTGCCAGGTGATCGCGACCAAGATGGCGGAGGGCGGGAACCCAGTCCTTGCCATCCTGGTGGGCGTGCTCGTCGGCGTCGGGGTCGGCGCGGTCAACGGCGTGATCGCCACGTTCTTCCGCATCAACTCGCTCATCGCCACCCTGGCGATGTCGTTCGTGATCACCGGCGTCGCCAGCCTGGTCACCAACGGGAACCTGATCATCGCCTACAGCGCGCTCGGCTTCGCCAACTTCGCCAGGACGGAGTTCCTCGACGTCACCACCGCCGCCTGGACGATGATCGGGGTGGTGATCATTTTCGGCGTCGTTCTGTCGCGGACGATCGCCGGCCGGTACATGTACGCGGCCGGCAGCAACGCCGAGGCGGCCAGGCTGGCCGGCGTCCGGGTGCAGTGGATCAAGCTGGTCACGTTCGCGATCAGCGGCGGCGCGGCCGGCCTGGGCGGCATCATCGACGCCTCCCGGGTGCTGTCGGCCTCCTCGCAGAACGGCGGCACCGCGCTGACCTTCACCGTGCTGGCCGGCATCGTGGTCGGCGGCACGTCGATCCTCGGCGGCTCCGGCGCGATCTGGCGGACCTTCGTCGGCGTGCTGTTCATCGCGATCATCGGCAACGGCTTCACCCTGCTGGCCTGGAACCCGCTCTACGAGCAGATCACCCTCGGCGTGATCCTCCTCCTCGCCGTCGGCGGCGACGCCTGGTCCCGCCTCCGCACCACCTAGCTAGCCACCATCCGTCACCCCACGGCCCACCCGCCACCTACCCTCTCGCCCCCACCCCGCCCCCGCACCCTGTCGCCTACGCCATCGACCCCATACGCCTCCTGTCGCCTACGCCATCGACCCCGCTAGGCGATGTCGCTGGCGTAGCCGACAGGTCCCAATTCCTGTCGCTGGCGTAGCCGACAGACCACCACCCCGCGACCGCGACCGC